>CAILUI010000281.1 GCA_903837355.1 uncultured Victivallales bacterium
CAACGGCGGCGGTCCGGGCTGCCGCACACGCCGGCCCTGCCCTTGCCCTCCACACATCGGCACCGACCCCGGCACTGGAGGGCGAGCACAGGGGTGGCGACAGCCGCCCCGGCGCGCTGCCGGTCGCCCAGCGCCAACGGCGGCGGTCCGGGCTGCCGCACACGCCGGCCCCGCCCTTGCCCTCCACACATCGGCACCGACCCCGGCACTGGAGGGCGAGCACAGGGGCGGCGCCAGCCGCCCGGGCGCGCTGCCGGTCGCCCAGCGCCAGCGGCGGCGGTCCGGGCTGCCGCACACGCCGGCCCTGCCCTTGCCCTCCACACATCGGCACTGACCCAGGCACTGGAGGGCGAGCACAGGGGTGGCGCTAGCCGCCCCGGCGCGCTGCCGGTCGCCCAGCGCCAACGGCGGCGGTCCGGGCTGCTGCACACGGCAGCCCTGCCCTTGCCCTCCACACATCGGCACCGACCCCGGCACTGGAGGGCGAGCACAGGGGTGGCGCCAGCCGCCCCGGCGCGCTGCCGGTCGCCCAGCGCCAGCGGCGGCGGTCCGGGCTGCCGCACACGGCAGCCCTGCCCTTGCCCTCCAATCATCGGCACCGACCCCGGCACTGGAGGGCGAGCACAATGGACACTCAGTCCGCCTTCCTGTAGGTGATGAGCGCGGCCCCGGGCCTGGCACTGATCTCGACCGCCAGGCCCTTCGCCATCAGCTCCTCACCCGACGGCGTCCCGAGGCGGCCGAGGTCCAGATCGGTAACCTCGTACAGTGCCCGTGGATCGAGGCCATGCAGGCGCAGAAGCTGCCGCCCGGTCTCGCTCTGCCGGCGCCGGAAGGCCTGGATCAGCCCCTCGCCGGTCTCGGGACGGTGGTACTGCCAGGCGATCCAGCGGGCCTCGTCGAGGCTCCATGGCGTGAGCGGGTAGTAGTCCGCCAGCAGCAACTCCGCCACCTGCCGGAACTGCCCGACCATGGTGCGGTAGAAATCCCAGTCCAGACCGGGCTTCCGAACGTCCCAGCAGATACCGAAAGAGGGACTGAGGTGGCTGCGGATGTAGTAGGCCTGGTCGCTCGCCGTCTGGTAGACGCCTTGCCCGAAGAAGGGGATCCAGGCAGAGAGGCCGTAGGTATGCCCCTGGTTGCCGGCGGCATAGGCCGGATTGCCGTCAAAGGCTTGGTAATCACTGCGCAGCAGCGGCACCGCCCGGCGCAGCGTCTCCAGATCGTTGCGGCGCCCGCCCGAGGCACAGGAGTCGATCAGCAGGCCCGGATGCCGGCGCTGCAGTTCGTCCCAGTAGGCCAGGTAGCCCTGCACGTGCAGGTTCTCACGCAGCCCCTGGCGGTCAGCGGCCTCGCCGCTGCGCCAGTTCCCCAGCGGGTCCATGTTGAAGTCCTGCCGGTAGAGGTCGATCCCCTGCTCGCGGAGCAGGCGGTCGACGTGGTCGGTGAGCCACGTCCGTGCGGCCGGGTTGCCGAGGTCGAGCAGGTTCCCCCCGAGCAGCCACTCGGGATGGGTCCGTTGCAGCCAACTGCCGTCGGTCACCCGCTCCGGCTCAAACCAGACGATAAGCTGCATGTTGCCGGCGTGCGCCAGCTCGCTCACGGCTTTGATCCCCTGCGGGAAACGCTCGTGGTCGACCTCCCACGTCCCGACCTGGGGCCATTCGGCGCAGGGATACCAGCCCGCGTCCATCCACCAGTGGGTAAGGGGGATGCGTTCGCGGGTGAAGGTCTCGATGAACTGCCGCTCGCTCGCCTCGCTGACCTTCAGTCCGGGGAAGAAGCCGCCGCTGCACATGATCAGCATCGGCGCGAGCGGCTTGCCGCCGGGCCGCGGCAGGTTGTGGGCGAGCATCCAGCGCCGCCACTGATTGTGCGCAGGCGCCACCTCGTCGCCCTGCCAGAACAGGAGTGCGGTCAGAGGAGCCCGTATGGTCTCACCAGGCCGGAGCGCCATCCGGGTCAGCTCCTGGCCGGCAACGAGGCGCAGGCCGTCCGCCTCATCCCTGATGAAAGAGGCGGCCCACTGCCCCGGCCAGCCGATGGCCAGGAACACCCCGCCGCCCGACGTCTGCAGGTTGAAGTAGGGGAAGGCCCCACTGCTGGGACGCCCGCCGTCCGGTGCAAAGCGCCGGGTGACGCCGGCGCCGAGGGTCTCGACAAAAGGCTGGTAGCTGTCCGGCGTACAGGAGTCGCCGCGATTGTGGTGGAGCGTGAACTCGCCGGCGGCGGCACGGCGGAATTCCGTGTCAAGGCCCTGGATCCCTTCCAGGACCGACGCGTTCCCCGGACCGACATGCCGGAAGTACAGCGTCCACTCCAGCGCCGGGAAGTCCGCGTACTCGACCACCACGCAGCGCACCTCCAGCCCGGGCCCCGGCTCAGACCAGATGATCGTGTGTTGGGTGCGCTGCGGGTCGAGCTGCTCCCTGGCCACCGTCCGCGGCCAGGTCGCCAGGAGCTCGTCGGACGACGTGCCGCCGTAGCGGAAGGCGAAGGGCAGGTCGCTCGTGCGCGGCACGAGCGTGGTCGGCGGCCCACCGCGCAGGTCGCGGAGCGGCAGGTCGCCAAGCCACAGCTCGCTGCCGTCGACCAGGGTGACCTTGGCATCGGCCCAGTCCGCCTGGTCCCAACCGATGCCATCGCCGGCATCGCCGATATCCAGCACGAACGAGTCCGCGCCGCCGAGATCCACGCTGACCTCCCGCGGCGGACTGTCGACCCGCAGGGTAGCGGAGGCAAAGAGGACCTTACCCGCCACCGTGACGGCGAAGACCACGCTGCCTTTCCCGCGCAGCGTGTCCTCGTTCCGATCCAGGCCCGCGACCGCGGTGAAGGCTCTCCCCGGCGCGGGCAGACGCACGAGCACCTGGCTGACGGCATGGCAGTACAACCCGCGAGTGTACTCCCGGTCGCCGACTCGCAACGGCTGGCCAGCCCGGGCATTGGCCTGGACGGGGCCGTTGTTGGCGAGAACGTCCAGCCCGGGCTCGGCGGGCCGGGGCGGCGTCTCGGACCGGGGCGCCGGCAGGTTCGGCGCCACCGCCAGGAGGTGCTGGCCCAGCCACTGATCTCGCCGACGCATCTCGTCCACCACCCGCGCGTCCTGTGCCGAAACCATGCTGACCATGAGGCTTGCTCCCAGCAGCAGCAGACACACCAGACGGAGGATCGGCGAACGCTCGGGGGTCATAAGAACTCTCCCCGCCTCATTCCGGCGCGGCGACCGGCGGGTTCTGCAGGACGACATTCGCCACCTGCGCCTGGCCGCCCAGACGCACGATCAGGGCATCCAACTCCCCCCAGGTGGGGGACCAGGCCTCGCCCTGCCGGAGGGTGGTCTCGGTCGCGCCGTCGGCAAAGGTCAGCGGCCGCAGCGCTTTCTCGCCCGCGGTGAGATCACGGCAGGTCAGGCGGGCCAGACCACTGCCCTGCACCTGCAGGCGCAGGCGATACCAGTGCCCGGGCAGCAGCGTCTCGGTGGTCAGCAAGCGTGGCCCGGCCACGTCCTGACGCGCGCCGACGGCGTCCAGCCGCTCACCCTGCTGACCGCCCAGCAAAGCCATCCCGAAGGCGGCGTTATCGTGCACTTGCCCGCGGTTGAGGTAGATCTCGAACGAGCTGTTCTGGCCGACGGGCCCCGCCAGGCAGGCGTCAACCTGCAGCAGCAGCTCCTGGGTCGGGTCGAGACTGATGCCATGCCAGATCACCGCCCAGGTGTCGACGCCGGCCGCCACCGCGCTCAGCCCCGGCTTCACGTTCGCCGTCTCCAGCCCCGGCGCCACCGCCACCGCTCCGCCCGGGCCAAACTCGCTCCAGCCCCCCTGGCCGGGCAGGTCGCCCTCGGTCAGCGCGGCGAAATCGGCGGCAAAGGCACGCGCGGCGCTCTTGGGTGGACGCTCGGGGGTCAGTTCGAGGGGCGCGGGTCGGTACCACCACGGCCCCGTCGCAGCCTCGCTCAAGCGCAGGGCCGCGGCAAAGACTCGCCGGGCCTCGGCCGGCGTCTGGCCCTGGGCGTAGAGCGCGTTGTCACGCAGGATCGGCGAGCCGCCACTGCCGCCAAAGGGCGCCGCGGAGTCCACCACGAGATTGCCCTCGACCAACACCTCGTCGAACTCGTTGTCCAGGTAGATGCCAAGGCAGTGCGCCCGGCTGACGGCGTTGTTGCGGAAGACGTTGCCAAGCCCCTGCCCGAAACCGTAGAGCGCGCCGCCGTCCGCCGGCAGCCGGCCCAGCATCTCGTAGAGCACGTTGTCCTCGACGAGGTTGTTGCGCCCGTGCAGGAAGGGCTTGAGACTGGCCGCCGTCAGCGGGTTGTCCGCCGGGATCTCGGCCCAACGGAAGTTGTACTTGGCCCGGCCGAAACCCTCGCCGCGCTGGCGGTACTGCTGGAAGTAGGCCGTGTGGGCGCCGCTGATGCAGATGCCGGTGTAAGGCATGTGATGGATGAGGTTGGTGGCAATCCGGTTGCCGCCACTCTGGCGCACGTCGATGGCGCCTGCGTGCCACAACTCATTGGAGCTGTGATGGATATGGTTATTGGTCACGGTGTGCCCATGGTTCACATCGCGCGTACCGGGGCCATACCCGCCGAGCTGAATGCCGCCGCCGCCGGCACCCACCACCTCGTTGTGAACGAAACGGCTGTTGCGGCAGGCGAGATTGAAGCGGGCGGCGAAGCCGGCAACGTCGACGAACCGGCAGTGCTCGATAGCACAGCGTTCCGCCGCTTCCAGGTGGACGGCGCTCTCAAGCAGATGGAGGTTGGCCTCGTCCTGCTTCGGCGTCTCGTGCCAGCGCCGACGGTCGCAGTGGGTGAAGGTCAGATCCCGCACCTCGATATCATGCACCCACGCCGCCCGCGCCTCGTCGCCCTGGAAACGGATAAGTTGGTGCAGCACCGGCGCCACCACCTCGGCACGGGCCATATCCTCCCCCGCCAGCGGCCAGTAGTGCACGGTTCCGGCGACGGTGTTCACACACCACTCGCCCGGCCGGTCAAGGGCGTCGAGCGCATTCTCCACGCGGAACGGATCGCCGGGCTGGAAGTTGTAGTAGGCCAACGCCGTGAGCGTGACCTGCGAACTCGCCGGATCGAGAGCAGCGATGGTGGAGATGAAGTTGGCGTAACGGTAGGACGGGAGGCAGTTGATCTCGATGTCGCCAAGGTTCTCGCAGGCCCGTATCGCCCCCGGAGCAAAGGTGAAGGTGCGGCTGCCCATGCCCTCGGGAGCATCCGCCGCCGGCGGCCCGCCGGCTGCCACCTGCAGCCAGGCGCCCCAGCTATCGGTGTCCGGGCGGCGGGCCCGCGTGCGCCGCTCGCCGTTCACAAACAGGCGCGTGAAGGTCCAACCCTTGGGCACCTCGGCCACCCACAGACCACCCTCGGCCGGGCGCCAACCGGCGATGCGACGGCCGCCGCTGACGACGGCGCGCTCGCCCGGGAAACCGGCGTAGACCACCGGCCGCCCCGGCCCACCTGAGTCCTCCGGCGCGAACAGCAACGGCCGTGACAGCACATGCGTGCCGCCCCGCAGCAACACCATAATCCGTGGCACCGACGGCGCGTCCCCGGCCGCGGCCAGGACCTGTCGCACGCGGTCCCGCGCCCCCTCCAGTGTCGCCCACGGCCCATCCGTGCGCTGGGCATTGGCAGCCGACAGAGTCCCGGACCAGGCATCGTCGCCGTCCACAGCCACGAAGAACGCCAGGTCCGCAGCCCGCGCGGCAGCGGCAACCAGAAGAAGGGCCAGGATTGCTGATTTCATAGTCTCACCAGTGACTTATGGCGCAGCTTACGTTAGCGGCGGGTCGGGATGGGTTCAACCGGATGTTGACGTGCCGGGACACGTTTCTGACCGATGGATCCTCCGGTGCCCGCGGACTGCGACGGGATGGAAGCGTCGGAGATTACGCTCTACTCCGGTCGCCCGCGCTCCAGCGCCGGCGAGCCCCGTGGCCGCCCCAGGAGCGTGACCGCGATGGCCAGCGTGCGTGGCCCCGCTCCATGGGCTTGCCTCCGTACACCTGGATGCGTACATTGCCTCGATGGGAAGAGTGCCAGCTTTGCAGTGCCGAACCGGCGCGCCCGAAGTGAGCGACGCTGGACCCCTCATCGACGGGAGTGCCGGACACCTGATGACCGCGCCTCCCCGGGCCAGCGCGGGCCGCGCAACTCGGGCTGACGCCACGCCGGGGGCACGCGACCGGCAACAGCCCCAGTAGGAGAGTAGCAGATGGTCACGAAACGGCGAGTTCAGGCAGCGCTTCTGGAGATCGTCCTGATGGGAGCTTCAGCGATGGTGTCCGCAGCCGTCGGGACGGCCGACGAGATGGCCCAGTCCCGGAGGTGGGTGGCGGCAAAGCTCGGGGGCGATGGCGCGGCCCCGCCGGCCCCGCCGGGGTTGTACGTCCTCGCCAACAACGATCCCGTGCAACTGAACAGCCGCAATGGCGGCCCCATGCAGTTGGGTGACACGCCGTATACGCACGGGCTTTACTGCCATGCCGTCAGCAAGGTTGTGGTGCGCCTGCCGCAGCCCGGCCGGACCTTCACCGCCACCGTCGGTGTCGACCTCAACGAGAACACCCGCGGCGGCGGTGGTTCGGTCGTCTTCACCGTCAGCATCGGCGGCAAGCCCACCTTCGATTCCGGGCTGCTGCGGCCGACCACGCCTGCCCAGGCCGTGCACCTCGACCTCGCCGGGGCCACGGAGTTCACCCTCGACGTCGGCGATGGCGGCGACGGGATCTCCTGCGACCAGGCGGACTGGGCCGACGCCAAGGTCGTGCTGGCCGACGGGAGCTCTCTCTGGCTGGCGGACCTGCCATTGCGGGCGCCCGAAAGCCAGGCCTTTGGTCCCGAGCCGCTGTTCTCCTTCGTCTACGGCGGCACGCCGTTCGCCGAACTCAGCCGCACTTGGAAGGTCGAGCGCGCCGCGCGCCGACTGGACGACCAGAGGACCGAGCACACGCTCATCTACAGCGATCCCCGCACGGGCTTGGTCGCCCGCTGCAGCGGCATCGAGTACGCCGACTTCCCCGCCGTTGAGTGGGTGGTTAATCTGGAGAATACCGGCCCGGCCGACACCCCCATCCTGGAGGATATCCAGGCCCTCGATGCAGTCCTGCCGCTGCCCAGTATCGGTCCGTCCGCCCTGCACTGGTCCACCGGCGGCGTGGCGTCGTTCGAGGACTTTGCGCCGCGCACCACGACCCTGGCGCTCGAGTCCAGCCAGCGCCTCGCCGCCGACGAAGGACGCTCATCCAGCAAGGTGCTGCCGTTCTTCAACCTCGAGAGCGCTGGGGGCGGCGTCGTGGTGGCCCTGGGGTGGAGCGGCAACTGGATCGCGGACTTTGCCAACCGTGCGAACGGCCTGGCGCTCAGAGCGGGCATGGCCAAGACGCACCTCATCCTGCACCCCGGCGAGAGCATCCGCACACCGCGAATGCTGCTGCTCGCCTACAACGGCGACCGTTGGCGCGGGCAGAACCTGCTGCGGCGGTTCATCCTGACGCACCGCCGGCCGCAGGTCGACGGCAAGCCACAGGTGGCACCGATCACCTGGGGCAACTGGGGCGGTACGAGCGCCGAAACCCACCTCGACAACATCCGCCAGATCGTCGCCCAGCAACTGCCCATCGACTACTACTGGATCGACGCGGGCTGGTACGGCCGCGATGGCATCGCCGGCCAGTGGGCCACCGAAGTGGGCAACTGGACCATCGGCAAGAATCTCTATCCGAATGGCTTCCAGCCACTTGACCGGGCCCTGCGGGATGCCGGGCGCAGGCTGATGCTCTGGTTCGAACCCGAACGGGTGCGCAGGGATAGTGAGTGGTACCAGACGCACCGTGACTGGCTCATCGACATCCAGCAGGACGACTGCCTCTTCGACCTCGGCAACCCGGCGGCCCGGCAGTTCCTGATCGACGTCATCTCCGCCCGGATCGACGAGTTCGGCCTGGGCTGCTACCGCCAGGACTTCAACATGGACCCACGGCCGTTCTGGCAGGCCGCCGACGCGCCGGACCGCCAAGGCATGAGCGAGATCCGCCACATCGAAGGCCTCTACGCCTTCTGGGACGGCCTGCTGGCGCGCCATCCCGACCTCTGGATCGACAACTGCGCCAGCGGCGGACGGCGCATCGACCTGGAAACGGTCGGGCGGGCCACGCCATTCTGGCGGACCGACGGCCCGCGGGACGCGGTCGCCCACCAGTGCCACACCTTCGGCCTCATGGCCTGGGTGCCACTGAGTGCCACCAGCCAGGACCGCGAAGGCGACGACTACGAGTTCCGCAGCAGCATCAGCAGCGGCCTGTGCGTGAACTGGTGGCACTCGGGCGACGGGCCACAGAAGCCGTTCTATCCCGATTTCCCCTTCGCCTGGGGCAAACGCGTGCTGGACCAGTACCTGACCCTGCGTCATCTCTACTACGGCGACTACTACCCCCTGACCGCGTGGAGCCTGGAGCAGACGCAGTGGCTGGGCTGGCAGTTCGATGTCCCCGAGAGCGGCGCAGGCATGGTCCAAGTCTTCCGCCGCCAGGACAGCCCCTACGAGTCCATCCGCCTCCGACTCCGCGGACTGGATCCGAACGCCACCTATGTCCTGACCAACCTCGATGTGCCCGGCACGACGAGCGCGGGCGGCCGCGAACTCCTGGAGCAGGGGCTCGCCATCGCCCTCACAGCCCGTCCCGGCGCGGCCATCATCACCTATCGGAAACAGCCATGAGCGAGCAACCCCCGCGTGTCGACTTCAGCTACGCCTTCGCCACCCCGCACCGCCTCACCGTGGCCCTGCCCGACAGCAGCGACAAGACCCTGCTCGACGTGCAGCCGGGGTCCCTGCGACTGGCGTGGACCTACGACACCCTCCTCAACAAGCCGCTGGCAGCCTTCGTGACCCCGCGGACGGAGTGGGACGTCCTGCTCACGCCGGAGGTGGATGGTCAGCCCTTCGCCCAAAGCCGCTGGACCCGCGTCGAGGGCTGGTTGCCGGCGCTGGCGAACACCTACGAGTCAGGGCCCACGAGTATGCGCCTGGAGGTCGTGGCCGGGCAAACCGCGGCCATGGTCCGCGTGGAGGTTGCGAATGACGATGACAAACCGCACCGTCTGACGCTGCGCTGCCTGAAGTCTGGCCTCGGCCACAACCCGGCCTGGGTACAACCGCAGTGGGACAGCGATGTCCTCCTGGCCGGCTGGGGCGACCGGGCCGACCGGGTCGTCGCCTTTGCCCTCGGCGCCGACTCAACGCCGGTGCTGGGGCCAACCACGCTGTGCCTCGCCTGGCAACTGGGCCCCGGCGAGCACCGCGTCGGCTGGATGGTGCGCCCCTACCGGGCCTACCAGTCGATCCTGCCGGTCCTCCGGCGCCACGATTGGGCCGGCGAGTTCGAGCACGGTAAGCAGACCTGGCGCGCCTGGATCGGCCGGGCCGCCCGCATCAGTCTTCCCGACCGCGCCGTCCAAAATGCCTTCTATGCTGGACTGGCGGACTGCTTCGTGATGCGCGAGCCGGTGGCGCAAGGGTACATCGCCGCCTGTCCCGGCACTGAGGTCTACCGGGCGCCAAACTCGTTCGAAGCCGCCATCCTGGCCATCCTGCTGGGCCAGAGCGGGCTGCTGCACGAGGCCTCCCTGGGCTACCAGCTCTGCCTCGACCTGCAGGGCCCCGACGGCAACTGGAACGACCCCGAAGGCTGGGGGCACTACATGTGGGGCGGCGCCGGTTTCAAGTCGTGGGCCGTCATGGAGCACTACCGCCGCACGGGCGACCGCGGCTACCTGGCCGCCGTCTACCCGCGGATGCTGGCCAGCTCGCGTTGGCAAGAGCGCGAACGGTCCCGCATGCGCGTCCTCGTGCACGGCGAACGCCCGCTCACCTACGGGCTCCTGCCGCGCGGCATGGGCGACGCCGGCCTGATGGGCGAGGATGGCAGCCTCTACGGCATCTTCCTGCCCCACAACATCTGGGCCGTCTATGCCGACGCCCTGGCCGTACAGGCAGCCGGGATCCTGGGCCAGGCCGACAATTTGGCCGAACTGCAGCAGATCCACCAGACCGCGCTGCAGGACCTGCTCACCGCGCTGGACCGCGGCGCCATCCAGGGCGATGGCTACCGCTGGATCCCCGGCGTTCCCGGGCACACCTGCGGCAGCCGCTGGGGTGTGCTCAATGCGGCCTGGCCGTGCCAGATCCTGCCCCCAGACCACGAGTTGATCACCGGCAGCATCCGCCAGATCGAGTCCCGCATCAGCCCCGGTGGGATCCCGGTCCACACCGGCTGGATGAAGGACGGGATGTGGGTGGCCATCACCCTTGACAACCTGGCCGAGGTGCTGCTGACCCGGGATCAGGGCGACGCCGCCGTGGCCTATCTCTATGCGACGCTCAACCACGGCACCCCGCTCTACTCATGGTGCGAGGAACGCGGCCAGGAACCCGGTGCCAAGGATTGCTCTGGCGACCGCCAGCACCTGTGGACGCCGATCGCGGTAGCGCGCTTCCTGCGCGATGCCCTGGCCATGGAGGACGGCGAGACCCTGCACCTGGCGCGCGGCACCGCCCGCCATTGGCTCGGCAACGATGGGACCATCCGCGTTCAGGGCCTGGCGACCTACTTCGGCAGCCTGGCCTACGAACTGCACTACGACCAGGCGGCGAGGACGGTCAGCGGCTTCGTCGAACTGACCGGTGGCAGCGCGCCGGTCCTGGCCTTGCACGTCCGTCTGCCCGCTGGACTGACGCTGACCGCCCTGACCCCGACGGTGGCGAGCCCCACCCTCAGCCCCGATGGCACGCTGATCCACTGGCGGAACCTGAGCGGGCGGGTACGTTTCGCGGGCACGGTCGGATGACCGAGGGGGTAACACGTGGACTGGTCAGAACCGCATTACCGTCGAGTTGCCGTCGTGGGCTGCTCATTGCTGATTGCCTTGGGAACAGGAGCTCCAGCCATGCAGGATAGCGACATTCCGATCCGTGCCCCCGAGGATGCGATCATGGCGGGGGCAGCCGAGATCCGCACGGTGCAGGAGTGGGCCGCCAGCGCCTTTGCAGGGATCAGCGGCAAGGACCATGAAGGCCGCATCGACATCGCCGTCCGCCGCCAGGATCACAGCACGCTGCACTTCGGTCGGTCCTGCATGGACACGCCGGTCAGGATCGGACAGCGCCAATTCCAGCACGGCCTGGGTACCCATGCCAATAGCGAGCTGGCAGTGACCGTCCCCGCCGGGGCGACGCACTTCCGTGCTTTCGTCGGCATCGACAACAACTACGACACGCAGGGCGTGCGCGGCAGCGTCGAGTTCAGCGTCGAGATCGGCGGCAAGGAGGTCTTCCGCACTCCAACCCTGCGCGGGAGCGACGCGGCGGTGCCGGTGGACCTCGCCCTGCCGGCGGGCACCGAGCTGCTCGTACTCAAGGTCGATACCACCCCCGATGGCCCAAGCCACGACCAGTCCGACTGGGCCGACGCCTGCTTCGTGATGGCCGACGGCACCGTGCGCTGGCTCGACGCCGACCGTGACCAAGCCTGGCTCGCCGACGGCCCCCTGCCCTTCTCGTTCACCTACGGCGGCGTCGCCTCAACCGAGTTGCTGCCCGCCTGGAAGCGCACCGTGGAGACCAACGAGGACGAGGTCAGGACCGAGCACCGGGTGCGCTGGGCCGACCCCAAGACCGGCCTCGCGGTCAGCGCCGTCGTCCAGGCCTTCAAGCAGTACCCGGCCGTCGACTGGGTCCTGAGTTTCGAGAACACCGGCGCCCAGGACACACCGCTCATTGAGGGCATTCAGGCGCTCGACCTGCGCCTGGGCACCGGCAACGCCAAGCAGCCCGTCGTCGTCCATCAGCTCGAGGGTGACGCCTGCGGCGCCAAGTCCTTCGCACCCTTCCAGACCGAACTCGGCATCGCGCAGCCGTTGCGCCTGGCGCCGGCCGGCGGCCGGCCCTCCTCCATCCTGGCTTTCCCGTTCTTCAACCTGCAGTACGGTGACCGCGGCCTGATCGCGGCCATCGGCTGGTCCGGCCAGTGGGCCGCCACGCTGGAGCGCGACAAGGCCGGGCCGACCCGCCTCGTCGCCGGCATGGAATTGACCCGGCTGCTGCTGCATCCCGGCGAGAAGATCCGCAGTCCGCGTCTGGTACTGATGCCCTGGCAGGGCAGCCGCGTCAACGCGCACAACCGCTGGCGCCGGCTGTTGCTCTTCCAGTACGCGCCCAAGATCGCCGGCCGGCCCGCACGCCTCCCGATCGCCCTGCAGTGCTTCGACCGCTATTCCTGGAGCCGTCCCGAGTGGGCCACCGAGGCCGGGCAGCTCGCCGCCGGCCAGTCCGCCTTCGAGATCGGCGCGGATACCCTCTGGCTCGACGCGGCCTGGTTCCCAGGCGGCTTCCCCAACGGTGTCGGCAACTGGTCGCTCAAGCCCAAGGAGTTCCCGAACGGCCTCAAACCCGTGAGCGACTTCTGCCATGCCAAGGGCCTCAAGTTCATCCTCTGGTTCGAGCCGGAACGCGTGGCGCCGGGCACCCAGATGGCCGAGGAGCACCCTGAGTTCGTCTTCGGCGGCAAGGCCGGCGGCCTCTACAAGCTCAACGACCCCGCGGCGCGCCGTTTCTTGACCGACCTCCTCTCCAAACGCATCGACGAGTACGGCATCGACATCTACCGCAACGACTTCAATATCGATCCATTGTCCTTCTGGCGGGCCAACGACGCGCCGGACCGCCAAGGCATGACTGAGATCCGCTACGTCGAGGGGCACTACGAGATGTGGGACGAATTGCGGGCCCGCCACCCCGGCCTGCTGATCGACAACTGCGCCAGCGGCGGCCGGCGCATCGACATCGAGACCTGCATGCGTTCCCTGCCCCTCTGGCGTAGCGACACCAGTTGCTCACCCGGACACCCCGACTGGAACCAACTCCAGACCGCCGGCGTCAGCCAGTACATCCCCTTCCACACCGCCTGCGCCTGGACCCCAGAACCCTACGACTTCCGCAGTGCGGCCACCGGCGGCGTCATCGTCCAGTTCGACTACATGGCCACCGGCTTCCCAATGGCGTTGGCCAAGGCCTCCATCGCCGAGGCTAAGGAGAACCAGAAGTACTGGTATGGGGACTTCTACGTGCTGGCCAGCGTCGCCACCGCGCCCGAGCAATTCACGGCCTACCAGTTCCACCGCGCCGACCTCGACGAGGGCCTGGTCCTGGCCTTCCGCCATGCCGAGAGCAACATCGTCGGCCTGCTGGTGGGCCTGCAGGGCGTCAACCCGGCAACCACCTACACGGTCGAGTTCATCGACGAAGCCCGCAACCGCACGACCAAGACCCTCAGCGGCCAGCAACTGCTCGACGGCGCCGAACTGCGCATCCCAGCCAAAGCCGCGAGCCTGCTGCTGCGCTACCGGCCCGCCGCGCCGTGAACAACTCCGCCCAAACTCGATCTGCTGCCACCATACTGCTTGGAGTGACTCCGCCAGCAAACGGCTTCGATCCCCATCGCCCTGGCCTGCGTGGACGTACACCAGGCCCGTACCGGAATCAACGACTATGGAACTCAGCGCTCTAGGATTCGATGACGGGTTCGAGCGGCACGCCGCTGGCCTCCTGCAACCGGGGCATAGCCTAGCGCGCGTCACGACCGTCGCTCGTGGGGCATTTCTGGTCCATGATGGCGCTGCCGAGACCCCCGCCGAGCTGGTCGGCAAGTTCCGTTTCGGGAATCCGGCGGCGGCTGAGGTGCCATGCGTGGGCGATTGGGTGTGCGTACGACGCGAGTCGTTGGGAGGTCCCGCCGTCATTCACGGAATCCTGCCGAGGCGGACCTTCCTGCGTCGGAAGTCCCCCGGCAGAACCGTGGACTACCAGATGATTGCAGCGAATGTCGACGTCGCGTTCGTTGTCCAGGGGTGTCAGTATGACCTCAGCGCTGCCAGACTTGAGCGCTACATGGTGATGGCCGACGAAGGCCACATTGAGCTCCGGATCGTCCTCAGCAAGACAGACCTGATCTCGGCCGCGGAACTGCAGCAGCGGACCGAGCAGATACGGTGCCGAGGCTGTTCGGCCCAGATCCTCCCGCTGAGTAACACGCTGGGTGACGGCCTGGAGGAGTTCCGGGCGCTTCTGCTTCCAGGCAAGACGTATTGCCTGCTCGGCTCCTCGGGGGTCGGCAAGACCACGCTCATCAACCGGTTGCTCGGCAGGGAAGCCTTCGAGACCAAGGCCGTCAGCGCAACGGGCGAGGGGGTGCACACCACCGCCCGCCGCCATCTGCTCGTCCTGGAGTGTGGGGCCCTGTTCATCGACACGCCGGGAATGCGTGAGTTGGGTCTGCTTGGAACGACCGACGGCATGAACGCGACCTTCGCGGCAATCGCTGACTTCTCGGCGGGCTGTCGCTTCTCGAACTGCACCCATACTCAGGAGCCTGGTTGCGCCGTCCGCAGCGCCGTGGAAAGCGGGGACCTGAGCGCGGATCGGTACCAGAACTACCTCAAACTCAGGAAAGAGACGGAGTATCACGGTCTCAGCTACGCCGAGAAACGGAAGGAGAACAGGGCCTTCGGCCGTTTCAAGTCGGCGGCGAAGCCGATGAAGGACTAGTTTAGCGGCGCTCAATGTCCGTTCCAGAGAACTGGCCCCATCTCGACGAAAAGCAACCGTCTGCCGCAATCGCGGCAGCAGCGAAAGGCAGTAACGATGCGCGTGTGCACACTCCGGCTCCTCGCTTGCTCCACAGCGGCACTGCTCTCCTGGGTCTGGATGCCGGGCGGCGCGGCGCAGGGGCAGCCGGCTACGACCGCCAAGGAGGTGGTCCTGCACGTCTCCCCGACCGGCAACGACGCCTGGTCAGGCGGACCGGCGGAGCCCAACGCGCCAGAGGCGGACGGGCCGCTGGCCAGCCTCGCCCAGGCGCAAGCGCGCATCCGCGAGATCAAGGCCGCGCCGGGAGGTCTGCAGACCCCCATCACCATCCGCTTGCGGGGCGGGACCTACCCGCAGACCACGCCGCTGGTGTTCACCCCGGCGGATTCCGGCAGCGCGGCTGCCCCGATCACCTTTGCGGCCTATCCTGGAGAGAAGCCCGTCATCAGCGGCGGCGTGCCCATCGCCGGCTGGGAGCTTGACGACAGCCCCCAGAGCCGCACCCGCTGCGGCGGGAAGCTCTGGCGGGTCGACCTGCCCAAGACGGCGGGGGCGACCCACTGGCGCTTCAACCAGCTCTTCGTCAACGGCCAGCGCGCCACCCGTGCCCGCATACCGAACCAGCGCGAGTTCCTGCGCAGCGCCGGCCCGGTCTCCAAGGGCGACCGACGCGGCTTCTATTTCAAGGAGGGCGACCTGAAGGCGTGGGAGAACCTCGACGAGGTGATCGTCGTCGTCTACCATTCCTGGGAGACCTCCATCCATCACCTGCAGTCCGTGGACACCGAGGTGAACCGGGTCACCCTGCGGGAGCCGGCGCCCTGGGCCATGGGCGACTGGGAGAAACAGCAGCGCTACTACGTCGAGAATGTTTTCGAGGGGCTCGATGAACCCGGTGAGTGGTACCTTGACCAGGCGCAGGGGAGACTCTACTACTACCCGCGCCCCGGCGAGACCATGGCGAGCGTGGAAGCCATCGCGCCGCTGCTCACCTCGACCCTGGTCGCGTTCAAAGGCGAGCCGGCCAAGGGCGCTTTCGTCGAGCAGGTGCATTTCCGCGGCCTTTCCTTCCAGCACACGAACGCGCAGTTACGGCGCCTCCGCAACCCCGGCCAGGCCGAGATCTACCAGCCAGGGCTGATCCAGGCCGTCGGCCTGCGCCAGGCTAGCTTCACGGACTGCGAGATCGCCCATACCGGCGCGCACGGCCTCTGGCTGGCCGAAGGCTGCGCGGACACCCGCGTCGAACGCTGTCACCTCCACGACCTCGCGGGTGGCGGCGTCTATATCGGCGGCGGCTGGGGGGTCAACGACTCCACGCCGACCGAGCGCATCACGGTGGACAACTGCTTCATCCACGACGGCTCCTACCTGTTCCGCGGCGCCCACGGAGTGTGGATCGGCAGGAGCTCGTATAACACGGTCACCCATAACGAGATCTGCGACTTCGACTACTCCGCCATCTCGTGCGGCTGGTCATGGGGTTTCGATCCCAGTACTGCAAATCATAACATATTGGACTACAATTATATACATCATCTTGGAAACGGCGATGGGTTGAGCGATATGGGCGGCATCTACACCCTCGGTATCGCGCCCGGAACCACCGAGCGCTACAACCACATCCACGACGTCTTCAACTACGCCCCCGTGTCGCATGGCTCGGGGATCTACCCCGACGAGGGCAGCTCCGAGATGCTGATTGAGAACAACGTCGTCTACCGGGTCCGGACCTGTCCGCTGTTCCAGCACTACGGCAAGGATAACACCATCCGCAATAACATCTTCGCGCTGGGCGGCAGCGGGCAGTTGCAGCGCTGCCGCGAGGACATCCCCTGCCACTACATCGCCGAGGGTAACATCGTCTACGCCGACCTCCCGCCGATGCTCGGCGGGGTCTGGAAGAACGGCGACTGGAAGCTCGGCCGTAACCTCTACTGGAGCACCACCGGCGCGCCCACCTTTGCCGGCCTCGACTTCGCGGCCTGGCAGGCCAAGGGCAACGATGCCGGCTCGCTCGTCGCCGACCCGCTTTTCGTCGACCCGGCCGCCGGCAACTTCCGCCTCCAGGCAAACTCCCCGGCCCTCGCCTTGGGCTTCCAGGATATCGATCTGAGCCAGACCGGCCTCTACGGTGACCCCGCTTGGGTGCGCTTGCCGCGACAGGTCACGAACCGCACGCTCAGGGAGGTTCCCCCACCCCTTGAGCCCCCGCTCACCATCAACTTTGATTTCGAGACTGAGGTGCTCGGTACGGAGCCGTTCGAGGGAGCGCTCTTCGCGGGCGAGAATGGGGCCTCCATCCGCGTCGCCGCGGACTCCGCGACGACCGCAAACCAAAGCCTCGCCTTCACCGACGCCCCCGCTCAGAAGAACAACTGGACGCCCCACCTCTACTACCGGAAGACCTACACCCGTGGCAAGGTCCAGCTCTCCTGGGACATGCTCAACAGCCAGGAGGCGCCGGCCAGCTTCTACGTTGAGGTGCGGCAGTACGACGGCAGCCCGTACCTGGTCGGGCCAGCGGTGTCCGTCGCGCCGGACGGCAAGGTGAAGGCCAGCAACCGCGAGGTCGGTACCATCCCCCTGGGCGAATGGGTACGGGTGGAGATCGCCATCGAACTCGGCGCGGAAGCCCCGGCAACCTACCAGTTCACCCTACGCATTCCCGGTCAGAACCCGGTGGCCCTGGAACTGCCTTACGTCAACAGCACGTTCCGCCAGATCGAATGGCTGGGCATCTCGAGCACCAGCGATACGGCCAGCGTCTTCCGTATCGACAACCTGAAGCTGGGCACCGCGGAGGAGCTGGCCCAGCCGCCGCCGCGCCGGCCCAAACCGCGGCCGGCTACGGCCAGGGCAGCGCGCCCCCTCAACGAGCAGAAGCTCGCCGGCTACTGGACCTTCGCGGAGGGCGATGGCTACACCGCCAAGGACCTCTCGGGTTGCGCTAACGACGCCGACGTCGAGGCGAACTGGGCCAAGGGGGCCTTTGGTGCCGCCCTGCTCTGCGACCCGGTGGCCCACAGCGCCACGATCAAGGACAACCCAACCCTGCAGTTTGGCACCGCAGACTTCAGCATCGAGCTCTGGATCTGCCCAACGACCCTCGCCATCGACACCAAGGACCAACGCCGGCGCTTCCTGAGTAAGGACGCCTTCCCGAAGACCTACTGGAACCTTAATATCACCGTCGCCGGCAAGCCCTATCTGGAAATGGTGGACGCCAACGGGGCCCGGTGCGCCAACCTGCCTGCCGGCTCCATCCCCGAAAATGCCTGGACGCATCTGGTGGTCGTACTCGATCGCGCCAGCCGCAAGACCCGGTACTACTTCAACGGCACTCAGGACAGCGCCCAGGACATCCCGGCCGCCTTCACGGGGGCGCTTGACGTCGCCGGCGGCGACCTCACTATCGGCTCCAACTGGCAGCCCTTCGTCGGCTTGCTGGACGAGGTGCGGATCTACCAACGTGCCCTGAGCCCAGCCGAGATCACGGCGAGCTACGAGAAGGAGAAGGATGCGCGCGCCAGCGCGGCCTACGAACGGGTCGAGTAGCAGCGCCGCACCGGGCCGCCCGGGCGCGAGCGGAGGCATCCCTTCCCCGGCTCGCCGGGCAGCGCGACGGCCTTACGCAACGCGCCGGGCCTCACTAGCTCGGCGCGTGGACGGTCCTGGGAAGGCAGCCGCAGTGCCGCACTAGGCGCCGCCGGCGGCCACCACTGGCATCGCCACGGCAGTGGCCCGAGCCTGGCGTGCGGGGGATGCTGCTTTCCTCTTTCCCAGGCGCTTGCAGAACCGCCATATCGTGGCATACCTTATGCAGTCTATGCAGACGGTGCTCGTAATGCCGGGCAGACGTGGTAACCGGTCACTGGATGGGGGGGCCTGCTGGTTTGGGTCCGGGGGCGCTCTGCGGTTCTACCGCGCGGGGCATCGATTTCGCCGGTGACGAATTTCATGAGAAATGTGCGGAGCCCTCTTGACTTTTCCAAAGAGTATG
>CAILUI010000282.1 GCA_903837355.1 uncultured Victivallales bacterium
GCGCTGGTACTGCCGCAGGCCCAGGCGCTCTTTGTGGGAGTGCTGGAGCGTGCCGCAACCCACGGCCTGGACGCCAACTGGGCCGCGCTCCGGGTGCGGGGCTATGCCGAGGGGCTGGCGCGCTGCAAGGCGTCGGCGGAGTTGCACGAGGTGGCCGGCGCGGCCGTCCTCAAAGCCTTTCCCGATTCTCCCGGGGTCAGCCAGGCGCTGGCGCCGCCCGGTGACACACCCGCAGCCCCAGCGCGGTGACGCAGCAGTTCCTCCAGGTGCTCGGTACCCACAGCGACAAGGGCCTTGTCATCGCTTAACACCAGCGTGGCCGTGGGATCCTGCTGGCGCGCGATCTTGAACGCACTGCCCACACTCCCCTCGCCAAGGCGCGCGTACATCTCATCGTTCTCGCGCCGCACCAGCAGGTCATGAGGCGAGATCACGTCGAACAGGTGACGGTCAAGGATCGTGGTGCGGTACCCGCCGATCCTGTCCTTCACGCCTTCGACGGCTCGACGCAACTCTTCCGGTTCGGCGATGCAGGCGGAAAGGAGCTTGGGCCGCGGGCGGCCTCAGTCCCGCTGCGGCCGTTGCCGGGGTTTCTCTTCGCCGACGGCGGCCAGGGGTTCGAAGGTGGTGCGGCGCCGCTGCAGGTCCTCGTGCTCCATGGCGACCGCATCGCGATAGAGTTGTTCCTGGCTGCCGATGGCGTCGGCGCTGGTCGGCTGGCGCAGCCGGTAGAGCCCATCCGCCAGGATCTCCCGGCCTTTCACGGAGTCCGCGCAGCACACCTCCAACAGGTGGATCAGGCGGCGCCGCAGGTCCAGGTCGATCACCGGGACCAGCAGCTCTACCCGGCGGTCCAGATTGCGGGGCATCCAGTCGGCGCTGGAGATGAAGACCAGGTCCTCGCCACCATGGGCGAAGTAGAACACGCGGCTGTGCTCCAGGAAACGGTCGACGATACTGACTGCCGTGATGGTCTCGCTGAGCCCCTTCACCCCCGGCCGCAGGCAGCAGATGCCACGCACATTGAGGCGGATGGTGACGCCGGCCTTCGAGGCCTCGTAGAGGGCGTCGATGACCTGCGTGTCCACCAGCGAGTTCAGTTTGGCCATGATCAGGGCCGGGTGGCCCTGACGGCTGCGCGTGGTTTCGGCACGGATCAACTCGAGCAGTCGTCGGCGCAGGCCCGATGGCGCCATCGCCAGGGCCTGCAGATTCTGCTCGACCGAGTACCCCGTCACCGCGTTGAAGAAGGCCGTGGCATCGCGCCCGAGCGTCTCGTTGCAGGTGAGCAGGCTGATGTCGGCGTAGAGCCGAGCCGTGGACTCGTTATAGTTACCGGTTCCGAAGTGCAGGTAGCGGGCGATCCCGGTCGGCTCACGGCGCACGATCAGGCAGATCTTGGCGTGCGTCTTCAGGCCGCGCACGCCGTGGATGACCTGCACGCCATCTTCTTCCAACTGGATGGCCCAGCGGATGTTGCGCGCCTCATCGAAGCGGGCCCGGAGTTCGACCATCGCAGTCACGTACTTGCCATTCATGGCCGCGCGGCTGAGCGCCTGCACGATACGGCTCTCACGGCTGGTGCGGTACAGTGTCATCTTGATCGAGAGCACCGCGGGATCATCGGCCGCCTCCTCCACCAGGCGCACCACGGGCTCGTAACTCTCGAAGGGGTGGACCAGCAGCAGATCGCGCTGGGCGATCTGCTCGATCATGCCGCGCGTCGGGTCAATCGACGGCGGCTGGACCGGTGGCCAAGGCGCGTAGCGCAGCCGGTCGAAGCCCTTGGTCGCGGCCACCGCGTGCAGCAGCGTCAGGTCCAGCGGTCCCGGGATCTCATACATGTCCTGAGCGCTGATCTCAAGCTGGCGCAACAGGTAATGGCGTACCAGAACGGAGGCCCCCGCCTCGATCTCAAGGCGCACGCAACCGCTCTTGCGGCGTTCACGGAGGACGCGGTTCATGCCCGTCATCAGGTTGATATCGCCGTCTTCATCCACGGCCCATTCGGCATTGCGGGCGATGCGGAACGCGACGCATTCCGCCACGGTCTCGCCGGCGAAGAGCTGCGCGCCGAACAAGCGCATCACGTCTTCGACCAGCATGAAGCGCAGGCCGCTGGCGGCCGGTACGAAGACGACACGCTCGACGGCGTTGTCGATGGGCACCACCGCCAGGCGGTGCCCACGTCCCAGGCCGGGGTTGGGCCGCAGCCGCACCAGCAGGTTCAGTCCGAGGTTGCGCACCAGCGGCATGCGCCGGTGTCCACCCACGGCGGCGGGCGATACTACCTTCCCCAGCACTTGCCGGAAATGCTCCTCAAGGTAAAGGCGGTCGGCCGCCTCCGCCGTCTCCGGGCGCAGGCGGAGGATTCCCTGCTCCCGCAGGGCCGGCTCCACGTCCTGCGCCAGACAGCGGTACTGCGCCTCGACCATGGCACGGACCCGCGTGCCGATGCTCGCCAGTTGCGCCGTGCGCGACAAGCCCGCCGGGTCCGCTGTCGCCGCCGCGCTCTGTTCGCGGGCGGACTTCAGGCTGCCGACCCGCACCATGAAGAACTCGTCCAGGTTGGAGGCGGTGATGGCCAGGAACTTCGCCCGCTCCAGCAGCGGCGAGTCTGGGCAGCACGCTTCGTCCAGCACGCGCTGGTTGAACTCCAGCCAGCTCAGTTCCCGGTTGATGTACTTGGGGCGCCCGCTCATGCACCAGACTCCCGGTCAGCCCTGCCGCGGGCAGAGCACGACACGCTGCCCGTAGACTTCGGCGAACAGCGCCGCCTTCTGCTCCAGCGCCAGGCGCTCGAGAGTCGGATCGGCAACCCCCGAGACCAGCAACTGCAGTTCATTACCGACGCTGTCGACGCGCTCGACGCGGACTCGTTGCGAGTGGCTGCGCTCGAGCGCGTCCGCGACGCGCAGGATGGCCGCCAGCTTGCAGACCGTCAACCGTCGTTCGCGGGTCGCACTCCCGTACAGTTCGTGCGTCATCAGTGGGTGCGCCCGACGATGGTAGCGCGCCACCAGCGCCACCAGTTCACGATCCCGCGAGTTCAGGCCGAAGATGTCACTGTTGAGGATGAGGTACATGCTGTGCTTGTGGTGGCTGCGGGTGCTGACGAAGACGCCGATCTCGTGCAGTAGCGCCGCCACCTCGAGGATCAGGCGGTGCCGCGGTTCCAGCCGGTACTGGGGCGCCAAGGCATCGTACAGCACCAGGCAGGTCGCAGCCACGTGCCGCGCGTGCGCCATGTCCTCGTTGTACTTCTCCCCCAGGGCCACGGCCGCATGCAGGATCTGTTCGGCGAAGACCTCGTCCACCCCGGCCGCGCCGCCCAGGTCGGCGAGGACCCCGTCGCGCATATTGACCGTGGTGACGTAGAGATAAGAGCGCCGCAGGGCCTGGGCCAGCTTGACATAGGTCAGCAGCGCCGCCCCCAGGGTCTCGGCCTCGGGGTAGGTCAGGTTGTAGAGGTGTACCAGCTCATCCTCGGACTGTGCCAGCACCGCCTCAGCCACTTTGGCGATCCCCTTGACCGGCACCGCAATCAAGCCCTTCGACTCCCAGCCGGGCTGTAGTTGCGAGGCCGCCAGGCGAGCATCGCCGCCGATGGCCAGAATCTGCACCGCCTTCAGCGACGGCGCCGCAAAGCAGGACTTCACCAGGCTGGCAAAGCGCTCGATGTGCGCCTCCATCACCTCGCGCCGGCCGGGCACGCTGAGGCCACCGGCCTCACGCAACTGCCACAGCCGCAGGGCGCCCAGGCGATGCTCCTGCGTGAAGGTCACCTTGCCGTCCCGCAAGGCCAGCACTTCGGTGCTGCCGCCGCCGACCTCCACCACCAGCGTCGCCACGCCGGGAGCGAAGATCGGGTTACGGCGGAAGCGCTGCACGCTGAGGTAGGTGTAGCGGCTGAGTTCCGCCTCTTCGACCACCTGGATCTCGAGGCCGGTGGCCACGTAGATGCGGTCGATGAACGTATCGCGGTTGGTGGCCTCGCGGACGGCGCTGGTGGCGACCACGCGCACGTGGGCCGCGTCCAGGGGCATGCGGTACTCCTGCTCGAGGTGCCGGGCGAACTTGCGCAGCACCTCGACGCAGGTCTCGATGGTGCGCGGCGCGATCTCGCCGCGGGCGAAAACGTCATCACCCAGCGCCACGTTCTGGCGTGGCTGCTCGAGAATGCGCGGCACGCCGTCGGCACCGACCTCCGCCACGGCCAGGCGGATCGAGGTGGTGCCCACGTCGATGACGGCCAGTTGTTGTACGGCGTCGCCCATGGAGACCTCGTCCCTGCGCTCAGCGCTTGCCGCTGACCGCTTCGCGCGCCCAGCCGGCGGCGCCCATCACCGTGGCGTCGTCGCCAAGTTTGGCCGCCACCACCTTGAACAGGCTTTCGAAGGACGGCATGGCCCGCGCTTTGGCACTCGCCGTGACCTCGCTCTTGAACAGCTCCGGCATGGCCTCGACCAGCCCGCCGCCCAGCACGACGGTGTCCGGCCCCAGCAGATTCACCGCGTTACCGACCGCCACCCCGATCCAGCGCGCGGCTTGGCGCACGATCCGTTCGACGGCCTTGTCGCCAGCCTGGATGGCCTCGGCGAGGGTGTTGCTGCGCACGTTGGTCAGATCCGTGCCCGCGGCGGCCAGCAGGTGCGGCGCTTCGCCACGGAAGGCCGCGGCGGCCGCGGCGGCCGAGATCGCCAGACGGCTGGCCACCGCCTCCAGGCAGCCCGTCCGCCCGCAGCCGCACAACGGCCCCTCGGGCTGCACCTGCATGTGCCCGATCTCGAGCACGCTGCAGGTCCGACCGCGCAGGATCTTACCCTCGTACACGCAGCCCCCGCCAATGCCCGTACCTGGAAACACCCCCAGCAGGCAACGCGAGCCCTTGCCCGCCCCAAACAGGTACTCGCCGTAGACCCCGGAGTCGACGTCGTTGACGATCACCGCCGGGCAGCCGAAGGCCGCCTCCAACGTCTTGCGGACCGGGGCCTTGGACCAGCCCAGATTGGGGGCATAGAGGATCACGCCGGCGTCCAAGTCCAGCGGTCCCGGACAGCCCACCCCGATGCCAGCCAGGCGATCGTGGGTGATGCCGAGCTCGGTCAGTAACTCCTCGATGGTGCCGACGACGCGCTCGAGGCCTGCCTTCATGCCCTCGGAGCCTTTGGTCTTGCGGCGCCGGCCGCCGATCTCCTTGAAGCCGGCATCGTAGACCTTCACCTGCATCTTCGTGCCACCGAGGTCGAAGCCCACCCAGACCTTCTGCGCAGCCATGGTAGTTTCTCCCGCAGCGTTGTACTCGCACCGTTCTGCTGCCTGCCTTGGCCCCTCGACGGAATCCTGGCAGACGTACCTTAGGGAAAGGTAGCACGCCAAAGCAGCCCGCGGGCACGGATACATGAGCAAATTGTCGGGTCGCTACTCAGGTAGTCTTCCTGACCTCGGAATCGGGGTCGGTATCGGGGTCGGTATCGATTTGCCAAGCCCGCCGACCCCGAACCAAGCTCGAATGTCGCATGACCAATGACCCGGGCGCACGTCAGCTCCGTAGGGGTTTCTGCTCCGCTTCCGGCTGCATCCGGCGGGTGGATGGGGCCACGTGGCTCTTGGGGGAGGCTTGCGGAGAGGCCTGTCGTGAATGCCAGACGGCTCGGAGCGCTGAAAGCGCGGCAATTCCTCAGCCCAGGGCACCGTCCTGGGAATGGAATCGTCAACGAGATTGAGCCCTACAGGGGCGTTATACCGACAGTCCATGGGCGGCGCACGCCAGGTATCGCGCCCCTTCGGGGCTAGGAATCTGGGGTATGCCCGGTACCCAGGGCGGTGCCCTGGGCTGAGGGATTACGCCCCTTCGGGGCTGAAGAGGCAGAGGCGAACCAGCGGCTTCTGTGACTGGGGGTGCCGCCGCAGGAGCGCAGCGTTGGGACGGCGGATCGCGTACAAGCAGACTCCTACGGAGCTGACTTGCGACCCAATCACCCCTGACGGAATGCAGAATCCCCGCGCCGGCGCTACGTTGTCGCGCTGCTGGCCGTTCGTCTACCCAAGGAGGGGGAGTGCTGTGAACGCGCGCGATGCCGCCTTTCTCTTCAGTCCCCGAGTCATCCCGACCGGGCGGTCGGTCGGGGTGCGTATTCGGCCGCTGTTCGAGCACGCGGTGTTACCCGCGGAGGCGACGGTCGAGGTCACGCTCTGTGAGCGCGACACACGGCGGCAGCAGGTCCTGGAGGCGCAGCGCGCCGACGGCGGCCTGACCGTCTCCTTCAGCGCGGACCGTGAGCAGGAGCTGGTCCTGGTGGTCACGGCCACGCGCGCGGGGCAGCCCGTCCGCCGCGACGAGTTCCCGCTCTACGCCCTGGCGCCCGACCTCTACCGGTTGCGGCCCTGGAAGGGCGACTTCCACATCCACAGCAATCGCTCTGACGGCCGCGAGTCGCCGCCCTACGTGGCGGCTGCCTGTCGGCATATCGGCATGGATTTCATGGCCCTCACCGACCATCGGGCCTACCAGCCGTCCCTCGATGCCCGCGCCGCCTTCACCGGCCTCACCCTCGACCTGCGCATCTACCCCGGCGAGGAGGTCCATCCGCCCGACAACCCCGTCCACATCGTTAACTTCGGGGGTAGCTTCAGCGTCAACGCCCTCTTTGCCGGACGCGCGGCCTACGAGCAGGCGGTCGACCAACGGCTCGCGCAGGCGCCCGCGGCACTGACGGCTGAGGAGAAGCGGCATTTCGCGTCGTGCCTCTGGACCTTCGAGCAGATCCGGCGCGGCGCCGGGGTCGGCATCCTTTGCCATCCGTACTGGATTGTCGGGGACGCCCATAACATCAGCGAAGCTCTGCAGGACGCCCTCTACGCCGCCCAGCCCTTCGACGCCCTCGAACTCATCGGCGGCTTCTACCGTTACCAGATGGAGTCCAACGCCCTGGCGGTGGCGCGCTGGCAGCAGGGACGGGCGGCCGGCCGCGAGCTGCCGGTGGTGGGGGTCTCGGATGCGCACGGTTGCGAGCGTGGCGAGCTCTTCGGCTGGTACTACAGCATCGTCTTTGCCCCGACCACGGAGTTCGCCGACTTGCGCCAGGCCATCCGCGCGGGCCAATGCGTTGCGGTCGAGGCGGTCGAGGGCGAATTCCCGCGGCTGTTCGGCTCCTTCCGCCTGGTGAAGTTCGCCTACTTCCTGTTACGGGAGATCTTCCCGATGCATGACGAGCTCTGCGTCGAGGAAGGGCGGCTGATGCGGTGCTTTGCCGGCGGCGATACCGCCGCCGCCGCGGCGCTGGCCGCGCTCCATGGCCGCGTCGGCAGCCTCTACGGACGCTGCTGGGGCGGCTGAGGGCTGGAGGTGCAGCGCCGCAGGGCTGTTCCGTTTTCCCAACGACCATCGGTGTTGGTCACCGGCACGGTGAAAGCGTGAGAGCGTGATTGCGTGAGGGTTACGGCGCGTGTGCCGGCCGTCTGCCACGAATCCACGCTTTCACGTTCTCACGC
>CAILUI010000283.1 GCA_903837355.1 uncultured Victivallales bacterium
CACAACCCCATGCTGGTCGCCGCCGGACTCACCGAGACCGCAACGCCACTGCCCTGGCTCGCCGGCCGCAGGCTGCGGCTCTGCCTCGGGTGACCCCTGCGGTGTTAGTTTGGTGGCAGGCCGTGGGAATCCAGGCTAGGCGACGCGTTCCTCTCCGGCAAGCAGGCCATCGAACAGAAGCTTGAGAAGGCGATAGCCGAGCAGTTGCAGAAGGGCGCGGTGACGCCGACTCCAGAGGCGATCAGGGCCGAGGCCAAGCGTGCAAGGCCGTGAGCGAAGCAGTACCGGGGGCTGAGGATGCCATCCGCAGCCGGCGAGCAATCCTGGCACTCCGAGCATGAGGAATGCACCAGATGAAGCGCTTCTACAGCCTCTTGCTACTCTGCGGCACGGCTCTCGCTGCGCCTGACACCGACTGTCTGAGTCTGACCCGGTACGTGGTCCTGTCCAACGAACAGGCTGTTCGGGCCCAACTCCTCGAGTGCCCAAACCACGCATTCGGCAGCATGGAGAACGGCATCAGGGAAATAGAGAAGCGCAAGGCCGGTCTTCTGCCGGGCCAAATATCGTTCGTCCAGTTCTGCGTCTCGGACCAACTCGACGCGATCAGGCGTTGTCTGCCTCTGATCGAGATGGTAGCCATCAACCCGTTCGTCACACTCAGTGATAGGGGGCCTTCCCCCGGGTCGATCGCCTGGCCCAGCAGTAACCAGCCAGTCCTCAACCGAGTACGCGGAATGCAGGAGTCCGCCGGCGGCAAGCGGCTGGTGGCCCGCATCGGCATCGGCGACGTCGAATCGAAGTACATCACGAAGCGCGAACCGACCTTCGAGGAAATCGAGTGGATGATCCTGGCCACAGTTGGCGCTGACTACAAAGGCATTGTCTGGGTCGGGCAGTTCGATACCGGCGGTCGGCTGCGGAACCTCGGGCACAACCTGCTCTGCTTCGCCGAGGATTTGGGCACTGCCATGCCGGTCGGCTGGGCTACGGCACCCGAGGGGCAACCGGTCTCGGCACTGGCATCGAAGAAGATGCTCTTCGTGGTGCTGCTCAACACCGAGTACTTCGAAGACCCGGTGATGGGTAAGATCCAGAAGCTGCCGCTCGACCCGAAGGTGCAGACGGGCGAGGTTGTGCTGGCTCTGCCGGAGGGCGTGACCGCGGAGTCAGGGGTCTCGCTATACGGCAAGCCGCTGAAGCCGCGTATGGAAGGCGGGAAGGTGGTGGTGCCATACCGCTTTGTCGGTGGTGGCGACATGCTGGTGCTTGATCTGAGGAAACGAGACGGGGGGTAGACCGCGGACGGCGGCCTCCAAACCCATCCGTGATGTCCGCGTAAGCCGTGGTCTGAGGGGTTTCGACCAGTGGGCCCGAACGACGACAAGCCAACCGACGAGTTCAACATCTCGACGGGGCAGGGGTTTGAGCGCTTCGTGCTGGCGTGCCAGACCCGGGTCTTCCGCTTCCTGGTGGGCAAGGGTGTGCCTGTCCAGGACGCCAAGCAGCTCTGCCAGGATGCAATCCTCACGCTCTGGCAAAACCGGCACAGACCGCGGAACCCGCAGACGTTCCTGATGGGCATCGCCAACCGGCTCGCAATGGCCTACCACCGGAAGCGCGTGCGACTGCGGACCGTCAGCATTGAGGACGTGCCGGCCGAGGCGCATGCCATACCCGCCGCAGAACCACCTCCCGTCGACGATCCCCCCGCGGGACCCACACCGCCCACGACCCGCGTCGCGCTTCTCGACAAGCTGACCCCGCGCCTGCGCGAGGTCATCGAGATGGTCCAGTTCCAGGGCCTCTCCCGCCGTGACGCCGCCCGCCAACTCGGCATTACCGAGGGCGCGTTGCGCGTACGCGAGAAAAGGGCACTGGATATCCTGAGAGAGAGTGTGGGATAGCCTCCTGCTGCGCGCTAGAACATACCTTGAGGTGACGGCAGCCCAGCACGGTGGACCCCTGACAGTGGCGGGCCTCCGCCGTGATCTCGGGGGTGAACCATACCGCCGATGGCCGTAGCGTCTCAGGCATTCGTCACCGTGCCGACGCCCGGGGAATGTAACACTCCCGACACTACATACGTAGATGCGAGTAGACCTGCACAATATGGTTGAGGTTATCCGAGTCCGCCTGGGCCGTACGCCTTCTTGCGCCTGGGTCGAGGAGCGGCTGCCTGCCTACTACGATTGGGACCTGCCGGAGCACGAGTTCCGCGCCATTGGGCGGCACCTGGCGCACTGTCCCGCCTGCACACGAGCGTACGATGAGGTCGTGACTCTCGTCGAGAGCATCCGAGAGCAGTTAGCCCCCGCGCAGTTCGGCGCCGCGTCGGCCGCGGAGTTCGCAGCGGCCGTCATGGCGCGTATCGACGCGTATAAACGAACACGGGTAGCGTGTGCTGTGCGGTCCGATCCAGTCTGGACTCGGCCGCGCCCGGTTTGCTTCGCCGGTGCGTGCGTTGCGTTGTTCGCACTACTGGCCGTCGCGCTCGTCCTTGCCCGCACATCCCGCAGTCTTTCCGGCTCTGAGCATGCCAGTGTCGCAGCCGCGCCAGACGGCAGCGCAAGTGTTTCACTCCGAAGCGACCAGGCCTGCCTGGGCCAGGAGCCCTCCGCGGAAACCAAGACTGCGCCGGACTGCAAGCGGGCCGGTACTGGCCTTTCCGGCCTCTCACTCCAGGAGGAGTCTGGCGACGTCCTCGACAGAGCCATGGCCGTCCTCGAAGCCGAAGTGGTTCTCCCGCACACCGATCAGGAGATCGAAGCCTGGGCACGCCGTGAGTACCCAGACGTCATGTGGTTGTATGACCTGTTGTGCAAAGAGTTCGGCTACGCTGAGTCTTGGCGGGAACTGCTCCGGGGGTCCGGCACACTGCAACGCTTCGACTGGCCGACGGCAGAGGGCCAGCCCAACTGCCGGCCCTCGTTGGCCGCAGTCCGGGCTGCGGCCTCAATCGCCGGATACGAGGTCGCGTTAGCGGAAGACGGCCAGTTCGCCATGCCGGCGCTCGCATGGCCCGATGCTGGGGTGGGCGTTGGTCGAGTTCGCGTTCGCAGACTACCGGAACGGAGGCCCGCCGGTGCCGTGCAAGGTTTGTCTCCCCAGCCGCAGGATTACGCTGACATATTAGCAGATTCCCATGAGCTGGCTGGGGGCGTTCTGGCATACCTTGCCGTGTCGAGCGATCTGTTCGGGTCAGAGGACTCGCGCATGCTCGCCCTAAGGTGCAAGGCACTCCTGGGTATCGTTTGGACCAAGGGACTGTGTCCCGATGCAGGTTGCGCCTCGGCATGTGCGCCTGACGAGAGCTTTGAGCAAATCCTGAGTACACGCAGACGGCTGCTGGAGTCCAGGCCCTAGCGTGAAAGAGAACCGTATATTCTGGCGCCTCCCTAGTGCCGTCCCAGCGGCCGGGTGTCCCCCGCGTTGCCAGTCCCGATTCGCTGGCGGCCATGGGATGGAGGAACAGGCATCCTCCCACAGGCCGTGCGGGAGGCCAGAGCGGCTATGGCACCGCGCATACTCCGCGGATGAACTGGTCGGCACGGGCTGGCAAACACTGGGCCACCACCTAAGCTCCGGGCGGCCGGACGCCGGAGGCGTATACGATCGGCGCACGTCTGTTCGTAAGCACGGTGACCGCAGTCACCGTGTGCTGCTATGGCGAAGGGAGCGAACCCCCGCGAACTGCCTTCTTGGGGGGCTTGGTGTCGCCAGTTCTGACGACGCAAGCACTGTGGTGCACCCATCTGGAATCAGCGTGCAATCCCCCCATGAACCGGTATGCGAATGTGCACGTGAGGTATGAGAGGCGCAAATGACAGGACGAGAGACAGCCTTCAATCCCAGAGCCGCGAACTGCTTGTTCCTGCTCATTGTCTGGGCTGGGCTCACCAGGGCAAGGGCCGAAGGTGGCCCCGATGCACAGATCACCGAGGGATTGCGCGCGCAAGTTACCCTGACTTGCGACAAGCCTGCCTTCGACTTCGGTGACGTCGATCCCATGCTTACGCCAGAGAGCTCCTGCAGGTTCACGATCATGAATCGGGGGGAGACGCCGTGCAAGATTGCGAGAGTGAGGTCGTCATGTGGTTGCGCGGTGGCAATGCCCCCCGGTGATGTCATTCCTGCGAACGGCAAAGCTGACATCACCGCTACCATCCGGTGGGGTGACGTACCGATGCGACGCACGGCTTCTCTGTTCGTCACGGCGGATGGCAACCCTGATGCGGTCCTGCAGTTGGTGGTTGCAGGGACCGTGTCTCCCGCCGTGCGCGCGACGCCGCAGGCTGTCTTCTTCCCGAGCCTTGCTCCTGGCGAGTCGACGAGTCGGTACGTTACCCTTTGGGTCTCAAGGGCGTTCCCTGATTTCCAAGTCTCTGGTGCCGAGTGTACTAGTCCGACCGTCGGCGTGAGAGGCCCCCCCGCGACCACTGGGCAAACAGATGCGGTCGCCGTCTGCGCGGGGCGTTGGGAACTGACCGCGGTGGGGCGCCGTCAAGGAGGTGTTGAGTCGTGCGCTTTGGTACTGCGGACGAACCTGGCTCACATGCCTGAAGTGCGCGTGCCGGTGACGGTATGCCATGCGGGGTGGATGGAGGCTGAGCCGCCTGCCCTAGTCTTTGAAGGGAAGGAAGGAAGCGTCAACCACGTCGCGATTCGGCTGGCAGGGCGCGGTGCCGAGCCTTCGTTGTCTCTTGAGTCTTGCCAGGGCATGCCGTGCCCGATAGAAATCGTGAAAGTCACGACGTCCATGGCTGGCGGGAGGCAGGCTACCGAAGTGAAGCTGCGCGTCTCGGGGCGTGAGTTCACATCTGACCGTTCTGGCTGGATACGGGCAAGCTCCGAAGGGGTTTCTCTGGATATTCCGTTTGTCATTGTGCCACCGAGTGCGATGCGGGGGCAGTAGGGCAGTGCGGGGCTCACTCCTGTGGTGCCACAAGCGGGCCCGGCAGAGCTGGGAGTGCATGCCTAATGACCTAGACACGGGTTGCATGAGCAGAGATGCGGTGAGTGGGCCCCAGCGGGTGCACGAGAAAGGGATAACCCCCTGGCCGAGCCGAAGTCGAACCCAAGGTGAAGGAACGCACGACACGCGTGGATTGATTCCTAATTCTGCATAGATAAGGTGGAGAGATGAACAAGAAGTACACAGCCGTTATGTGTGGCGCGATTCTGTGCGCCGTTTCGGTCTGGGGCTTGGTGGCGCTGGCCGCTCAACCGTGCCCAGATGGGCTGGCCTTGGGGGCTCTGGCCGTTCAGGCGAGTGTGGATGGAAAGACGGAGCCCGAAGTGTCCGTGATTCCTGATGCCCGTCTGGCGGGGCTATATGGTGGCGATGGCTGCCATACGTGGAAGATGTGCAAGACATTCCAGGGGCACTGTCCAGGAACCTTCATGTCAGGATGCGACTCCTGGATTTTACCTCCTCCCGAGGGGGCGAATATTGACTGCTGGAGTTGCGAAAGCGACACGACGGGCATGACGTGTGTATTCGACTGGTGGCTTACGAGCGATACCTGCGTGGATGACTCGCCTGTCGACTGCGGCACGAACTGGTGGGGGAGGTGCCAATCGAAGACAGTGTGCTCGCGGATACTGGAAGTTGGTGAGTGCGGCACCGTCACAAAGTGCCACAACCTAACACCACCGTAGCGTATTGCGCCCTATGCATCGCCCAACAGAACGCGGAAGCACGCAGGGCCGATGCCGGCAATCTCGGATCCCCCGCTATCGTAAACGTGGCGACATGGCGCGAGTCTCGTGCTCTACCCGTGGGTGTGTAGTGAGCACAAAGCGGCAGAGCGACTTACGTGAGACACTCGGGGCCGCGCATAGTTCCGCGAGTAACGGGAACAGCGCTGGCGCCATGCGCCGGACTGCGTGAACTGTGGTGTCTGCTGTACAGGACGATCATCGGCGCTACGGGTGCAATGCGCCTGTCCCAGAACAGGGGAAGGGCGCGGGAGATCGTATCTGGACGGTTTTGCGTGCAATTGCCAGGATCCAGTTCAGGGCTCATCTCCATGGGAATGTCGCGAGTCGGGGTTCTGGCCCGTTGAGCGACCGTGCAGTGGCTCGGCGCTGGGACGGTGTCTCAGCACTTGCTTAGGTGCGTGCCCTGCAACCGCCCGTACCCCTTGCCGCGTCACTACACATGCCGCATGTACACAACGAACTGGGAGGCGAGATGATGCAATGGAGTGAATGCCTGACAGAGTCGGTGCGGGGCGGGATCTTCCGCTCGGCCCGCCTTTCCACCGCACGTGCCGCCGTGCTGTTGGCTGCGATAACTCTTGCTGGGAGGGTACTCAATGCCGGAGAGCGGTTACCTTCTGAACTGGCCGGCCAGTACCGCGAACTGGCGATCAGACAGTACAGCCAGATCGCCAACCTCTACGTGGCATACAGCCTCACGATCAGCCGTGGCGACAAGAGCAGCGTCAAGCGCCGCGAGTGGGCGCTGAGCGGCGTGAAGCGTTTCAGGAAGAGGTACTGGCATCCGGAAGACAAAGGGGGACGATGGGGATGCGCCGTGTACGATGGCGAGTTCCTGCGGTCCTACGACTCGGGGACCGGGGGCGGCACACTCCGGTCGGCTTCCCAGTATGACCCCCGCGGCGTTGGACAGCCCTCCACGTGGTCCGACTACTCAAGATGCGTCGGCCACTTGACGCATGGGGCCATCTGGGAGCTAATGGCGGCGATCCCTCTGCCCAAGTGGGATGTCACGTGGGCAGAGGATGGACACAGTCTTGTGTTCGCTACGCGGGAGGTCGAGCCCCCCGCGACAGACGAATGGACACTTGATCCGTTGCGTGGTTTTGTCATCACTAGATGGCGCAACCTGGACAGAGCCGAGGACGGGGGATCGGTGACGGTGGTGGAGATGAAGACGCTTCACGTGAGGGAGGTCATGCCTGGAATCTGGTTGCCAACGGAGGTCGAGACTCGAATGAAGGGCACCGCAGGAGAGCTACTCAACCGGGTTCTGGTGGACGAGATGCGAGTCAACTCCCCTGAGACGGAGCGCCTGTTCAGCTTCTCCTGGCCGCAAGGCGCTATCTACTACGATTACCGCGTGGAGGCCTCCGTCGACCCCAATGCGACGGAGGATGCCATCGCGGCAAGCATTGACGGGATGGTGGAGGACTGCAAAGTGCTGTCCCGTCCATCGCCGACGGCGGGGACACCAGGGAGCGCACCCATCGTCACCCCCGCTGGGCCAGGAAGCGCCGACACGGAGGATGCCGGCCCTGCTAGGGCGCCCGTACCTGCTGCGGGTATGCCTACAGATACAGCAGCAGCAGGCAGGCGTGCGGCGCCGCCCATGTCTCTCGGGACCGGCGTTCTGGTGGCGGCGGGTGTGGCAGCAGTGCTGTGGGTACTCATGCGCACGTGGTGGCAGAAACGTTGCGCGAATAGAAGCGGCTGACGGATGGGGGCACCCTGCCCGGTTATCGGGCGACGCGCCATGGCCCGCTGGCATTCACTCAGTGTCCTCTCCTCTCCACTCTGTCTGCATCAGGGGAGGTCTTCGTCACCAACAATGGCATGCCTGGAAAGGGACGCAATGGAAACGCGACTGGCAGCATCGGGTAAGCCTGGAGCGCTGGGTTGGAGCCGCTCGAGGCGCATGGGCGGCAGCCGCCGGCTTCCAGCGAAAGCCCTCGTGCCCGTGACGCTATTCTGCCTGTGCCTTGGGGTGGGCGCTGCTCCCGGAGCTGACGTCGGCGGTGATGGCCTGCTTGTGGTACCGGCCCTATCGTCTGGTCAGGCTGAGACACCGGGCGGTTCTCCGTTGGGGGGGGCAGAATTCGGCGCAGTACGACCGGTCGAGGGGATGATTCAGGACAAAATGGAGATGCTGTGTGCCGTCAACTGCCTGTATTTTGTGTGTAGGTACTCAGGAAGAGATGTGGACTATGCCTCCCTCCGGCACCTTCTCCAACCTTCCGTGGCGGGAGTGTCGATGTCTAGGCTAAAGCAAGTACTCGATCAGTTGGGCTTTGCGAGTTTTGCTCGCCGAATGTCCCCTGCGCGTCTGCCAGGCAGCAGCGGCCCGGTTGTTGTGCTGGTTCCGCGCCCGGGCGGCGATGGCCATCCCGGCCACTATTGCGTGGTTCTGCCATCTCCTGCTGAGAGCGCATACTGGATCGTTGACCCGCCGGGCAGGAAGGCAAGATTTGCTTCCCGAGATGATAAGGGAAGCCCGCTCCCGGCTAGCTTCGATTGCCTTGTCATCGTCGCCCGCTGATGGATCGCTCACCGGACCTCGCCTCATGTTACGCGTAACATGAGGCGAGGTCCGGTTCACGGAGCGGGCTGCCTCTGGACCCCCCGCCAGCCAGCTCTGGATGCCAGTCCCTGTCGAGTGCCTACGCGACACACTCCCTCCGCGGCAAACAGTCCGACTGCTCAAGGAGCTGTTCCCCCGCCTGCCCATCTGCCTGACCCTGAACTCGCTGTACGGCGATGCTCCGGTCATGGAGCTGTGTGAGCAGATGAACTGGATCTGCATCGCGGTGTTCAAGTCCAGACTGACCCCCGGCTGCGGAAGCGCGCCCGGGCCAAGGCGAAGAAGGCCCCCACCCACACGAGACAGGCAAGGATGGAACCGTCCAGTCCTCGCCTTACGTTGCGCGCAACATAAAGCGAGCTCTGTCGGATGTTCCGGGGGATTGCGTGTTGGAGTATACATATAAGAGACTCGGTATAATCTACTTCCGACGATTTGTCAGTTTCCTTGTCGTGTCCACAGTTGCCTTCCGGGATGGCAGAACTGGCGGCAGACTGACGTCGGCGGCGGCCCCGACGTGCACATCTCTGGGATGGAAGTGTGCCCCGCAGTGTAAGCCTGGAGGACGACCCGATGATCTGCGGCAGCTGCTGACTGGCCAACACTACTTGCATGACCGTGGCGACCGATGTACCGTACCGCCATCCGGTTCGATACGGGAGGGACAGGACGGCACCGTCCAGACAAGTCTGGAAATGGCGCTCGGCCAAGAGGTAGACTGGGGGGTGTCCGGGGGTCGGCTTGGCTTGAGCAGGTCGGCGCCGTCGCCGATGCCGCGGGACTGGCGAACGAGGAGGGGTGTCAGTGCAACGAACGACAGCGAAGCGGGGGAACAGCCGACGCATCGGAACCAGAGGCCTACCGGCCGTGGCGGTCCTGACAGTCGTCTCCTGCTGTGGGCCATCCTGTGCGGGGGAGATCACCGCCAAGGAGTTCTGCGAGGCGCAGGTCGCCGCAGTGACCCAGTGTCTTCTCAATGCCGTCGCCACCTGCCGTGACGCCGCCGCCGACAGGCTCTTGGATGGCCTCGCCGCTGAGGCGCAACTGCCTCGCACGGTAGGCAAGACGGCTGCGCGCCAGGCCTTGCCAGGTGTGGATGCTCATACGCTGCTGGCCGAGTACCAGCCGCTGACGGAAACGGCGCGTTCTGCTCCCCCTGAGGTGAAAGACGAGATCGTGCGGGCCTTGGCCGGGGCTCAGGCAAGCGTCGCCGCAGCTGTCTCGAAGGCTATCACCACAGTGACCGAGGAGGATGCCCGCCGGCTACTCGTCGAGTTCTCCCTTGTGTTGCCGTTCCTGGCCACCGCTGACGACCGTTGGGACGCGAAGGCAACCGAGGCGTTGCTGCGGTCACCTCTGCGGCCGGAGTGTCTGCCGGTTGCCGAGGGCTTCGCGCTGCACTGCGGGCGGCCGCTTACGGCCTGGGAGTTCGTGCGTCCATCAGGGCATTCAACTGGCAGGCTTGGTGCGCAAGTGGCCTACGTCCAGAGCGCCGCCGCCAGGATGGATGCGGCGCGCGACCCCCGGGCGGCAGTGAGCTGCCGTCAAGCCGGGATCCGCATTGCCAGAGATGCTGGTGACCAGGACGCTCTGCGAGCGCTCACCGTGCAACTGGCCGACACCCTTGCAGACGCGGGTCACCCCCTCGACGCAGCGCGGCACATCGAGGGCCTTCTCGCGGCCACCGCGCAGGTCACGGACCGGTCGGCTCTGGTGGCGAGACACCTCGTTTTCCTCTATAGGGCGTCCGCGTACGAGGAAGCACTGCATGCCGCCGAGCGCGAGCGGGGCCAGACAGCCAGTGGTAACGACCCGGCGCTGCTCTACATGCTCTGGGCCTGTCACAAACGACTTGGGCACGGTACCGAGGCAGAGTCAGCTGCGGCGGAATTCCTCGGGAGGTTCCCCCGGCACAGCCTGGCCGCCGACATGCGTCTCGCCAATGCCATGAATGCCCTGACCGTGCAGGACTACCGGACAGCCGACACCATGCTAGCGCAGATCCAGACGAGCTTCCCTGAATCCAGGTACGCGAAGAGGGCCAATGAACTACGCGAGCGGCTCGCAGCGGCCCTCGGTGCGCCTGCGGGCCAGCGCTAGCTGCGGCTGTGCATGGGAAACAGCACCAAGGGAAGAGGGAAGCGAGCCCCCTGGATTGTGCCGGACTACCCGGATGGCCGGAGGCCGCCCATGCGGCACCCGCCGGGACTGTGCGAAGCGGCAGGAACGGCTGCGAGAGGTGAGGCCTGGATCCGGGAGCATATGGTGCTTGGTGGATGCCCTTGCGATCGCCTCGCGTTGGTCCTGCGTACGGTGATGCCGCCTAAGTTACTTGACACAACTCCCGTTCTGGATTACTCTTACCGTTGACGGGGAGCCAAGCTGGACTGTCTGGTTGGAGGTACCCAAGGATCCCCGCGAGGGGGGGGGGGACGGTTCGCATCTGACACGGCGGCGGGCGCTTCCCCGCGGCCCCATTGTGGCCGTGCCAGGGAAGCCTGTTCGCCAGCGCCTGCCATGCCAGTCCCGGTTGCTCGTTGGCAGCAGCGCCGTCACGGTTATTGGCCGGTTCGCCGCAAGGTCGCAGTTGTCCGGTCCTGATTCACCATAGCGGTTCGATGGGAACGGGGAAGCCAAGAGGAGAAATCGCCGATGAGTGGTCGACTGCCTATGATGCTGACTGCCTTCGTGGTGGCGTCGGTGCTTGCGCCGTGGGTGCGTGCGGACGTGAAGGAGGACCTGGACAAGGCCGTGGCGCTGGTGAACACGGGGCGGGGCGGGGAGGCCAGACCGGTGTTCGAGGCTGCGCTCAAGGCCGGCCAGATCACGCCCCAGCAGCGGATAACCTGCTATGAAAAACTGGCGCAGATCAACTACGAGGAGACGAAGTTCGAGGAGTGCCGTTCCCTGGCTCAGAAGGCCTTCGCAGAGGTCCCCAACGCCAAGCCGGACACACTGGTCATGTGCCAGCACTGGGTGGCGGCCGCCTACATAGGCGAAGGCAAGAGAGAACAGGCCATTGCCGAGCTCCAGAAGGCCATCGATATGGCAGGCGACGTGCCGGAGCAGCAGTGGATCAAGCAGTGGGTCCAGCGGCTTATCGCCGATCAGTATCTGATACTCGGGAAGGACAAAGAGGCGCTGGAAGCGATCCAGAAGTCGATTGCCGACTACCCGGCAATAGGCAAAGAGAGTCTGGGTTACTCGTATGGGGTGCTGGCTGCGGTGAAGCTGAGCATGGGTGCCGTCGACGAGGCCATCGACGCGTTCGCCCAGCGGGTGGACGCTATGGCTGACCAGCCCGAGCAAGTGGCGTGGTGCCGGAACTTCATCAGCGCCCAGCTCGTGCCGGCGCTGAGCAAGCCGGAGAATGCCAAGTTCATCGATCCTGCCATCGAGAAGCTGGGCAAGCTGATCGCCAGGCGGGCCGAATGCCCGCCCTTGTGCGAGCAGTTGCAGAAAGCCATGGCCCAACTGCTGCTGCGGAAAGGCGAATCGGCCCGGGCCCTGTTCGAGGCCAAGGTGCTATTCGACGTCTCCTCGGCCGATACCATGCCCGAGGCGGTCCGCATGCTCTCGGAGATCCTGAAAGCAGAGGACGGGAGTGTGGGCCGGGCCAACGCGTTCCTGGAGTACGTGAGGACCGGCAAGGCCGGCAAGGACAAGACGCTCGGGACGCCGGATGACCTTACCGATCCGCTGGGCGACGTCCAGCCCCCGGATGCGCCGGCGCGCGATGCCCGGTTCACCGAGGCGCTCGGGACGTATCCCGACGACTGGCGCGGGAAGCTCTCGAAGGCGACGCTGTACCGTTACTGGGGCAAGCCGGAGCAGGCATTGGTGGAACTGAACGGGGCGTTCGCGATCTGCCCGATGGAGCAGCAGCCGATCCAGCTCATCGTGGACGCGACGGCACAGGTGCTGGTTCAGGTGAGCGGGGACCCGGACATGGCCCAGAAGTTCACGGAGTTCCAGCAGCTCGGGCCTGCCGGTGCAGACGGCAAGAAGGGCACACCAGACGACCTGACCAACCCCATCACGCCGTACCTGCCCAAGAAGTAGCGCAGGCGGGGGACAACGCGGGCACAGGTGCCAAGGGTGGCGCGGCATGCGTCCCTGCCCGGGGAGTGCATTCGCCATGGATGGCGTGGACTGGGCGGGGGTTGGTGAGGCGGGAATGCCAGCGACTCTGCGTGAGATGCCAGGTGGAGCCGTCGACGCGCGGGGCGGGCTCAGCACTGCCACCCTAAGGACGAGGAAGACAGCCTCCGGCTGAGGTGCTCATGCTGACAAGAAGGACGCTGCCCCCAGTTGCGATCCTGACGATCAGTTGCCTTGCCATCGCGGTCTGTCTCACCCAGATCCTGCATCGGGCTCTGTCTCTGCCCAGCCAACCGGAACCCGATGTCCACCTGGGAACTGACTTCGGGAAACCGCAAATGCCGCACTCGGACGTGCCGTCCACCTTCTTCACCCAGTACCGGCAGACGTCAGAATGGGACCCAGGCACGGTCCGTATCTGGTTCCGGAACGCAACCGCCAGGGACCGGCGCCTGGTCAGGGTGAAGCTGAATGGCTCCACCGTACCCGTGTGGGGGGTGGACTGGGAGGGACGGTTCGCCGAAGCCAATGCCTGTGTCGAACGCGAACTTGGCAAGGCAGGAGGCCCTGATTGCCGGGCCATCACCGAGTCCTTCGGGAGCAAGCAGATCGCTTGGGCGCGACTCGACCCGCCTTTCGTGCCGGGCCGCGGAATCTCGGAGTTGGCAGTCAAACTCGCCCGTCGGCCCCCCGGGCCACTCATGCTAACGCTGGAGTGGGAGAGCGGCCAGGAGCAGAGAACGCTTGTGGACCCGCAACCGGCCGCGGTTGGTATCTCTGCTGTCACCTTCTCCGAAGACCTGGCCACGGTCTTCGTCTACCTGGAGTGCAGGGCGAAGGTCCCGGTGAGTCTGTCCGTGGTACAACTCATGGGAGTGCAGGACGTCAAGGAGGCGTGGCTCTCCAGCGGCAGCATTGGCAGCGCCTGCAAGGAACTGGCCATCACCAGGCTGAGGCGCCCACTCCGTGCAGGGGAGTTCATCACGGTGGAGGCGAAGGCCGGCACACGAACCGTGGCGATCGAGCGCGTGCGCGTGCTCTCCGGTTTCCCGATCGGCACAGAGTCGGATCGATCACCGGATGGGGATCTGGGGGTGGATGCCAGTCCTTACTCCATGGTGCCCGCTTACCTTCACACGGAACGTTCGGACTCGGCGCTGGCTTGCGAGGATTCCCAGCCGGGTCCGGTCGACACTCGGGATCCACGGGGCATCTGCCTCTACATGTGCCCAACGCATTCTTTCGACTGCAACCCCCGCAGGAATGCCGGCGAGATATTCCGGCGGTATGACCTCTGCCAACGCTTCGATCCCCTCGTGCCTTGCTTTGTTCACGTGTGCCGCGTGCGTCCGGAAGAAGGGTACGCTTTGTTTGCGGAGACCACGGACATCCTCAGGATCAACCCCAACGTCACCACCAGCCTCCAGCCACGGGCCGCAGATGATACCCCTGAGAGGATCGTGGCCCGCATAGCCCGTTGCGCATACCTCTCAGCCCGGCCGGGAGTGGTTCACGCCATCGAGGACACGACGGCGTTCGGGGCGAACGATTCGCTCTCCACCCCTGCGGAGTGCCGGCGGAGGATCTATGCGACACTGGGCCAAGGGGTCAAAGGGCTCTTCCTTCGGCACGATGCGCGCAAGAGCGAGTCCCCGGCCCGCGCCCAGGCAATGGCAGACACGATTCGGGCCATTCACGCCGAGATCAGGAAGGTCCGCCCCCTTCTTGCCGTCGCGGATGCTGCCTGCCTGGCGACCGTCAGGGACAGCCCCGGAACTGATGTCTACACACTCCTCGCAGCCGATCAGGGCATAGTGCTCTTCGTGGTCCGGCATGAGCGCGGGCCTGGCGGTACTGATGCCCCCGGTACGGGAAGCACCATCTGCATCGACCTCACGCCGCCAGCGTGGCTGAGGGTCTGCTCTGCAGCCAGCATCTCGGCGGACGCCGAGACCCCTGTCTGTCTCGAAGCTGACTCCCGGGGTGCCTCCCTGACTCTCCCTGCGCCCGAAGCGACGGCGCTGGTCGTCCTGAAGACGGAGAGGAGAACCCCGTGAACGATGGAGTTCCACCACCGGTTCCGCTGCCGGACCGGCCGACGCGCCTGACCGCGCCAGAGGCCGATGCCGTCTTCCGTCATATCCTCAGCGACCAGACGCGGCCGGTATTCGCCTTGGTCTATGCAATGACCGGGGACTGGCATGCCTCGCAGGACATCACTCAGGAGACCTTCATCAAGCTCCATGGCCAACTGCACAAGACGGAAGTCGACGGGCGAATCCTGGCCTGGACGCGACGGGTAGCCGCCAACGCAGCCCTCAACCTCATCCGGGCGCGCAAGGCGCAACCTGGCCCTATGGACCCACTCGGGGCCGATGCGGAGGCCGAGTGCGGTGTGGATCCCGCCGTACGCCAGTTCTGCCGAGACCTGCTGGAGCACATCGCGAAACTCCCGTCGCACAAACGGGAGATCGTTGAGATGCGCATCTGGGACAGGATGAGTTACGGCGAGATCAGTCAAGAAGTCGGCTGCAGCGTCGACTGCGCCAAGAAGGTCTTCGAGCGCTTCCGGAAGACGCTCAAGCGGATCGAGTCGTGACGGCCCACTCGAGCTGCTCGCCTTGCCCCACTCGCTGCCCTGCAGGTTCCCGTCTGCGATGGGTCCACGACCGGCTCGGAAGCGGCTATGCCTCGCGTTTTACTTTTTTCCGCGACTCCGATGTCACCAATGCGGGGGGCACCGTGTTATATACAGTGACAGGTTGAACGGCAAGCGACGAACAGGACCGCAGCGATGGATTGCCAATCCTTCAAAGAGAGACTCGAGAGTCTGGCTCTCGGCATCGAGGAGCAAGGGGCCGAGGGGAGCGCCACTGCCCTGGCAGCGCATCTGCAGGAATGCGCTGTGTGCCGCCGGGAATTCGATGTCCTGAAGAAAGCCGGGGCGTGTGCGCACTCCATGCAGGACATCGCGCGCAAGCTTCCCCCGGAACTGGTGGAGCGCATGGAGCAGGAGATTCTCCGCCGCGCCAGGGCCGGTTCCGCAGCCGACGGCCGGAGCCTCCCTGCGGCGCCTACCGCCTTCTCCCCCCGCTGGCTCTGGCGTACGGCCATCGGATCCGCCACCCTCGCAGCCGGCCTGGTGCTGCTTGTCTGCACGCAGAGGTCCCGGCTGCAGGAACCAGCCATCCCGGAACCGCCGGTCGCCGCCCCCGCTGTAGTCGCAGCCAGCACGAGCCAGGCCCTTCTGTTGCAGGCGCAACAGAGCTTCGGCGCGGCTGCGCGAAGTGCGACCGCGTCCGGGTATGCCGATGTGGTTGCGCTCTGCCAGCGCCTTCTCGACCAGTGGCCGGAGTCAGCCGAGGCTGACGCTGCTCTTGGGCTGATCACATCGTGCTACCCCCTCATGGCCGATCCCGAGCCGGCCCGCAGAGCTCTTGCCGCCTATGCTCTGCGAGCCGGAGAACGCGCCTACACGGGCATAATGGAGCTCCCGGGCGCACCGGAAGCGACCGGACGGAAGGAAACGGCGGAGTGCAGGAGGCTGGAAACGATCCGGCGGGTCTTCTCTGTCCAGATCGACGGGCTGTTCGCACGCGATGAGTACAACATCGTGCCCGACTACGTGAGTCTGCTGCGCACCGTGTGCCCGGAAGGGGAACCGGCTGAATACGCCGACTTCACTCTGGTCAGATACCTGGAGTCGATTGGCGAGCCCGCCCTCGCGGCGCGGGCGTGCGAGAAGTTCCTCGCCGGGAACCCGCGCAGCGGCTGGGGCCTCCAGGCCCGGCGCACGTTGCCCACCATGCTCTGGAATTCCGGCCGTCGCGAGGAAGCCGTCGAGGCCTGGAAGGCTTACGCGTCGAGTAGCGATAGCCCGCGGGAGCAGGCATGCGGATACTACAATGCGGGGATCCTCGCCATGGGCCGCGGTCCAGTCGGCATTCCGGACGCGCTCTCGTGCTTCAGCCGCATTCCTGCAGCAGGAGCGGTCGAGCCTTACAGGTCGATGGCGAAGGCGGCCCAGGAGAGATTGCTCCAGGACACGGCAAAGGGCATCATCGATGGCGGGATATGAGCCAAGCCGCGGCCGGACCACAGGGAGGGTGAAGCGGATGCACACACGGAACTCGCAGGAACGGCATGACGGCTCTCAGGGCAGGTCCCGTGTCATCCATGGGATCAGGCTCAGCCTGGTGGTTGCGGCCTGCTGCGTTGCGGGGGCGTGGGACGCCGCGGCGGGACATCAGGGGGATGTGGTTACTCCTGGCCGCATAAAGAGGGTGGCCTTCGGCGGTACTGCCGCATTCTCGGCGCAGTGCACCGAGGAGAGCGGGACGCACACGCTCCAATGGGACTTACCCCAGTGGAGCCTCACGTTGAGCGGTATCACGCAGGATACGGATGGATCAGACGGAGGTATCTCGGTATCCGGATCAGCGACGATGTGGTCCGGGTGCACCCAGGTCTGGGCCTCCTGCAACAGCAACCAAGGGCTCAATGGAATGCTGACCATCGTGGGAGTCGACGGCGTGACGTCCGACAAGGAGGTAACGTGCATACACAGTGCCGTAACCTTCACGGTCACCACCGATCCACCGGGCAACGAGGATCTGGTGAATTGGTCTGGCGGAGGGTCGCCGGCAACACAGGCCGGGGGTGCCACGTTCACCACGAGCTGGAGCGCGACCGGTTCCTACACGGTCACGGCGACCTGTGGCACGAGCAGCAAGACCAAGACCGTCAAGGTGGTCAAGCCCACCGGGATCTCGGCCGACAGTGTGAGCGACACCAACCCCGGCGTGGAAGCTCCGCTGCAGACCCTTACCGTCGTGTGCGGAACCGGGAGTGTGAGCATCGCCGCAACCGCCTCGCCCAGTGTGTCGGCCAGCGACCTGCCAAGCTCGTGGGCCATCAGCAAGGTCAGCGGCAGTCTTGGTCTCGGGAGCACCCCCGGGAAACTGTCTGCGTCCGTGAGCAAGGCCACTCCCGGTGACATCACCGTGCAGGTGACATGCTGCGGCAGTTGCACCGAGCACTACCGGGTGAGAGTGGTGGTTGTTTCGGTAGCCATCAAGGCAGCGGACGGGGCGAACGATCCCCCCAATGGGCTCTGCGTGAACACCTCCATGCAATACAAAGCGGTGGTCACCCCGCCGGTTGGCGGGACGTACAGTTGGACCACCACGAGTGGCAAGGTCACGCTGGCGAACGCCTCAAGCGACACGGTTACGGTCAATGCAGGCTCCGCCGCCAGCGGTTCCCCTGACGCGGAGACCATCAAAGTAGAGTTCACACCCACGGGGAGCTCGGCACACTGCGATGCGACTCGTTCGCTGACCGTGGCAAAGATCGAGGTGACCAGCTTCCAGACGGCCGCCTACCTTCCCGGCACCGACAACCCGTCTGACCCCGAATCGATGGGCGATGACGTCACGATCACCTACGTGATCAGCCCGACCGGCTACACCGTCGACGCCGCCGTGCTGGGAGTGAAGGACAAGGACGGCACGGTCGTCTACACCTGCAACACCATCGACAAGACGGGCGGAAGTCACAATCACGTCTGGAGTGTCTCGACCACCTCGCTGCGGAGCGTCAACTCCGACATGGACCCGTACAGGGCCGATGCCACAATCACGGTCAACGCGACGAACGGCTACCACTCGCTGGGCGGCATGGCGGTGCAGCAGAGCACCGCGAGCGTGGTTGCCGAGACGTCGGTGAAGACCAGCGCCCCCCTTGCCGAATGCATGGAAGGCCGGTACGTCACCTTCACGGCAACCGCGAGAGGCTTCGTCTCGGAGGACATCGCCTGGCCCCACAAGATCAACTTCACATTCCATTTCCAGCACGCCGACGGCACGCCTTGGACTGCCACGGACTGGTCGTTTGACTTGGTGGAAGACCATATCGCCGTTGCTGACAATGTGCCGGACGCGGATACAGACCACTCCTTCGAGACTCCCATCTACGTGACCGTGGCTGACGACTATGGGCATGCGGCCACGTCTGCACAGATCACAATCAAGGTCTATGAGCTCTGGATCGAGCACTTCAAGGACAACGCGACGGGGAAGAACTGGAAGGTAGTTGCTAATCAGCCCATCGCCTACAAGGCCATCGCCTCGCCGGACTGCACGAACTGGGCCTGGGACATGCAGGACGGCCGCCCAAAGCAATGGAACCCCACAGGTGGAAATGCGATACAAGGGACCATGGCGATCCCGAACAGTGATCTTCCCAGTGATTCCGGCTGGGATCATCTCGGCGATGATTACGGGACGGTGGATGTCTTCTGCGAAGATGAGGAAGGCAACAATCATCACTTCTACTCCACTTCCATGAGCCCCTCAACGCAGGCCAGAGTGTTCTTCCTGAAAAACGAGACTACACACCCCGCTGGTACTACACCCAACTGGTACTACTATTGGAGGATGTTTCTGCCATGGGGACAGATTCAGACGTTGGCATACGATGCTGGCCTGGCTGCCTACGGGGAAACCGACCCTGCAAGTCGTGCAACGACGATCGGCCCCGTTGCCGGAGCGTTTAATGGCGTGACGGGGCACCGTGGAATCCATACGGCCTACGAGACGTTGGCTCACGAGAGCCATCATATTGTCCTTTGGAATGGATGGTGGGGAGTTGGGGGGACGCCTGTCCCGGCTCAGGATACGGACGGTGACCAGTATCCTGACAACTGGGAGACAACCGACCCCGGAGCCATCGCCGCGGGCTTTGCCGTACCTCAGGACGACAGGTATTCGCTAGGCTCTGGTCATGCAGGCTACGACTATGAGGAACAGGAGTGCGAACAAGTGGAGAGGGCACTGGACGAGGATGCGTTTGATAGCAAAGACTGGTCCATGGATCCGTTGAACGTCAACCAAGGGAAACAGTGGCCATAGCAGCCCGGGGCACTGCGCAATAGGAGGTACCGATATGAGTGGGCTAGGACACGCGCTTGTCGTCATGTTTACTATCACTCTTGTCAACGGATTGGCATCCGCGGCTGGCCCTGCGATTGGCGACCCCGTTGGGACACCCGAAGGGGTGAAGGTGCGCGGTCGCATGGAGAGGGTTCTGCAAGATCCAGACCGGTACTTCTCGGATATCGCTCCCCTAGTTGAAGAGGTACGTACGAACAGAATGGTTGAGTTCCGCTCTTCCCTTCAGAAGCTTCTAGTCTTGATGCAGGAGAAGAGTAGGCCTTCCTACACAAGACGGGTTAACCCAGAGCAACGCGTGATGCGTGCTATTGCTGCAACGTTGTTCGCGCTGGATGTGCACGAGAAGGGGGTATCGGCAGGAAGCGACACCGTCGAGTTCGTCTTGGGCCGTATCGGGGAACTGAGTGCCAGGGGGCATTCGTACGACGCTCAGACCGACTTCTTGAGGCAGAACGCGACAGAACTGTATCAGGGGTTATTGAGTAGCCTTGATCGCTGTCAAGAGGACAAAGCCAAGGAAACGGTTTTGCTGGCACTACGTAGCTGCCACGCCACGGGGTTGGAAGACGAGCTATTGGCGCGCGTGCCTTCCTACGAAAATCAGCCGTACGTGCTTTCGCGAATCCTCGGTACCTTGTCGGAAGTAGGCGGAGACAAGTCTGCCGTGTGTTTCCGGCAGATTGCGACAACAGGTCCAGAGGATATGCGTGACGTCGCCAGACGCTGTCTTGAACGATTGGCGGCTCTGCGGCAAGGGAAGTTGCCGCCAAGGGGAGATCAGTAGCTGTGAGTTGAGCAGAAAGGGAACCGGAAGTGAAGAGGGCTGTGGCCGGCGTCGTGTCTAGTCTCTGCTGTATCGCGGCAGTGGTTCTTTGGTTTCACATGTCCGACCGGGAAGACGCTGCGCGTGCGAAGGAGGCAGCGGCGGGGCCTGGCCAGGCTACCCAAGTCCTGCAGCCACCGTCCGTGACCCCGTCCGAGACGACTGCCGCGCCGAAGGCTGGCGAGGGCACCCCGGCGACGGGTGAGAGGGAGAAGCGTCCGCCCGAGTTCTCAAGGCCTGAGGACCGGGGCGAGGACCTCTCTGCTCTACCGGTTCCCGACCTGGTCAAGCGGCTCGCGGAGTCTAGGGACACCGCCGAACTCCGCAAAGCTGCGAAGGCTCTCGGGGACAAGGGTTTGGCTGGCGAGTTGGCCTTGTCCGACACGGAGAAGGCGGCGGTTCACGACGTGGTCGTGCGCTACCTGAGTCAGAGCGGATCCAAGGATTCGAACGAGCGGACCGAGGCACGCCAGCAGGTCGAGCGGTTGTGGCATACATCCGCCCCTGCGCTCTTGGAGAAGGTGGACAGCTCCGAGCCGGGCGTAGCCGAGTTGGCGATCAAGTCGCTCATCCTGATGCGCAACGAAGCCATCGTCAACGCCCTGATCGAGAAGGCGCAGAAGGCGCAGAACCCCCGGTCCAAGGGCATGGCCCTGTTTGCCTTGAGCATGATGACTGAGCAGCGCGAGTCACTCATCCCTGGCCGTACCTGCATGGGTGAAGCGCAGTCGAAGGCCCTGTTCGGCCGCCTGATCAAGCCGGTCCTGGAGGCGAACCCACGCCCCGCCGAGTGATGGTGCAGTTCCCCGATTCCTCGTCAGGTGGGATGGAGTGAGACGACGGTCGCACCCGCAGGGGACCAACACCCAGAGAAGCAAGCGTCGTGCCTGACCCATCTGGCGGCGGGGTCGGGTGCAAAGCTGTGCTGCGACCTGTCGGGTGGGGCCAGACGTCATCTCCCCGTGAGCCCCCTCAGACTGGCGATCGCAGCCAGCTCCCGGTCGTCCGGGTACAGGCGCCGGCCCGCGGCGAACGCCTCCTCGGCCTTCTGTCGTTCTCCCAGCACATCGAGGATCTCGGCATACTTCGCGTACAGAGCGCCGCTGCCCTTGGGGTACTCCCGCAACAGCCCCTCGATCATCCCCCGGAGCGCCTCACGGGCCACCTTCACCTCCGCTTCGTTCCCATACTGATACTGGACGGTGGCGACCCGTTGCACTTCCGACCACAAGCGGCTTGCATCGATCCCGGGGACGGTCAGCACGACGCGGATCCCCCTTGCGAATACGGCCATCGCATCGTCGTAACGCTTCTCGAGGACGTAGTGGTGGCCAAGGTCGGCGAAGGCGGGCATCTTGTGGGGGTCGTCCAACAGGCATTGGAGGTAGTACGCCTCCGCCAGGCTCGGCAGACTGACGTCGACGCGTGTGTCATCGGCAGACGCGCCGAGGGTCAGGCGCTGCTCGACCTGCTGCCTGCCCTTCATCCGGAAGACCAACGCGACGGTGCCCGGGGGCAGGTCGGTGAGTCGCAACGGCGTCCTGCCGCGTAGCTCGCCATCGACGTAGACCTCGGCGCCCGGCGGCTGCGAGCGGCACTCGACCGCACAGGAGGGTTCCTGCTTGAGGGCGACGTGGAGACGCCCCAGACGGGGGGCGTTCCTGGCGGTGAGGACGGTCTCCCAGTCCTGGTAGCCCGGCTGCGAGACGCGCAGATGGACTTCGCCCCGGGCGGGGACGGTGACCTGCTGCGGGGCCGGACCCCGGAGCTCGGAGTCCACCCAGACGGCGGCCTGGGGCGGTGTAGACTCGATAGGCACCAGGGTCTCGCGACCGCACCCGGCCAGCAGCAGCACCGCTACGGCAAGGCCCGCCCGCACTAACGACGCCGTGGTCTGCATACCTGCAGGACGGCATGTCGGAAGCAGGGGGACGATCCTCCCGCAAAGACGCAGAGGCGCAGAGGAGGATGGAGAAACGGGAACCGTGCCGGCAGAGCGTATGAGACAAGGCGGAGAGCGGTGTCGAGCCACCGACACTCCAAAGCGCGACCTGACGGCTCGCGCAGTTCCAGGCCGAGTCCCGACCGACGCGGGGCTCCTTGGACCATCCTGGCTGTGGGTTGGCATCAGATGCCGTCCCCGTCGTAAGGTGTTCTGGGCACCTCGACACTCGCCGACGCCGGGGCCGCCGGCAGATCGCCATCCGTGGAGACGCGAACTTGCGCGAACATGACCCCGTTGTTCCACGTCCACAGTCCGAAGCGGTCGCCTGGCAGCGGGTCGGGGTCCAGCACGCTCGCCACCTTCCTGCCATCGACCCAGAATGCCAGAGTGTCACTGTGCTTGCGGATCTTGACATGGAACCAGCGCCTATGGGTCTCTACCTCACGGGGGATCACCACCTGGGCATTCTCGGCCAGCACCGTCTTGCCACGGAGGATGTAGGACGCCTTGTCGTCCCAACCGCCGAAGAGGAAACTGTAGCCGCTGACGATGTCGCTTCCGTCCGCACCGAGCACGGCGTTGAAGTCCGCCGCGTAGTTGTAGGTCGTGCCGCGCTCCCGGTCCATCTTGGGGCCGGCGAAGAATTCGAGGGTGACGTTTCGGCCGTGTTGTCGCTTGCTCCAGTTGCAGGCCAGACCGTGCTGTCGCGATCCCGAGTAGAAGGACCAGCGGGGGTCACACTGCCAGCGGTTCGTGATCTCCCAGACCCCGGCCACGGGGAGCCAGTCTGTCGGTGCCTCCTGGAAAGAGCACGATCTCACCCCGTCTGCCCTGATCTGGACGGCACGGGCCCACACTTCCGGGGAGCCGTCGCCGTACCGGCCTATCTGGCAGAGCCCTGCCAGAGCCTGCGGCAGCGGTTCATTCCAGACAACCGCGCCATTGACGCGTGCAAGCAGGCGGTCGCGCCTCCTCTCCAGGGCGAGTGATGTCACCTTTGCGGCCGGAGCCTGCCGCAGGACCCGCTCAGGCGACAGAACCAGTTGGATCTCCCGCTCAGCATCCTTGCCCACCAGGCGCAGGCGTGCACGGTGCCCCTCCTCGCTGCCGCCGCCGCCGCGACATACCAGCCCGATCTCACTGCCGAGCACGATGTCGCTGAGTTTCCCCATGTCGATCTCGACGGAGAAATCCTGCCAGAGGTCCAGGCTGTGCCAGTAGACTTGCTCGCCCGCCGTTTCCTCCAGTGTCCATTCGAAGGCCGGGCTGCTCCAGGTCTGCATGCTCTCCTCGTGCGTGAAGGTCTCCACGCGATCCTGAATCGAGGGCAGCGGCAGTTGCGGCCGAACCGTCAGGCGCTCAAGGAGCATGGCCTGGGCGCCAGGGAGGACCATCGCTTCGCAACTCCCCCGGTTGAGCCCGCGGATCCCGGAACCGAGGCAGACGAGACGCCCATCGACGCACGCCCAGCACTCGTCCTCGTGTGCATGCAGGCTGATGGTACCGGGGTCGGCCACCAACTCCAGGCGGGCATCGGCGAGGCGCTGCTCCTGGCCGCCTCTTCTCACGAAAAGCTGTGCCTCGGCTCCTGCGCCGGTACTTGAGACCCGGAAACCAACGCAGTCGCTGTTGCCGCTCTGGCGGGCGCGTAGCTCGATGGAAGCCCCTGGCGCATTGAGCCCGCGCAGGCTGGCCTCCACGGAGACGTTGTCCCTGACGATGCCGCGCACCGCGAATCTGCCCCCGCTGCCGGGGATGCGTACCCCTTGTGGGGTCAACTCAACCGGGGCGTTCTGGCCGGCGTTGTCAACCGGCTCGCACAACGCCGCCAAGCCCGTGCTGGCATCGAGGTCGGCCGAAGCGGTGGGCTCAACCGTTACATCGTCGAACACGGCTCCCCTGCCGCCCTGGGTCCACAGGCCAATCTGGCCGCCGAGGAACGGGGTTGGATCGGCGGCCCGGAGGACAGCGCGCCCGTCGACGAATGCGGTGATCTGCCCGTCCAGTTGCGCGACCCGCAACTGCAGCCACTGCGAAGGCAGGAACTGCATGTCGGCCTTGGCCAGAACCGACTCGACGCCACCGAGCACCTTCACCACCTGCAACTGCGAGCCTGCACTCTCGGAGGGCAGGAGCCAGCGCAACTGGTAGCCATTCCCCGCGTCGACGCGGCACAGCAGCAGCCCGAAGGCGCTGCCGGGAAGGGGCTGAACCGCGACGGTCAGCTCGTAGTTCCGCCAGAACCAGAGCCCCGCCACCGCAGTGGCCGGTTCACCCTTGCCCCAGAAGGAGAAGGGATTGGCGCTGCGGATCGGGTTCTGCAGCGCATGGACCCGCCACGTGCCCTGCTCGGACTGCCATTCACCCAGTTCGCCTTCCCCGTGCATGAAGTCGTCGGTGAAGAACGGCGGTTCGGTCTTCTGGAAACGGAAGGTCACGAATGGGGTGGCGGCGCCTGCCACCTCGCAGGTGCTGCTCCGCCAGTTCTCGATGGTACACGGAGCCACGAGAACGCGCTGCAGGTTCAGGAAGACGCCGATCGAGTCAGCGCTCTTCACCACCTGGAAGGACTCCCCCGTGGTGGGGGTGCGGGGCCAGGCGGACCGGGCGACCTCGCGGACATCTGCCGGCCCGGTGGCTTCTGAGACGCGGACCTCGTCCCGGCCGCAGACGACATCGATAGCCCGGGTCTGGCCGTTCAGCCGTACCCGACACTGCTGCGCCCCGTCCCACGGCGCGGTGAGGGTCCCGGTCCAGACGAACTCGCGCGGCAGCGTAGCGCGCTCAGCCGCAGGCGACCAGGCCGAGGGCACACCGGATGCCTTCTCGACGGCAGGACGGGACACCTGAGTCAGCCGGACAGCGATCAGCAAGGCGGCGACCAGCGCCACGGCGCCAGCTACCTGCATGGCTTTCCCTTGCCTGTGCACGCCTCAGGACTCCTGCGAGCGCTCAAACGCACGGCGGCGGATCGTGCCCGCCGTGCAGTACGCGCGGGTGCCCCCACCCGCGACGGGTGCCGCGTGAGGGCACGCGGCCGTACGTCGCCCGCGGCCCACCGCGGCCGTACCGCCACCGGTGTGGTAACCGGGGCACCCAGGCTGGAACTCCATGACCCTCACGGTAGAATATCGGCTGTCAATACTACTGATTCCAGCAAGAGGCGGGCATGAACCTGTGCAAGCGGTGTGACTGGCTGACGCTTGGGGCGGTTCAGATGCTCCTTGCTGCCTTGGGCACGAACGGCTCTGCGCAGCCGGCTTCGGAACCAGGGGCTCCCTCGCCCCTCATCATGGAGGCCAGGTACACAGCCGTACCGGTCAAGATCGACGGTATCCTGGACGACCCCGTCTGGACGGGTGCCCCTGCCTATCCGCTGACGCTGGGCGGGGACCGCATCGCGAGAGACGGCGCCGATATCGGCACGCCTGTGTCCGAGTCATCGAGTGCGCCGAAGGGGGCCGATGGCCTCCTCGATGATGATATCCTCGGCCTTGCCGGCGGCGCACCACTCGCCGACCGGCAGGAGCCCATCACCCGTCAGACGGATGTCCGTGAGCGCGGCGAGGTGCGTCTTGCCTGGGATGACGCCAACCTCTACGTCGCTGCCCGTTTCCAGGACTCTGACATTGTGGCGACGGGCGCGGCCGACCAGTTGCACCACTACCAGTTGGGGGATGTGCTCGAGCTCTTCATCAAGCCTGACGGGCAGCCGGGCTACTGGGAGCTGTACGCCACTCCGAGCGGGCGGAAGACGAGCTTCTGGCAGCCCGAGCCGAGACCCCAGCAGACAGCCATGGACTGCGTGGTACGCGATTGTGGGCTGCGTGTTGCCGCGCGTTGCGAGGGGACGCTGAACCAGCGCCAGGACACGGACACCTGCTGGTCTGTCGAGCTGGCCATCCCTTTCGCCCGACTGCTGCCCGAGGCCAGTGTCTCCTGCCGTATCCTGGTTGCCCGCTACAACTACTCCTCCCATCTTCCCTGGACCGAGCTCAGCATGGTCCCACGGCTCTCGAAGACCGACTTCCATCTCTGCGGGGAGTACGCCGTCCTCAAACTCGCCAGGTAGGGAACCGGACCAGGGCGTTCTCAGTCCTGCAAGTTGGGCCGGTGCCCGCACCCATGCGCTCCTGTCAGTGCAGGTACCCCAGCGCCTTGAGTTGCTTCTTCAGGCGCGGGTCGATCTCGCTTGTGATCGTCTGTGGCTCGGGGCGCGTCGCCACCTCGCGCAGTGTCGCCTGCCACCAGGCGTCAAGTCGGGTGGCGGGATCCTGGCACCATGCCGTCGCGGCGCAGTCCACGCCGGCGATCTCCGCTGGATCCTCCCGCAGGTTGAACCCCCGCTTCTGTCCAGTCTTCAGGTCCCAGCCGATCTTCCCTCCGGCAGAGCGGATCGCCTTCAACTGCACGTTACGGATCTCGGTTTCCAGGAAACACTCCTTGCGAGGGAATGGCTTGTCCGGCGAGGCAAGGCAGGGCATGAAGGACTCGCCGCGGCATTGCCTGGGGATGGGGAGTCCCATGGCGTCGAGAAGTGAGGGCATGATGTCGACGTGGCTGACCTGCTGGGGGAACACCGTGCCCGGGCCGATCTTGCCAGGCCAGTGCAGGATGCAGACCACGTGGATCAGCTCCTCGTAGAGCGTGTGCCCGTGCAGCATCCCCCCGTGCTCCCAGAACTCCTCGCCATGGTCCGAGACTACGACAGTCAGCGTGTTCTCCAGGAGCTTGAGCTGTTCCATCTTCTTCAGGAGCGCCCCCACATGCTCGTCCGTGAAGCGGATATCCCCGTCGTAGAGCGCGCGGATATGGGCCCTGTCGCGTTCCGTGAAGACGGCGCTACCGCTCTCTGCGCGGTCAGGCAGGTTGCGCCCGTTCTCGGGGCCGTCGTATTCGGGGTCGAACAGGCGGTTGTAGGGTGAGGGCGGGACGTAGTCGGCATGCGGGTCGAAGTAGAGGAGATAGAGGAAGAACGGTCGGCCCGGGTCGCGCTTCTGCTCAAGCCAACTGAGCGCCAGGCGGTTGATCGTGGGGCTTGTCACGGTGCTCAGTATCCCCTTCTCCTGGTCGAAATCCTCGAACAGGTTCAGGTCGCTTGAGAGCATGACGGTGAAATCGTCGTAGAGGTCGAATCCCCGCGCATAGCCGAGCTTCGAATGGGTGCAGGGGTTGGAGGTGAACCCAACGGTCTGGTAGCCGGCCCGCTTGAGTTCCGCGGCGAGGGTAGTGGCATCGCCGACCAGGGTCTTGTCGGGGCCGGTGACCCCGTGCAGACTGGGCGGCAGGGACGTGAACATGCTCATGACACTCGGAGTCGTCCAGCTTGAAGCCGCGATCATCTGGTCGAACCGCACCCCACCTGCGGCGAGCCGGTCCAGGTTCGGCGTGGTCTGCCGTTGGTAGCCATAGCAGCCGACGTGGTCGGGCCGCAACGTGTCGATCATGATGAAGAGGATGTTGGGCTTCGCGCCCGTGGCGGCGGCCAGAGCGGGGCCACTCGTGCCTGCAGTCACGAGCATCGCAGCCAACAAGCGCAGCGCAGGAAACCACCCATGGCAGTCCATGGAGACCCTCCCCTGCCCCACCTGAGGCAGGCAACTCCTGACACGTTCCCCGTCGAATGCCCGGATGGGGCTATTGCCGCCCGGCTGGACGTCCGTGATCGCTCCCGGCGCGACGCTCTCGTCCGGAGCAAGGCTAAGATAGGGCTTCGCGGGGCACTGGCAAGTACCCGCACGCTTGCCATGCGGTAAGACGTGCATCAGGAGTCCCGGTCCTGCCCCGGCAGGTCTTGCAGACGGCCGCAGACCCCGCAGCAAGCGCTTTCCTGAAACCGCCCTGGTGCAGACCTATGGACGGCTTGACTGTCGAGGTAGGCAGCAGTAGCTTTGAGTGACGCCGGTTGCTGGAAGCTGTTGACTCCTGGGGCATTGGGGGGCAAGCGGATGAGGATGCTCAAGTGCCTGCCAAGCGCTCTCGCGCGGCTCCTGATCGTGTCCTTGGCCGTGCTCGTGCGGGCTCCGGCTACGGGCCAGGAGCAGGCCCGCAACGAGGTTGACCCCTGGAAGCTTCCGCCGGAGAAGGGGATCACGCTGAGCGGCTACGTCGCCTGGCAGTCGAAGCCCCATTGGATCCTTGAGGACTCCGGGACCATGCTTGCCGCCTTGGAGCAGGACTACGTCTGGACCAGCTTCGTCGTCAATGCTCCCGACAAGCGGCACGTCTGGTACCATGAGTTCGATCTTCCCATCGACTGGCAGCGCTATCCGTTCCTGGTCATCCGGTACCGGGCCTGGAACACGAATCCCAAGAGCGAAGACTATCTGCTGGCGGTCCCGGAGACCGACGAGCGGGGGCGCCGGATGAAGACGCTGATCGCTCACAACGAGCTGAAGCCGGATGGGACCGCGCGCGAAGTGCGCAAGGACCTGCGTGGTCTCCAACTCACCGGGCCCCTGCGCGGGATCGCCTTGGAGGTGATCGTCGACCGCTATGTGGATGCGCCCGCGGTTCTCCAACTCGATTCCGTCTTCTTCCTGGCTGCCGACAGCGGCACGCCCGCGGCCCCGCTGGCCGCGCATGGTACCGTGACCGTACGGGTCACGGATGAAGTTGGGAATCCTGTTCCCGAAGCCCTGGTGGTCGCGGACGCTGAACGCCTCAACTTCGCCCGTGCAGGACAGACTGACGAGCAGGGCATCGCCCGGGTGTCACCCCTCCAGAACGATGCCGGCGTGCACATGCTGCGCGTCGAGCACGAGAAAGATGCCTACGCTCCGGTGGAGGTGCGGCAGGTCGATCCGGACCGACAGGGAACGCTTGAGATCCAGCTCATGCGCGGAGTGAAGTACGGCGGCACTATCACCAAGGCCGACAAGCAGCCCGTCGCAGACGCAGTGGTCCGTCTCGCGCTGACGGTCGATGCGCCCCTTGGCCTGAGAGTCCAGAAGCGCTGCAGCGTCACCTCCAACAGCGAGGGGAAGTGGCAGACGCCGACGCTGCCGGCGCTGCCGCGCGGGGTGGAAATCACCGTCTTCCACCCGGAGTGTCGTGCCTACACCCAGACCATCGCGGAGGACGATCCGCTACTGGAGCAACTGCGGACGCGGAAGGCGTCATTCTGCCTGTCGAAGGGCAGCAGTGCGTGGGATGCGACGATCCACTACCCTTCGGTCCAGTCTGTGCTTGACGAAGGCACGCTCGAAGACGTTCAGGAGCTTGCTTGCGACCGCACGGAGCCCGAGAGCATGCGGCTCACGATCCTCGGGAACATCGACCGTCGCCTGGCAGGGGCGCAGGACCTTATCGCTGACAGCATCCCGTTCTACCTGCGTCTGGCAGCGGAAGCCGACTCCCGCGCCATCGCCGAGCTGGCGATGACGCGTGCCCTGGGCTGCCTCAGGGCGCGAGACGGAGGCCTGGGCCAGGCCCGCGGATTCATCCAAGGCGCCTGCCAGCTCTACCCGGGGGATACCCTGATGGCACTCGCGGATGCGAAACTCAAGGCGTGGCAGGACGCCGTAGCGCTCAGGAATGTCCCGAGGCAGGCCGATCTACCGGTCAGCAGGATCGAGGTGGTCGCCAGACCGACACGTCAGGAAGGTGTCGGCGCCGGACAGGGCGTCGGGGTCGTCTCCCGGGGTTCACAAGCAGCCACGCCGGGTGCTGCTGGAGGAATCCAACTGGCAAGCGTCGGCTCGCGGCGGGCCGAGATCCCGGGGCCCATCAGCATTGGCGGTAGGGAGGGACCCAGGGCAGCAGCGACCACCACCGTGGCCGTAGCGCCGGCTGCGACTGCGCCCGGCTCGGCGCCCGCAAGCGAGACTGCTTCCGTAGCGCCGGCTACGGCTCCGGCCGGGGGCCAAGGCAGGGCGGTCGAGGTAGCCACCGCCGCGCCACCGTCTCGGGAATCTTCCGCCCCTGCGGGCGTTCAGGTCACCAGCAGCGTCCCCCGGGAGGTCAGCGGTGCCGTGCTCGTGTCCGGTTCGGGTCCGGCTGCCGGCATGGGGGTGCCTTTGCCGGTGGAATTCGCCTCGCCCTCGCGCTTCGTGAGCAGGATGGTCGCATCCGTGCCGAGCCCGGCTGTCGGCATAGCGGTGCCTGTCGCGGCGGCAGAGACGGCTCCGGCGGGGACTGCGGCTTCTGGGGCCATCGTGGTGGCCTCCAGGCCGGATGCGCACCAGGATAGCAGGGCTGCATTGCCGGCTCCGACGAGGATCGAGACTTCGGGTCCGGCGCAACGGGCCGCGGCCTTGGACGCCCTGTTGCTGCGCCCCCGATGCCAGGCCATACAGGGCCTGATCGCGGAGGGGAAATACCCCGAAGCACAGGCCCAGTGCCGCGAACTGCTTCGGGAGTTCACGCTCTCGCCCCAGTCCAGCTTCACCGTCATCCAACTGGTTGCCGATGCCTACGCGGGTGAGTTGGGTGAAGACCACGCCAAGGTCACCGCCGCGGTGCTCCGGGAGTTGGAGGCCAACCATCCTGACCGTGAACTCGCCCTGTTCTATACGGCTCTCTACTGGTATCGCCGGGGGGTGGACCAGATGGCCATCACCCAGCTTGACCAGTTCCAGAAGGAATGCGCACAGAGCCCGCTCATCCCCAAGAGCCTTCTGACCGAGGCGCTGTGCTACATCCGCATGAACCAGAAGGAACAGGCACTGGTCACGCTCGAAGCGCTTCTGGAGCAGTTCCCTGCCGTCGAGGAGATCCCCAAGGCCCTCTTCCTGGTCGGCTGGCTTCACCTGACGGCGCAGGAGTACGGCAAAGCGCGGCCGCCGCTCGCGGCCGTGGTGCAGAAGTACCCCGGCACAGAGTTCGCCAGCAAGGCGGCGCAGCTTCTCCAGCGTCTGCCGGAGTAGCGCGCCCGCGCTCCGGCCTGGCCCGGAGAAGATGGGCGAACGGCCAGTGCTCGACGGCGGGGGCCCACCCTGCACGACGGTTCACAGGGGGGAGGCAGGGTTCTTGGCGGCTCCAGACTCAGCACCAGGTACTGGGAAACGCGAGATGCTGCGGCTGATCCGCCCTCGTGTTGCCGCCCATCTCATCCTCTGCGCCTGTCTGCTCGCGTGCCTTCCACTACGTGCGGGCGAGCCAGAGGGGCGGCAGGTGCTGCGAAACGGCGACCTCCGGGGGGACCGCAAGCACCCCGTCGACTGGGTGATCCGCGAGACAGAGGGGTTGAGCCGGTCGTCTCTGACGCCGCCCGAAGAGGGGCAGGAATCCGGTGTACTGTCGTTCGAGATCAGCACCGCCTCGGCCCGGCCCTGGGACGTGGAACTCCGTCAGTCCCTGGCGGCGCCTCTGCGGAAGGGCGAGACACTCTACATCTCGTTCGACGTCAAGGTGACCCGGGGCTATTCGCTCAACTGCTATTGGCAGCAGGATTCGCCGCCCTGGCCCAAACTCCTTTCCGCCCGTATCGCCGAACCGGTGGACCAATGGCACACCTGCACGATGGCGGTTCCGGTTCAGTCCGACTTTGGCCCGCGACAGACCTCGCTCTGTTTCCACCTGGCTGCGGCCACCGGGACGGTGCAGTTGCGAGCCCTGTCGGCCATTGCTCTTCCCATTGGAGCCCCTATCATCGGTCTGCCCGTCAACTGCGATACGGTCTTTGACGGCGACTACCAGGACCGGGACTGGGAGAAGACGGTGCTGGATCGACTCCAGACGGTGCGCAGGGCAGACTTGACCGTGCGGGTGACCAGGGAAGGCAAGGCTGTTCCTGGAAGGGCTGTCACGATCCAGCAGAAGAGCCGGCCCTTCTTCATCGGTGCAGAGGTGTCGGCGCTGTTTCTCGCCGAGGAGGCGAATGCGCCACCGGTGCCGGAGGAGCTGCGTCGAGCCATCGAAGGCGTGAAGGACAGGATCGGCGGGTACCGCACCACGATCCTTGACCGTCACCTGTTCGACGTGATCTCGCCTCGTGACCTGCTGGTGTGGCGCGAGAACCAGGCGTGGGGGGACGCGTTCGCGCCGGTTCTGATCGGGCAGGCGCTGGCCCAGGGACTCCGGGTGCGGGGACATGCCCTCTACTCCCCCGCCTTCAGTTGGGCGCCTCCCGACCGCCGGCAGATGCAGGCGGCCCAGCTCCGTGAGAGTCTCGAGAAGTACATCGCGGAGCAGGTCAGCAAGTACCGGGGAAAGGTCTTCCAGTGGGATGTCGTGCATGCCCCGTTGACCAACGATGAGATGTACGCGCGCCTTGGCGAGGGGAGTGTGGTCAGTGCGTTCAAGATCGCGCGCCAGCAGGATCCCACGGCCACGCTGGTGTTGAGCGATGACAAGGCCCTTGTCGCTGTGGGTACCGAGCACCTGGAGGAACTGCTGCAGCTTGTCCAGTGGCTGCGGGCCGAAGGCGGCCCAGCCGATGCGATAGCGCTCCAGCTCACCATGGCGGCGCCGTTCGTTTCCCCACAGACCATTGGGAAGCGCCTTGACAGGATCGCTGAGGCCACGGGGCTGCCGATAGTCATCACGTCCCTGGCGGTCGACTCGGCAGAGGAGAACACCCAGGCGTACATACTGGAGAAGCTCCTGGACCTCTTCTTCTCGCACCCGGCTGTGACTGGCGTCTGCTTCGCGGGCGTCTGGGAGGCCGAGAAGGGGGCGGAAAGGTCCGCCCTGTTCCGCCGGGACCTCACCCCCAAGCCCGCGGCCAAGGTCCTCGAGAAGCTGGCGGCCAGGGAGTGGCTGACGGACCTCACTATGAAGACGGATGCTGCCGGTTCAGTGGCCACCTCCGCCTTCCAGGGCAGCTACATGATCGCGGTGGACGACCAGGGCAGACAGGTCTCGCGCGAGGCCACCGTGTCCAAGGGCGGGGCCGAGGTGGTCGTCGAACTGCAGAAGTGAACCGGATACCGGCGCGGCAGGTGAGCCCCGTCACCGCGCTGGGGCAGCGGGTGTGCCACCGGGCGGCGCCAGCGCCTGGCTGACCCCGGGAGAATCGGGAAAGGCTTTGAGGACGGCCGCGCAGGCCACCTCGTGCAGCTCCGCCGACGCCTTGCAGCGCGCCAGCCCCTCGGCATAGCCCCGCACCCGGAGCGCGGCCCAGTTGGCGTCCAGGCCGTGGGTTGCGGCACGCTCCAGCACTCCCACAAAGAGCGCCTGGGCCTGCGGCAGTACCAGCGC
>CAILUI010000284.1 GCA_903837355.1 uncultured Victivallales bacterium
AGTTTCATCCTGACATGATCGGGCGGACACTGCGCCCCGCGGGGGCTGAAGGCGGAACGACGAACCTGGAGCCGTCTGGGTGACAGGTACTGGGCGTGCAGCCCCGCGTTCACGTGGTTCGCCGAGTCCGACCGCTCTGTATGGGGGCGCATGGGGCTTAACACTCCTTCAGCCACCACATGACCATCACGCGAGTCACGGTCCGCATCGAGTACTGGTCGTCCTGCCGCAGCGCGTACCGGGCGAGGTACTCGTGCAGACGTTTGAGCTGGCGCAGGCCGTCAATCTGGAAAAAGTGCCGGAAGGCGGCTACTTCGTCGTCGATCGAATGGAACTGCTGCACCTGTCTGAGCGGTACGTAGTCGAGGCGCGGGAAGAGCCCCATCGCGTGGAGCAGATTGAGCGTGGTCAGGTCCGAGAAGCGCTCCGCCGGCCCGCCCGTGCACTCTGGGAACAGCCGGCGGAATTCGTCGTCGTCCGGCACCCCGAAGGCCCGCGGGATGATGAACGCGGCGCGCCGGGTCAGGTGGTGCATCCGGGCAATGCAGGTCACGAAGTCAGGACTGCCGTCGCGGTCGCAGGCGATGAGGCCCAGCGAGCGATGCGAGATGACGATGTCGTGGGGGCCGACGTCGCGGGACGGGACCAGATCCATCCAGCGGCCGTGGCGGGTGACGATGTTGTCCTGATGCGCCTGGCGCGCCCGCGCTTCCAGATAGCCCAGCATCTGCCCCGAGATATCGCACGCCGTCACGCATTTCAGGCGTCTGGCCAGCGGCAGCGCCAGGGATCCCGTCCCACAGCCCAGGTCGAGGCAGGTGTCAGTAGGCTGCAGCTTGGCCTTGTCGGCGATGCAGTGGACCAGCGCCGTGTCGTAGTCGCGGGCCGAGCGTTGCCCCGTACGTTCGTTGAAGGCCTCGGCCCGACCATCCCAGAAGGTCTCGAGGTCGCGCGCCTCATCCGCCGACTGGGTCCGCTTCCAGCGTTTCATCACCTGCACGTTCCAATACGCAATCCCGTCAGTACTCATAGTGCTCCTTCCGGTCATAGTGGCCCCTCTCCATCAGGCGAACTGTGGCGCCAGCAGGCGGCCAACGCCGGGATGTTGGTGGTGGAGGTCGAGGACGCGCACGTCGACCCCATACATGGTATTCAGCAGTTCCGGGGTAATGACCGTCGCGGCCGGACCGCTGGCAATGAGCGTGCCGTGGTGCAAGGCCACGACGCGCGTGGCACAGACAAAGGCGTGGTCAGGTGAGTGGGTGGTGAGGATGACGCTGATGTCGTGCCGGGCAAGCTCCCGGATGCGGGCGATGGTACGGATCTGATTGCCGTAGTCCAGGTGCGAGGTGGGCTCGTCCATGATCAGGAACCGCGGCTGCTGCGTGAGCGCCCGGGCGATCAGCACCAGTTGGCGCTCGCCGCCGCTGATCTCGGTGTAGGTGCGATCGCGGAGGTGGCTGATGCCCAGTTGTTCAAGCACCGCTTCGGCGGCGCGGCGATCGGCGGGGCTGGGGGAAGCACAGGTGCAGAGGTAGGGCGTGCGACCCATGCTGACCACGTCGAGCACGACATAGGGGAAGGGCGGGACGTGGAGCTGGGGCACGTAGGCGATCTGGCGCGCATAGTCGCGCCGTGACCAGGAATCGATACCCTTGCCATCGAGCTCGATCCGCCCGGCTTGCAGCGGCAGCAGACCCAGGACCGCCTTGAACAGGGTCGTTTTGCCGGAGCCGTTCGGCCCGAGCAGGCAGACCACCTCGCCCGTGCCGACGGCGAAGGAGACATCGTGCACCACCCGGTGCTGGCCATAGCCAGCGGCGACATTCTGCAGTGAGAGCATCATGCCCACCCCCGCCTGCCCCGCACCAGCAGGTAGATGAAGAAGGGTGCACCGATGATCGCCGTCAGGATACCCAGCGGGATCTCGACAGCGAAGGCGACCCGCGAGACCGTGTCCACCGTAAGCAGGAACAGCGCCCCCATCAGAATCGAGACCGGCAGCAGCACCGCGAAGGAAGGCCCAACCAGCATCCGCGCCAGGTGCGGAACCACCAGACCGACCCAGCCGATCATGCCGCTCATCGAAACCGCCGTGGCGGTCATCAGCGTCGAGGCGGCAATCACCAGCCCGCGAATCAGCCGCGTGTTGACCCCCATCGCCCGCGCCTCCTCATCGCCGAAGGACAGGACGTTGATACGCCAGCGCAGCAGGACCAGGGGAATCGTGCCGACCAACGTCGCCAGCGCCGCGCCGCGGGCGTCAGCGGGGTTGACGGCCGCCAGGCTGCCCATCAGCCAGTAGGTGATCGCGGGCAGTTTGGAGTAGGGATCAGCCAGGTACTTGACCAACGATAGGGTCGCCGAGAAGAGGGTCCCGGTCACGATCCCGCAGAGCACCAGCGTCAGCGTGTTCTCGCCCTGCCGGCTGACCAGCCACGAGAGCAGGAGCGTGAGCCCCACCGCCGCGAGGCCGGAGCCGAAGGCTAGGAGTTGAATGCCCACGACACCCACCGAAAACAGGATCCCCAGCGCTGCTCCCAGGGCAGCACCGGCCGAGACGCCCAGCAGTGACGGATCCACCATCGGATTCCGGAAGATGGCCTGATAACAGGCACCGGAACCCGACAACGCCGCCCCGACCATCAGCGCCGCACAGAGGCGCGGCAAGCGGACTCTGAACAGCACCGTCTCGCCCGCGTTGTGCGTGAGGCTCCCCGGAGCGGTGACGGCACGCCACAGCAGGTCAGCCAGGTCGCCCAGGCGGATCGGGTAGCGCCCCGAGACCAGCGCGATGACGAGCATCACGCCGAGCGCAACCAGCAGCCCGACCACCACCCGCCGACTGCGGTCAGCGGGTGATGCCGGGGGGGGGCGTGACTGCGCCTCTATGGGTATCGTCAGCCATGGTTCCTCATCATGCCAGGGTGTAGTAGCTGCCCAGGGAGCAGGCCGAGCAGATCGGCCCCGCGGCGGTAACCGTGTCCTTGCCATCGAAGACACGCTCGCCGCAGGTGCAACACTCCACCACTCGCGACGGCTTGCCGGGCATCTCCTCCGGCTTCAGATGGGTCTTCACCTCCTGCCAGGCCACCACCTGGTCGTCCGGGAGATGCAGAACCGCCCGCACCGCCGCCTCGTCGTGCGGATCGCAGGTGCCGGTGTAGGCCGTGTGCACCCTGAAGGCGCGCAGGGTGGTGGTGTTGATGAAGGTGGCGGCCATGCGGCCGTAGTCTTTGAGCTTCAGAGTGCGGCGGCCCAGCCGGGTGCCGGTTACCGTCTGGATGGCGTCGGCGATGCAGCGGTCATTCTCGACCACCACGATCAGGTCGCGGGGGGTGGCGGGTGCGGCCAGCGCCAGCCCTTGGAGGGCTAGCTTGACGCCGAGGACCTGCCCCATGCAGAGGTGGCCGTGGAAGGCCACGCAGGTGTCCAGCAAGGCGTCGAGTTCGAGGTCATTCATGGGTTGCATCTCCTGCGTGTGGCGGTGGCTCAGAAGGAGTACTCGAAGCGGGCGTAGTACGAGCGGCCAGACTCCGGGTAGCCTTCCTGATACGCGTAGAGCTCGTCGGTGAGATTCTGCACCCCGACCTGCACCGTCGCGCCGGAGGTGATCTCATAGCGGGCCATCAGTTCGAAGACGCCGAACGAGTCGGTCTGCTGCTTGCCATCGGAGGTCGTGTAACGGCCGGTTTCGTAGCGGACGCCGGGGCGCATCTCGAGCTTCGGCAAGGGCCTCCAGGCGACGTAGGCGTAGAGCTTGTGCCGGGGGGTATCGGTCAGCTCGATCGAGGGATCGGTGCGGTTCTCGCGGTCCAGCAGCGTGTAGGTCGCACCGAGATCGAGCGACTCGAGCGGGCTGACCTTCGCCCCCGCTTCCCAGCCCATGGCACGGGACGTGCCGACGTTCTGCATCTGAGTCAACGACGGCGTCAGACTGACGCTCTGGATCGTCTCCCCGATGTCGCTGTAGAAGAGGGCGGTTTCCAGCTCCAGCCCCTTGACCGGACTGCCGCGGTAGCCGAGCTCGTAGTTGTCGGCGGTCTCGGCGGTCAGCTCCGGGTTCGGCTTGGCCGTACCCAGGCGGTAGGAGTACCGATCCTTCAGGGTCGGCAGACGGCTGGTGCGCGAGGTGGTGACGTGGAGCGCCTGGGTGGTGGAGAGGTTGTACTTCAGGCTCACCTGGCCGTTCCAGGAGTCGGCGAAGGCGTCCGGGAAGTCAGTGATCGCCCGGGTCTTGCTGTTGTAGTCCTCGGCGATCAGCCCCTCGCGCCGATCGTAGCGACCGCCAACCGTGAGTTCCCAGTCCTGCAGGAAGCGCTGCGTGCCCTCCAACGCCAGTGACAGAGTCCGGTCCTTGTACTGGCGTACGGGCTCGTGGCGATTGTGCTCGCGGTGAACGTCGTCCTTGCCGTAGACCGTGCTCTTGAGGGTGGTATTGTCGCCGAGCTCATACGCCAGTTCGCTGCTGCCGCCATAGCTGTAGTCATCGTAGTGACTGTGGAAGGCGTACTTCTTGCTCTGGGTGGTGTAGGTGTTGTCGTCATAGCTGTCGAGCGAGTTCTCGTACTCGTCCCAGAAGACGCGGTTCTGCAGGGTCAGGTCGTCACTCAGGGCGGTGCGAGTGATCAGATACAGGCTCTGCCGATCCCACTTGTCGAAGCGCCAGTAGCGCGGCACGACGCCGGTCGCTTCGCCGGCGTAAGGGGGAATGCCCTTCTCGGCCTCCTGGCGACTGTAGGTCAGGGAGTACTCGTCGGTCGAGTTGGGGGTGAAGCCCAGGCGCTGCAGGATCCGCCAGTCCTCGGCATCCGAGTTGTCGCGCTTGCCGCCCTTCTCGGCCGGTGCCGACTCGAAGTCGTCGGGCAGCGTGAAGGAGCTGTGATCGAAGATCGAGCCACTGGCCTGGTAGTACCATTTCCCCTGATTGGTGCCAAAGTTCAGGTACTCATATTGGCCCGAGTAGTCGCCATCGTGACTCAGCTCAATGCCGCCGCCCACCGAGCCTTCCACCGTCGCGGTCGGCCGCCGCGTCACCATGTTGATCGCGCCGCCCAGGGTGTTCGGGCCATAGAGGACCGAGGCGGTGGACTTCTCGACCGTCACCTGCGACAGGTCGAAGGTCGTGAAACGGTTCATGTCGCCATAGCCATCGTAGGGCACGTACACCGGGATCCCATCCAGGAACACCGGTACCTGCCGCAGATCAAAGCCACGCACACTCATCGAGCCCTCATTCCGGGGGCCGATGGTGTTGATGCTGACGCCGGGGACGAGATCCACGGCATCGCGCAGGGTGTTGGCATTGCGGTCCTGAAAGTCGGTGGTGGACAGGGTGGTGCCCCCCGTGGTCTCGCCGGCCAGGCCGCTGGCCGTCACGTCGACGGTGCCAAGCTCATAGACGTCGGAGACCGTGGCCGCTGCGGCCGGCACCGGGGCCACGCTGGCCCCCGCCTCAGCAGCCTGTCCCGATGTGCGGCTGGCCGCCAACGCCAGCGCCAGTGAGGCGCTGGCGCCGCAGCGGCGGCTGAGTCGGAGTCCGCTGCAGAGAGCGCTGCGGGCGCTGGGCACTGCGTGGCTTCCAAGCATGACGACCTCCTTGTGGTCCTGGGTGCCCTCTCGGCTGTATCCCCCCCCGTCGGCCACCAGGCCAGGCGGGAGTGAAGTCCCGGCAGAGGTGTACTAAGATCCTGCGAGGGAAATGGATCAAGCATGAAGCTGTGAAGAGCTAGCGAAGGATTCATGCTGTCGGCATGAAGCCGCGGTGAAGGATCCGTGAAGCCGCTGCTACCCGGGGCCGATCAGGCCCGCCGATGTGGGCGGGGAGGGAGGGTGGGCAACGCTGCAGCAGCCACCGGGCCGGGGGCCCTACCGGCGCCAGTCTCGGACCGGCCGGGAACAGGATAGTGTGCTTGCTACACCTTACCCGGACCACGGCCAGGGACCGGGAGTACGTGGCCGGCCCGCGGCATAGGCCTGCAGGCGATAAACCGCGGTGGAACTCACGGCGGGGGCGTCTTGCCGCCCTCCGGCCGCGCCCCGACGGCGCGCTTGCCCCCGGGCAGCAGATCGCGCAGGCGGCCCAGCGGGCGCGGCAGGGCGTCCACGGTGTTCAGCCGACGGGTCTCGACGGCTACCAACAGAGCGTCCCCCAGCGGGTGACCAGCGCGCGTCAGACTGGCCACGGCCAGGGCGGCGCGCCCGAAGCTGAGCGACACAATGCCCCGCGTCAAATCGGGGTTCGGGTCCGCCTCCAGCCGCAGGCGCCGAAGCTCCTCCTCGAGGTCCAGTTCGCGGACGGTAAAGGCTACCGGCTCGACCGCCTCACCGCGCTTGCGAGTGCCGAGGACCTGGAACTCCTGAACATCGGTGACGAGCAGCGCCAGCGCACCCGCGCGCAAGCTGACGGTAATCTCCTTGCCGATCTCGGCCCGAAAGCTCTCCATGAGGCGCTCTGGAATACGGATCGCGCTGGTGACCACCGCATCGAGCGCCGCCACCCGCGCCGCCCCGACAATGGGCGTTAACCGCATCTTCTCGCCACGCCAGAACTCATGCGCCTCACGCAGCTTGCGGTCGAGGATGAGGGCGGCCACCTGATCCATGGCCTGGTTCACGGCCGGCACAGCAGGCCTGCCAGGCACAACCGCCGGCGCGGCTGCGAGCGGTGGCGCCAGCGCCACCCAGAACCGTCGGAGCACCTGTGGCACGCGCGGCTGGCTCCAGAGGACCCAGACCACCGCCAGTTCCGCCAGCATGGCAAGCATGAGCACGGTTACGGCCAGGCCAAGCCACACCCCCAGTCGACGTTTGCGGACGACGGGCGGCGCTTGGCCCGCCATCGCGGCCTTGATCCGGGCCGCCATCTCAGACCACGACGCCGGCCTGAACCGGGCGTCCTTCTGCATCGCGCTCAGGAGCAGCGCCTCACACCCAGCCGTCACCCCCGGGCGCTCCGAGCGTACCGTGGGCACCGGTGCCGTGACGTGCAGGTTCATCACCTCCAGGGGATTCTTACCAACGTACGGCGGGTGTCCGGTAAGCAGGTGGAACATGCAGCAGCCCAACGAATAGATGTCGGATCTGCAGTCCACGTCAGCGGCGCCGCGCGTCTGTTCCGGACTCATGTAGCTGGGCGTACCCAAGGCCACGCCGGTCATGGTCAGCCCGGTGTCCTCACCGACGATCTTGGCCACGCCCAGATCCATGAGCTTGACCTCCCCGAAGCGGTCGACCATGACGTTCGCCGGTTTGATGTCCCGGTGCAGCATCCCGAACTCATCCCATGCGTAACCCAGAGCCCGAGCCAGTTTCAGGCCCATCTGTAGAACCGTCGGCTCGGGCAATGGGCCGTCACGCTGCAGGCGCTCGTCCAAGGTCTCCCCCTCGACGTAGCCCATCGCCAGGTAGTAGGTCCCGGCATCCTCCCCCGCGTCAAAGGCCGTCACGATGTTCGGATGCTCCAGCTTCGCCGCCGTCCGCACCTCGATCAGGAACCGGTCAACGAAAGCCTGGTTGCTGGTCAGCGCCGCCGACAGGATCTTCACGGCCACCGGTCGATCCATGGACAGTTGCGTGGCCATGAAGACGTCGCCCATGCCACCGCGCCCCAGGAGCCGCTCCAGACGGAAACCGCCAATGGTCGTGCCTGGGGAAATGCGGGGCTCAGGGATATGCAGAGACGTGCGGCAGCCCGGACACTCGGCAAAGTTGCCGCTGAGGTCCGAGTCTGCCTCCAGCCGACTGCTGCATTTCGGACAGGCGAACGTGAACTGCATGCAACACCACACCGTGGACACGCGGTGGTCCCACCACGGCCCGCCGCCCCCAGCCCTCAACTCCCCGTCACCAGCCACCCGCTACCGGCAGCACTCGCCGTGCGCAGCACTCGCCGTGCGCAGCACTCGCCGGGCGCAGCACTCGCCGGGCGCAGCACTCGCCGGGCGCAGCACTCGCCGGGCGCAGCACTCGCCGGGCGCAGCACTCGCCGGGCGCAGCACTCGCCGGGCGCAGCACTCGCCG
>CAILUI010000285.1 GCA_903837355.1 uncultured Victivallales bacterium
CCGGCTGCCGGCGGTCGGATCGCCGCCGCCCCCCGCCCGCGGGATACGGAGATCCCGCGTTCCACCGGGCCAGCGGCCCGGCTGGAGGGCAAGAGCAGACCGGCTGCCGGCGGTCGGATCGCCGCCGCCCCTGGAAGCCGGGTTCTCCGCAACCCGGCCGCGGGATACGGAGATCCCGCGTTCCACCGGGCCAGCGGCCCGGCTGGAGGGCAAGAGCAGACCGGCAGCCGGCGGTCGGATCGCTGCCGCCCCCCGCCCGCGCGGGCGGTTCGGCGGGCGCTTCGCTCGCCACCACCAGGCGTGACCGCTTCACGGCAGGAGGTTGGCCCATTCGCTGACCCGGCTGCCCGGGTCGGCCGCGAAGGCCACTTTGGCCAGACTGAGATCGCAGCCGGTCAGGGTCGCCCGTGAACTATCCGCGGCCTGGAGGAACAGCGGCAGTCCCGCCTCCGCGCCGCAATCCCGGATCGCCACGCTCGCCTGGGTCAGTCCGAATTGCCCGAGACACGGCAGCGCGGCCAGGCCGTCGCTACGGACGGCGCTGAATTCGGCATTGCGGACCTGTTCGCAGTAGACGCCATAGCGCCAGCGACCGCCGGCCTGACGCACGTCGAGGCGCAGGTTCTCCACCCGCAACCCATCGACCCAACTGCAGTACAGGCCGTAGGGGTTCCAGGAGCCGCCCCAGATCTGGCTCCCGGAGAGGGTAGCGGCCTCCGGCATCGTTGCGGTCAGGGTCAGCTGGATGTTCGACAGGGTCACATTCTCGATACGCCGGCGGTCGTAGCCGCCGATGTAGCTGCCCAAGCGCGCCTCGGCAATCACGTTGGACACCTGCACGTTGCGCAACTGCACCTGCGCCTCGCCGGCCGTTTCGTTGCCCATCCAGAAGAAGAGGGCGCGGTTGACGTTACGCATGGTGATGTTGCTGAAGCTCAGGTTCTCGCAGCGCGTACCTTTCAGGACCGTGACATCCGGCCGGTTGGGCAGGATGCTGATGATGTCCAGGCCGATGTCGGTGTCGAAGATGGTGAGGTTGCTGAAGGCGCAATTGCGGATGACCGCGTCGCCCTCGTAGCCGATGCGGACCGCGCAGGCGGGCAGCGCGCCCAGCACGCAGTTGGTGACCACGACATCCTCGCAGGGCAGGTCCTCGCCGAGCAGACCGGCGTCGCTCTTCAGCGCGATGGCGTCGTCGCCGCCGTCGATGAAGCAGTTCGCGATGCGGACGCCGCGGCAGCAGTCGATGTCGATGCCATCGGTGTTGGGTCCGTCGTGGGGGTTACGGATGGTGATGCCGTCGATGCGCACGTTGTCGCAGCCGATCAACCAGAGCGTGTAGCAGGGCGAGTTGAGCAGCGTGACGTCGCGGCAGAGCACGTCGCTGCCGCGGACGATACAGATCAGCCCGCGGGGGCGATTGGGCAGCGGTTTGCGGACCCAGGAGTTGATCATCTCCTCGAGCCAGAAGGCGCGGCCCTGGCCGTCAATCGTCCCCCGACCCTCGATGGCGACGTTCCGTACCCCGTCGGCGTAGAGCAGGAAACCGCCGCTGAACGCCGGTTGCCCACGCCCGTTCAGGCGCGGGATCGCGGGGTAGTCCTCCGGCCGCGCACTGCCACGCAACACGGCGCCAGCGTCCAGGTAGAGCCGGACATGGTCCTTGAGGAACACCGATCCCGACAGGTACACCCCGGGAGCGAAGTAGACGGTGCCGCCACCAGCGTCGGCGCAGGCGTCGACGGCACGCTGAATGGCCGTGGTGCTGAGCGTGGTGCCATCGCCCACCGCGCCAAACTCCGCCACCCGGAACACGCGGTCGGGCGCCACCTCTGCCGCGCCCAGCGCCGCCGTCGCCAGCGCCGCCGCCAGCGTGTATGCCGTTCTCTGCACGTGCATAGGAGACTCCCGCTAGTTACGGAAAGAACGCCTGCAACTCCTCCACGAACAGCCGGTGCCCGCGGTCGTCGGGATGGTTGATGGCGTTGTACTCGAGGGTGAGATACGGCAGCCCCTCGATCCACAGGTGCGCCCAGCGCCGCGAGGCGTCCGCGAGGCCGACCCGGTTCTCCGCCGCAAACTCCTTCAGGAAACCGACCGTGGCCCGGGTCTCCGCCGTGCGCATGCCAGCGGCCCCCATCCAGTCCGGACGCACAAAATGCGGGGTCAGGATGATGGCCTCACTGCCGATTGCGCGCAGGCGCGTCATGACGTCGGTGTAGTTCTTGAAGATGCGCTCACGGTCCATCCCCATGTCGTTCACAAACTCGATCACGACGAGATCAGGCTTCTGGTCGAGCACCTCGCCCTGGAACAGCGGCAGCTTCGAGTCCGAGTTCCAGCCGCCGGTGCCGGCGTTCACATAGCGGATACTCGCCTGCGGATAGCGGTCCCGCAGCCAACTGGTAAAGGCCTGCGGGAAGGCCTTGGCCGGCGTGCTGGCGGTGCCGCCGCAGGTGACGGAGTCGCCCCAGAAGACGATCGTGAACGGCCCGCCCCGCTGCAGCTTCGCCAGCGTCTGGGGGATCAGGGCCGCATTGCGGTCCACCTCCGCCTGAACCGCGCTGGGAAAGGCGGGACCGATGGGGTAGATCAGCTCCGGCGTGATCTCCCGGCAGTGGAAGGGCAGGTACAGGTTGCACAGCGGCTGCGTGAACTGGTCGACCGCGGGCGGCGCCGGGATGGTCTTATCCTCGGCGCCCTGCCGAAGCACGACTTTGCCATCGGAACGCACCGCGAGAGTGTCCAGACGCTGCAGCCCCCAGTCATAGTCAACGTAGACGGTCGTTTCCGCGCCCAACGCGCCGTCGGGCAGCCGTCCGAGGCGCCCCCACAGCCGGTCCGCGCGCCAGTCCTTGCCCTCCGTCAGCCGCTGGCCCGCGCTGCCGGGCTCGGCCTTCACCACCAGCGATTCCGGGGCCAGCGTCCCGGCCAGGCCGATGCCGCCCTCGATCGTGCACTGCCGCAGGGCCGTGCCGCCGTTGTAGCTCTGCGGCACCTGGTCGGTGAGCTGCAACGCTTCGTCGCGCACCTGCAAAACCCGCGGTGAAGCGAGTTCCAGTTCCGTCGCCTCCTTGACCTCCACCACCTGACCACCGACGAGGATCTTCCCCGGCGCCACCCGCACCTTCAGGCCGCCCACCGGGGTCACCTCCAGGCCCTCCTGCACATAGGGATTGATGCGGATGCCGTCCCCCAGCGTAACCTCGGGCAGCTCGCGTTCGACGGTGACGTTATCCCAGTAGATGACGGCGCCTCCCAGCCCGGCCTTCTGGCCGTTCTGGTAAAGCTGCAGCCGCACCCGCGGCTCGGTGCCGCCTTTGTACTCCACCTCGAGCTTGACCCACGCGTCCACCACCTCCGTCGTAGCCGCCACCAGCGGACTCCAGTCCATGCGGTTGAAGCTCAGACAGGGCGGCATGACCTTCTCCTGAGCCGGCACATAAACCCAGGCACTGGCCCGGTAGGTGGCCCGCGGATACGCCTCCAGTTCCACGTACAGCACCGCCAGCCCGTGCGCGTCCTCCAGGATCTCCTTCATCGCCGTCTTGCCGTCCTGCACGACCTCCGTCGACGGCACGACCTTCCCCCACGAGGTCTGCCAGGGCACACGACCGCTCCCCTCGAAGGAGTCCGTGAACAGCACCTCCGCCTGGACTGAAGAGGCCATGGCCGCCAGACAGGTGGCGGCGAGCAGTCGCTGCATCGAGGATCCCTCCCGAGGTTGCGTGAGGCGCGGCGGCCAGGAGACCGCACCCCTGACCTCGCGGCTGAAGATAGCGCCGGGTGACGGGACGCGCCAGAGCTCTGGAGGGCAAGAGCAGACCGGCAACCGCCGGTCGGATCGCCGCCGCCCCCGCCCGCGGGATACGGAGATCCCGCGTTCCACCGGGCCGGAGGCCCGGCTGGAGGGCAAGAGCAGACCGGCAACCGCCGGTCGGATCGCCGCCGCCCCCGCCCGCGGGATACGGAGATCCCGCGTTCCACCGGGCCGGAGGCCCGGCTGGAGGGCAAGAGCAGACCGGCAG
>CAILUI010000286.1 GCA_903837355.1 uncultured Victivallales bacterium
CGCCCCCCGACCCTCGCCCCCCGACCCTCGCCCCCCGACCACCGACCCCCTGACCGAGCGCCGGCAGTCGCGATTGCGCCCCCGTGGCTGTGGCAGTATCCTCTCTCGCGTCATGCCGAGGGGCGAGTTCGGGATGCAGAAGCACGGAGGATAGGCAATGGCCAGCGCGGGCAGCAAGTCAGGGTGGCTCAACGTGGCGGCTGTGCTGGCCGTGGCGGGCTCGCTTTTCGCCGCCGATCCGGAGACCGTCTTCACGACGCCGCCCGAGCTGGCCAAACCGGGGGTTTGGTGGCACTGGATGGGGTGCAATGTCAGCCGTGATGGCATCACGCGCGATCTGGAGGCCTTCAAGGCCGCCGGCATCAGCTCGGCCACGCTGTTCGCGCTGGCCGACGTCTGCACCCCGTGGGCCGGCCACATCGCGAACAGCCCCGGCGACGGCCTGATCGCCTTCACCGACCCCTGGTGGGCCCTGGTAGGCCACGCCGCCGCGGAAGCCAGGCGCCTGAACCTGGACCTCGGCATGCACAACTCCCCGGGCTACACCCACAGCGGCGGGCCGTGGATACCGCCCGAGTTGTCCATGCAGGAACTCTGCTGGTCGCAGACCACGGTCGAGGGCGGTAAGCCCTGGTCTGGCCCCCTGCCCCAGCCGCAGGTCGACCCCCGCGCCAATATGGCCTTCCCGGTAGTCAACAAAGACACCAATGCCCTCGAGAAGCCGCTGATCGCGGCGCGCCAGACGTACTACCGCGACATCGCCGTGCTCGCGCTTCCCGCTGCCGGCCTCATCGCCAAGGAGGGCGTGACCGACCTCACCAGCCGCCTGGAAGCCGACGGCCGCCTGGCCTGGGATGCGCCCGCCGGCACCTGGATCCTCTACCGTCTCGGCCACACCACCATGGGCTCCATGACCCAGCCGAACCAGTGGGAGGTCCGCGGGCTGGAATCCGACAAGATGAGCGTCGCCGCCACCGAGTTCCACATCGACCATGTCGTGGGGGAACTGCAGCGTCACCTCGGCGACCTCGTCGGCAGCGGCCTGCGCCACCTCCTCTTTGACAGCTACGAAGCCGGCACCCCGTCCTGGACCCCGCTCATGCCGGCGGAATTCGCGACGCGGCGCGGCTACAGCCTGATCCCGTTCCTGGCCACCTTCGCCGGTCGCGTGGTCGGCAGCGAGGCAGAAACGAGCCGTTTTCAGGCCGACTTCGCCCGCACCATCGCCGATCTTTACCGCGACGTCCATTTCGCCACCGTCTCACGGCGGCTGCGCGCGGCCGGACTCGAGTTTGCCTGTGAGCCCTACGGCGGGCCGTTCCACACCGGCGAAGTGGCGCCCTATGTGCACCGGGTGATGACGGAGTTCTGGACCGGCGGCGGGGCCTTCAGTGGCGGGGTACAGGCCGGCATCAGCAACGCCGGAGACGGGAAGCGGCACGCCATTCTGGCCGCCGAAGCGTTCACCGGCGCTCCGGAGGACAGCGCCTGGACGGAGTACCCGGCCTGGCTCAAGCCGGTCGGCGACGGCGCCTTCTGCGCCGGCATCAATCGTCTGATTCTGCACCATGCCGTGCAGCAGCCCTGGGACGAGCGCTATCGCCCGGGCAACACCATGGGCCGCTGGGGCACGCACTTCGGCCGCCTGCAGACCTGGTGGCAGCCCGGCATGGCCTGGATCGCCTACCTGCAGCGCTGCCAGGCCCTGCTGCAATGGGGCGAACCGGCCAGCGGCGGCTTCCACGCCGAGGCTACCCAGGGCGGGATCGCACTGCGCAGTGTCCATCGGCGCGACCCGGCGGCCGAGGTCTTCTTCCTCGCCAACCTCGCCCGTGCCGGCGGCGTGGCCCGTTGCATCTTCGCCGTGACCGACCGCCAGCCGGAACTCTGGGACCCGGTCACTGGGCAGCGCCGACCCCTCACCGACGTCGACCGCGCCGACGGCGAGACTGCCATGACCCTGGATTTCGCCCCGACGCAGAGCTGGTTTGTGGTGTTCAGAAAGCCGGCCACAGCCGCCGCGACCGCGTTACGGAACTACCCGATACGCACACCGCGGCGCGAGCTGGCGGGTGCCTGGGCCATCACCTTCGACCCGCGCTGGGGCGGGCCGGCGGCGCCCGTCACCTTCCCGGCGCTGGTGGATTGGACGACTCGGCCCGAGCCGGGGATCCGCTACTACTCCGGCACGGCGACGTACCGCCAGACCTTCGCCCTCGAGGAGGCGAACCTGACGGCGCCCACCACCCCCATCTTCCTCGACCTGGGGACGGTCAACCACATCGCGCGGGTGACGCTGAACGGCCGCGATCTCGGGGTGGTCTGGTGCGCGCCGTGGGGAGTGACGGTCCCCCCAGACCTGCTCCGAGCAGCAGACAACGCGCTCGAGATCGAGGTCACCAACGTCTGGGCCAACCGCCTGATCGGCGACGAGCAGGAACCCGCGGACTGCGACTGGCAGCCTGGCCACATGGGCGGCAGCTACCTCAAGCGCTTCCCGGACTGGTTCACGCTTAACCAACCCCGCCCAGCGGCAGGCCGCTACGCATTCACCACCTGGAACTACTTCACTAAGGACTCGGCACTGACGCCATCCGGCCTGCTCGGACCGGTGCGACTGCTGAGCGAAGACTGGAGTCACCCCGGCGTAACCTGGCCTGAGACCTCCTTCCGCTCGTACCTCGCGGACTCGCTCGAGGCGGATATCCTGCACACCGGACTCGCCAGCCTGGCCACGTTCAGCGACGAGGGCGTCCTCCACCCCGGCGGCGGCACCAGCGCCGAGTCCCTGGTCAACGGCACGACTCAGAATGGAGCCGGCGGCGACGAGACCCTGGACGACGGCAAGACCTTCCGTGGCTATGGCGCGGGCAGCCGGCTGACCGTCCGCTTCAACGGCCCGCACGACCTGACGGCCATCCGCACCTTCGCCGGCCACCACGACGCCCGCGCCAGCCAGGACTACACCGTGCTGGTCGCCTACGCAGCTGCTCCGGAGACCTTCGTCGCTCTGACCTCGGCCGCGCTGCCGTCTGCCGGTGGCGCCTCCGAACTGCGCGTGACGGCCGCGGCCCCCGCCGCGGTGGCGCTGCGCCTCGAGTTCCGCGACGGCCCGCTCGGCTTCAACGTCTACCGCGAGATCCAAATCCTCGGCACCCCCACGGCGAACCCCTGATGCCGCGCACCAGAGCCGCGCGTAAGCCTAACGCGCTACGCCAGCAATGGCAGGACGCAAGCTGAAGGCGGGACTACAAACCCAGAGGCGTCTGACGAGGGTCCGGTTCGTAGTCCCGCGTTTACGCGGTCCTATGAGGCCCTTCGCCCTAAGTTGGGGGGCATTGGGGTGGCCCCAGGCCGGCGCTACTCGCGGGTCATGCTGTCAGTGGGACAGAAGTCGTCGGTCAGCAGTGGCGCTTCGCCAAGATCCGGCGGCTCGAGCAAGGGCTGGGCGGCCAGTTCCTCAAGGCCAGGCTGCCGAAGCAGTTTCCCGCGGAGTGCGTGGTAGCGCTCCCGCAACGCCTCGGCGGACAGGTGTTCGCCAGCACTCGCACCGACGAAGAAGATGTTGGTGGCGCGCCAGCCACTGCGACTGCGGGGGATCACGTAGACCTGGTCCGGACCGAACTCCGACTGCATGGTGCGCAGGACACTGCGGAATAGCCGGCTCCCCTCGCCTTCCAGAGCACTGATGACATTGACGACCACGACACCCCCCGGCGTCAAGTGACCTTTCACCGCCGCGAAGTACTCCCGGGAAATCAGATGTCGTGGGGATGCGGCTGCCACCGCTATAAGCGTCAAGAATGATGTAGTCCCAACGCTCGGTCGACTGCCCCACGAAGAGCCGACCGTCGGCCACATGGGCGCGCATCAGCCCGTCCTGCTCCGGGAAACGGAACCAGCGCCGCGCCATGAGCAACACCTGCGGATCGATGTCGACCACATCGATGCGCTGGACCGTCCCGGCATAGTCGTCGGCGAATGACTGCGGCCCCACGCCGCCGCCACAGCCGATCACCAGCACCCGCTCCGGCGCGCGCTGGGTGAACAGGACCCCCACATGCAGCCAACGA
>CAILUI010000287.1 GCA_903837355.1 uncultured Victivallales bacterium
ATCCAGAGCGTCCTGGACATACTCGCCCAGCCGGTCGAGGGGAACGTGGTCGTGGTGGGCCATCCCGCAGTTGATCACGAACAGCGGCTCGGCCTTGAGCGCCTCGCACAGCAGCAGGTACTCGTGGAAACCGAGCCCGTCATTGGAGTAGTAGCCCCACCGGCACCAAAGCCCGGGGCGCTCGGCGACGTCACCGATGGTCTTCTTCCACCGGTAGGCGAAGCTCATCGTATCGCCCTCGACCCAGCAGCCGCCGGGAAAGCGCAAGAACGCGGGCTTCATCTCGGCCAGCAGCTTCAGCAGGTCGGCGCGGAACAGCCCGCCCTTCGGCATCAGCGACACCATGTCGAGCCAGACGGTCGCGGCGGAGGCGACGACGAGCCGCGCGTTCGCGTCGGTTGCGCCGGTCGACAGCACGGCGTCGAACTTCTTCCACTCGCTGCCGATGCCGGACACTTCGTGCTGGGCGAGCACGGTGCCGTCCTGCTTCTCGAGGGTGACCGTCACCGGGCCCTGCCCGCGGGCGTACAGGAAGAGCTGATACGCCTGGCCCTCCTTCACGGCGACACCGCCCGCCATCTTTTGCACATTGGTCTCGAAGGCCGGCAGCCACTTCGCGGGGTCTTCGTCGCGCTTGTAGGGCGCGCCCTTGAAGCCGTTGTTGGCCACCCGAATGCGGCCCTCGAGGCGCAGGCTGGTGGGGTTGTTCGCGTTGAGCGGCTGCGACGTGTCGAGCGCCATCTTGCCGTCGCCCTGGACGGCCGACCAGCCGAGCGGCACGGCGGCATCCTCGAACGAGCGGTTCTGGAGCATCTCGGCGTAGAGGCCTCCGTCACCCGCGCGGTTGATCTCCTCGAAGAAGATGCCGTAGAGGAGCGGACTGACCCTGACCCCCGGCTTGTCCGCCTCAACCCGGATGCTGGGCGGCCGGCTTTCCGTTCCGGCCTTGCTCGCGTCCGCCGTAATCACATTCCTGTAGGTAGCCTTGTCGCCCATGCGAGGCACGTCGGCAAGCCCGGCCTGCGCCAAGGGGCCAGCGCCCCGCCCCAATAAGGCTCCCCCGACCACCGTGTACAACATCAACGAAGAACCCAGTATCTTATTCAACATCGTCCTGCTCATTTTCTCTTGTTTCTCTTTCTTTATAATGAGCGTGGGGGTTGCTTTGTGTCCCCACCGGCTCAAACCGAATTACTTGATCTTGGATTTAAACTTATACGTTCCCGAAGCCGCAGCAAAGACCGCCGCACCGTCCTGCATCCGCAGGTACTTCAACCCTTCGGCCTTCTCCGCCGGCTTACCGGACTCGGTTATGCCCGAGGCCTCCGTCGCCGGCACATGCACCGTCGCCGACGTGTTCGGCGGAATCGTGACTTCCAGCGTCAGTACGCCGCCCTCACGCGTCCAGTTGCTGACGATCGGACCGTACGGCGAACCATACGAAACGCGGGCGCCTGGCAGGTCTCCTGCAATTTGCGGCTTGATGATGATCTTCTTAAATCCCGGGCCAGCCGGATCGCAGGCGATGCCGCCGAGTCCGTTGTAAAACCACGCCTCGACGTGACCCAGCATGCAGTGGTTCTGAGACTGCCTCGGGTTCGTATCCCACGCCTCGGTCAGTGACGTCGCGCCCATCTTGAGCTGATACGCATACCCGGGACCGTCATCGCGGATCAGCATGTCATACAGCACGTCGCCCCGGCCGCCCTCCGAAAGGGCTTTCACGAGGTAATGGAACCCAACGTCCCCCGCTGTGACGCGGTTGCCGCCGGCGCGGATCTGCGCCACCAACCCCTCCAGCACGGCGGCGCGGCGATCCTCCGGCACCAGTCCAAGCGCCAAGGGCATGGCGTTGGCGGTCTGGCTATCACGGTCATAACAATTCTTCTCGGCGTTGAGGAAAGTCCGGTTGAACGCCTCACGGATGGCGCGCGCCTGCGCCTCAAACCCTTTCGACTCGTCCGCCTTGCCAAGCAGCGCCGCAGCAGCCGCCAAGATCGTCACGTTCTGATAGTAAGTCGCCGTGGCCGTCAGCCCCTTGGAGGTCAGCTGCGAGGGGCCGGGCCGATCAGGGCCGATGTCGTACCAGTCGCCAAGGCCATGCGAGACGATGTGCTCCTTCGCCTTGCTTCCCAGATACGCGACATACCGTTTCATCCCTTCGTAATGCCTTTGCAGCAGCGTCCGGTCCCCGTACATCTGATAGACCTGCCACGGCGCGATCACGAAGGCGCTGCCCCATTCGGGTGAGTCGCGCATGGGGCCCTCAAACATCGTGAACTCCGGCGCAATGTCCGGCACCTGTCCGTTGGACAATTGAGCCTCACTCATGTCGTTGACGATTTTCGCATAGAACGTCTGCACGCCGTAGTTGTACATCACGCAGCCCGCAAGCAGGTGGGCGCACTCCAGCCAGCCAAGCTTCTCACGGTGGGGACAGTCGGTCAGCACGCTCTGCAGATTGCTCCGTATGGCCGCATTGATCAGCTCGTGGATCCGGTTCACCAGCGGATTCGCACATTCGAAGGTGCCGACTGTCTCCGCGGAGGCGTAAACGAACTGCGAGACCAGCTCGCTGATCTGCGGCGCATTGTCAGCACCGTGCCCGGAGGTCTCAACCTGGAGGTAACGCGACCCATAGTAGAAAAACCGAGGCGACCACGTTTCCGTCCCCTCCCCCTTCAGCGTATACGTGTAATACGCAGGCCCGCCGCAGTTTCGTTGCGAGACCAGCCCGGCGTCATCCAGCAGTTCTCCCGGCGTGAGGCGCACGCTGGCACCCGCAGGCCCCTTCACCGTCAGTCTCGGCATGGAGGAACAGTTCTGCCCGAAGTCGTAGACCATGAGGCCGGGCTTGGGCTGCGTGACCTTCACGGGCTTGTATGCCTTCATGACCTTGACCGGGGGAGCGGTCTGCGCCACGAGCCTGCCCCCGGACCCTTCGACCACCTGTGCCGGCTTGAACGCGCTACCG
>CAILUI010000288.1 GCA_903837355.1 uncultured Victivallales bacterium
GGCTTCCCAGGCCCAGGCGCAGGGGCCGCCGACGAGCGCTGCGGAGGGCCGCCTGCGGCATCTGGAACAGGCCTTTCTGGGGCTGGCCATGCAGATGGGCGAAGAGCCCAATGCGATACAGGCGCAGGAACTGGTGTCGGCCTGGGCAGACACGGGAAGTCGCAGAGGCGCAGGCATCGCCTCCGGGCCGTGATCTTTTTCCGGCTGTTACTCGACACTCTAACGCCGCACGGGAGGCGTGTTACTCGACACTCATGCATCGCTATAACATTCTCCACCCTAATAGCCTACAATCTCGATTCTGACGGTTACTCGACACTCATGGAATGACCGCCGTGCGCCCCCGATGGTTACCGGCACACGGCCTTGACATGGGGTCAGGAGCCGAAGTCGGAGGATCCTGAGATGATCAGGACCGAAAAGCGCCCGGTAGTACCGGGCAGGGTGCGGAAGGTGCCGGGGGCGTTCAGTTGGGTGGACCACCGGCTGGTGCGCGAGGGGCACATCGACGGGAAGAGCCACGCGGCGCTGGCGCTGTACCTGTTCCTGGTGACGGTGAGCGACTCGCAGGGCCTGTCGTACTGGAGCGAGAACGCGGTGGCACGGCGACTGCGGCTGGAGCTGTCAGCCCTGCGTGCGGCCCGCAGCGAACTGGAGGCCGCGAGCCTGGCAGCCTACTCGGCGCCCATCTGGCAGGTGCTGGAACTGCCGGGAGGTGCCGCATGAACCGGGTTGACGAAGCGGCGGTGCGTGAACTGCGCCGCCAGGGGCTGTCGCTACGGGCCATCGGGCGGCATCTGGGCGTACACCGCCGGGCGGTGCGCACCGCACTGGCGGCCAGCTCGGGCCCGCAGCGGCGGGGTCCGGGCCGACCCCGGCCCTCGCTTTTGGACCCGCACGGCGTGTATATCCGTACGCTGCTGGAGCGACACCCCGACCTGTCGGCGCGGCAGGTCTGGCGGCTGCTGAAGAGCGAGCGGGACTTCACCGGCGGCATGACCATCGTGAAGCAGCGCGTGGCTGACCTGCGCCCACGGGTGCCGCGAGCGTACTTCTCGCTGTGCTTCGCGCCGGGGGAGTCCGCCCAGGCCGACTGGGGCGTGTGGAAAGCCCTTGACGTACAGGGTACGCCCCGGCGCCTGAGCTTCTTCGTGATGGTGCTTGCGCACAGCCGCCTGCTCTATGCCGAGCTCTCCCTGGGCGAGGCCATGGAGCACTGGCTCTCGTGCCATCGCCATGCCTTCGAGTTCTTCGGCGGCGTGCCCGAAAAGGTGCGCGTGGATCGCTGCCGCACGGCGGTCTGCGGTCTGCGGCCCGACGGCATGCCCGTGATCACGCCGGACTATGCGGCGTTCGCACACCACTACGGCTTCGCGGTCGATCCCTGCAACGCCTACAGCCCCAATGAAAAAGGTAGGGTTGAGTCGGGCGTCGGCTACCTGCGCACCGCCTTCTTCGCCGGGCGGGAACCGAGTTCACTGCCGGCGTTGCAGGCAGCCCTGCGCGACTGGCTGGTGAACGAGGCTAACATCCGTCTGCATGGGGCTACCGGGAAGCGCCCCGCGGAGGTCTTCGCCGCCGAAGAGAAAGCCCGACTCCGGCCCCTTCCACCAGTGCCCCACGAGTGCTGCGCGGAGAAGCAGACCACGGCCGATAGCCGCTTCCGCGTCGTGGTCGAGACCAACCGCTACAGCGTGCCGGCCGAGTTCGCCTCGCGCCATGTCACGCTGCGACGCTATGCCGACCGCATCGTGGTTGCCAGCCCGCAGGAGGGGCGCATCATCGCCGACCACCAACGCTCCTACGGCAGGAAGCAGGACGTTCTGATCACCGAGCACGAGCGCAGCCTGATCCTCAAGACCCGTCACGCCGCGGACCGGCGGTTGCTGGAGACCTTCCTCGCCCTGGGACCGGCCGCCGAACCCTACCTGGCCGGCCTGCAGGAGCGCCGACCCGACTGGCGCAGCCATGTCAGA
>CAILUI010000289.1 GCA_903837355.1 uncultured Victivallales bacterium
ACCCGCCGTACGCAGTACCCGCCGTACGCAGTACCCGCCGTACGCAGTACCCGCCGTACGCAGTACCCGCCGTACGCAGTACCCGCCGTACGCAGTACCCGCCGTACGCAGTACCCGCCGTACGCAGTACCCGCCGTACGCAGTACTCAGCGCGCGGCGCGGGCCTTGGCGATGCAGCCGCGGACGTAGGCCAGGCTCTTCTTCAGGGAGGCGTCCTTGTCCGCGCCGCTGATGCCGCACTCGAAGGCCATGTAGCCACTGAAGCCGATCTCGAGCAGCACCTTGAAGGCGGCCACGAAGTCGATGTCGCCGGTGCCGGGTTCCATGCGTGTATTGTCGGCCAGATGCATGTGGCGTACATGCCGACCGGCCTGCCGCAGGGCTTCCGGCGTCGAGGTTTCCTCGATGTGCATGTGGAAGAAGTCCGAGATCAGCGCGACCGCCGGATGGCCACTGCGGGTGATGATCTGCACGCCGGCGTCCTGCGTCTTCAGCAAGTGCTCCTCATAGCGGTTCAGCGGTTCCAGCAGGAACAGCGTCCCGGCGGCCTGGGCGACATCGCCCAGCTCCTTGCAGGTCTCCACCAGCAGATCCTGTTCCAGTTCGATGGCGCCTTTGAGGGGCGACAGATCCGGTAGGCGCGGACCGCCGAAGATGGGCGGCACGATCTGCCCGACCGCCTTCAACTCGCCGGCCAGCTTGAGGTACTGCTTGCACTGGTCGACGCTGGCCCGCCGTTTCCGGGGCTCGGGATCGAGGAAATCGAAGGACGAATTTCCGCAGATCGAGGAGACGGGCACGCGGCTGTCAGCGAAGTCGCGTCGCGCCTGGTCGATCTTGTCGACGGGGTAGTCCCAGGCGCTGATCTCGATGCCATCGACGGCATTGTCCAAGGCCCATTTCTGCTTGTCGGCGACGCTGGCGCCCGGGATCAGTCCAAGCTGTACTGCGATCTTCATCCTGCCTGACTCCTGGTGTGTTCGGCGGTTGGCGTTCGGCGGGCGCGGTTCGGCGTCCCCCGCTTCGGGATCCTGGTTCCGCCGAGGGCACCTCGGACGCCTCTTGGCAAGGCGCACGGAACCCGCACCTCCGTGCCGCGTACCATACCACCGAGCCGCCGGCAGAACCACGCTGCGGCGACGGAATCCGCCGGCAGCGCCGCGGCGCGGTATAGTGTAGGCCTGCGCAGCCGAAGGCGCGGCGGCGGGCGGGCGTCAACGCGGAGTCAGGTTCTGCGCACGAGAGGGCCAACAATGAGCAGGCTACTGACCGCCATGACCATGGCTGCGCTGGGCGCTGCCTGGGCTGCGGAACCGGCTGCGGCTGCGGCCAGCGCCGCCGGCCGAACCTACCGCAATCCCATCATCGACTGTCCAGGCGCGGCCGATCCTACCGTGCTGCGCTACGAGGGCGTGTACTACCTCTACCCGACGCTGGACAGCAAGGGCTATGAGGTCTTCGTCTCGACCGATCTGGTGCATTGGCAGCGCCAGCCGAAATGCTACACCGACCCCCGCGGCGGGGTCTGGGCTCCCGACGTTTTCCACAACCGCCGCGGCGACGGCAAGATCTACCTGTACTACACCGCCGATAACCCCGCGGGCGGCAAGCTGATCGGCGCGGCAGTCGCCGACCACCCGCTGGGGCCGTTTGCCGACCGTGGCGTGCTGGCGGAGAACGCCATTGACGCCCATCTGTTCCAGGATGACGATGGCGCCTACTATCTCTATTACGTCGACCTCAAGGACGGCTTCAAGATCGTCGTGCAGCCGCTGGCGGACGCACTGACGAAGCAGGGAGAGCCGACGGTCGTGATCCGACCCACAGAGCCCTGGGAACGGCGGGATGGCGAGGTTACGGAAGGGCCGTGGATGCTGAAACGGCAGGGGACGTACTACCTGATGTACTCCGGCAGCGGTGCCATGGGACCCGACTACGCGGTCGGCTATGCGACTGCGGCCTCGCCGCGGGGGCCCTTCACCAAGTACGCGGGCAATCCCATCGCCCAGCGCGGCAAGGACGTCTTCGGCCCCGGTCACCACTGCGTGGTCGAGGGCCCGGATGGCAGGCTGTGGATGATCTACCACCAGAAGAACACCGCACGCGTCGACTGGGACCGCTTCCTGGCCATCGACCCGCTGTGGTTCGACGACCAGGGCGTGATCCATACCCAGACGACACGCGCTGTCGACCAGCCCGCGCCCTGAACCCCGCGGACGGCGGTCCTGCGGACGGCGGTCCTGCGGACGGCGGTCCTGCGGACGGCGGTCCTGCGGACGGCGGTCCTGCGGACGGCGGTCCTGCGCCTGTCCTGTGGGTCCGGTATGTCCAATACGTTGAGTAGATACGGCCGACGACGAGGAGTAGCGGGATGAGCCAAGCAGGCAAGATGGGCCAACGACCAGGGGGCAGTTCCAGCGCCACCTGGCCGCTGGTGATCGTCCCCCTCGCCTACCTGCTCATGGGCTCTGTCTACATCCTGCTCGAGGATGTGACCCCGAGTCTGCACGCGCGCTTCCGGTGGTGCAGTTGGGTCGTTCTCGCCGTGGGCTCCGGGGTCCTGTCCTGGACCATGATCCGCCGTAGCCGCCAGGCGGCGCTGCGCGAAGCGGCGGCGCTGAACCGCTCGCAGGAGCGCTACCGGCTGATCGCCGACAATGCTACGGACGTCATCTGGACCGTGGACCTCGAGGGGCGACTCACGTACGTCAGTCCGTCCGTCGAGCGCCTGCGCGGCTACACCCCGGATGAGGTGATTGGTCAGCCCTTCGCTACGGTGATCTCGCCGTCCTCGATCGGCATCGTGCGTGAGCGCATGGCGCGCATCCAGGCCCAGGCTCGCGGCGAAGAGCCCGATGCGCCGATCACCAGCGAGGTCGAGCAGCCCTGCAAGGACGGCTCCTCGGTATGGGTCGAGGTGGTCGTGCGGGTGATGCGCGACGCTGAAGGTCGCCCAGGAGGCATCCTGGGCCTCTCTCGCAACATCACGAAACGGCGGGTTGCAGAGGCCGCCCGGCGCGACAGCGAAGCGAAGTTCCGCACCGTGTTCGAGGTCACGCCGTTGGGCATCGTCATCATCGATCAGCGCGGGCGCGTCGTCGACGCCAACCCAGCCTACACCCGCATCACGGGCTACACGCTGGCGGAACTGCACCAACTGCCAGACAGCCTCGCCCTGGTGCACCCTGACGAGCGGGAGGCGTGCCGGGCGCACTTTGCATCGGTGGCCGATGGCGAGCAGCAGCGGACCCCGTCCAGCGAGTGGCGGATCGTGCGCCGGGACGGCAGCGCCGCCTGGGGGCGTCACCTGGGCGCCGGCGTGCGGACTGCCGACGGTCGGTTCGCCTATGCGGTGGCAATCGTCGAGGACATTACCCAGGCGAAGCTCATCGAGGAACGCCTGCGCGAGTCGCAGAAGATGGAGGCCATCGGCCAGCTTGCCGGCGGCGTGGCCCACGACTTCAACAACCTCCTGCAGGTAATCCTTGGCTGCACGGGCGAGGTCCTGGCGACGCTGCCGGAGCGTGACCCGCGGCACCTGCCGCTGGGGCAGGTGCTGCAGGCGGCCAAGCACGCGGCCGGCCTGACCCGGCAGCTCCTCGCCTTCAGCCGCCAGCAGATGCTGCGACCGGAACCCCTGGATCTGCGCGCCGTCATCGGCGACGTGCTGGAGATGCTGAAGCGCCTGGTCGGAACCCAGGTTGACCTCGACTTCCAGCCCGGTACGGAGGCCTGCCCGCTGCGAGCAGACCGTGTCCAGATCGAGCAGGTGGTGGTGAACCTCTGCCTGAACGCGCGTGACGCCATGCCCGCCGGTGGCAGCATCACGGTCACGACCGAAATCGTGTCGTTGACCGAGGAGTACTGCCATGACCATGGCTGTACCCCACACGGTCGCTATGCTGCCCTGCACGTGGTCGATACCGGTGTGGGCATGGACGAGGCCACACTGGCGCGCGTCTTCGAGCCCTTCTTCACGACCAAAGAGATCGGCAAAGGCACTGGCCTGGGGCTGTCCGTGGCCTTCGGCATCGTCAGCCAGCACGGCGGCCTGATCACGGCCGTGAGCACGCCGGGACGCGGTAGCACCTTCACCGTACTGCTGCCCTGCACGCCGGTCGATGTGCCGCCGGCGTGCCCCGCACCGCGGCCGCTCCGGGCCGCCGGTGGCCGCGAGACAATCCTGCTCGCCGAGGACGAGGAGTTGCTGCGGGATCTGGCGCTGCGCGTACTCCAGCGGGCGGGCTACACGGTGCTGCTGGCGACCCACGGCGATGAAGCGGTGGAACTGGCCACACAGCATCGCGGCAGCATCGACCTCCTGCTTCTCGATGTGATCATGCCACGGCGGAATGGCCTGCAGGTCTACGATGATATCTGTGCCCTCCATGGCCCCCTGCCGTGTGTCTTCGTCAGTGGCCAACTGCATGACGCCTATGGCCTTCCGGTAGCGTCACGCGCGGGGGTCGTCCTGCTGCCCAAACCCTACGACCGCGATGAGCTCTTACGGGGCGTCCGCCAGGCCCTGGATACCCTCGTCCGCCAAGGTGCGGCGGACGCAGATGGGAGCGGCTCGGCAGCAGCTCCGGCGGCGGCGTTGGCTGGGTAGCGCAAGCACTGGAGACGCTTATGGAATGCGGCAACCGCTTTGCGGTGGTATACGACGACGAGCACGTGGTCGTCGTCGAGAAGAGCCCCGGCGTGCTGACCGTGCCCACCCTGCACGGTGAAAGCAATACGCTGGTGCAGCTCCTGCGCCGCCATCTGGGCCAGGGCCGGCGTTACCCGCCACGCCTCGAGGTCGTGCATCGCCTCGACCGCGAGGTCTCCGGCCTGTTGGTGTTTGCCAAGTCCGCCGAGGTGGCGCTGACGCTGCGGGCAGACTTCGCGGCACACCGCCCCGAGCGGGAGTACATCGCCCTGGTGGCCGGGGTCGTGCCGGCGGACAAGGGGACCTTCGCGAGCCGGTTGGTCACCGGCAAGAGTCTGCAACGCTACTCGACCGACGACCAGAGCAAGGGCGAGGCGGCCGTGACCCATTACCGGGTCGAGCGCCGTCTGGCCGGCGCCACCCTCGTCCGCGTCCGCCTCGAGACCGGTCGCCGGAACCAGATCCGCGTCCATTTCGCCGAGGCCGGCTATCCCATTCTGGGCGAGGACCGCTACCACCCCGAGCAGGCGCGCCATCCGCGCTGGCGGGCGCGGCGCCTGGCACTCCACGCCCGGCTGCTGGGCTTCACGCATCCGGTCGGGGGACAGCCCTTGCGCTTCGAGTCGCCCCTGCCGGCAGACTTCACCCGCTTCCTGGGGGACGTCGGCGAGGCCCGCCCCGCCCGCGGGCCGCAAGCACCGCCGCGGACACCGCGGCCACCGCCCGAGGCACCACGCTCGGCACCGCGACCGCCGTCCCGTGCACCGCGGCCACCGCCCGAGGCACCGCGCTCGGCTCCGCGACCGCCGTCCCGTGCTCCGCGACCGCCGTCCCGTGCACCGCGGCCACCGCCCGAGGCACCACGCTCGGCACCGCGACCGCCGTCCCGTGCACCGCGGCCACCGCCCGAGGCACCGCGCTCGGCACCGCGACCGCCGTCCCGTGCACCGCGGCCACCGCCCGAGGCACCGCGCTCGGCACCGCGACCGCCGTCCCGTGCACCGCACTCGGCTCCGCGACCGCCGTCCCGTGCACCGCGGCCACCGCCCGAGGCACCACGCTCGGCTCCGCGACCGCCGTCCCGTGCACCGCGGCCACCGCCCGGCCGGCCAGGCGGGGCCGCGGCCCACCGGCCAAAGCCGGGGAAGCCACGACGCTGATCGCGGGGCCCCCGCCGACGCAACGCCCGCTCGGCGGCCCGCTTCAGAGAGCGTCAGGCACGCCCAGGCCACCGGCGACGCGGCACGTGTAGGCATGGCAGATGGCCAGGGCCAGGGCGTCGGTGGCATCGTCCTGCAGGTTCTCGACCTGGATGCGCAGCAACTGCGCCACCAGCAGTGCCACCTGGGGTTTGCTGGCATTGCCAAAGCCGCAGACCGACTGCTTGACTCGCCGGGGCGCGTATTCGTACATGGGAATCTGCAGCTCGGCGAGCGCGGCAATGACCGCCCCGCGAGCCGAACCGAGCATCATGGCGGTGTGGACATTGCGGCTGAAGAAGGCACCCTCGATGATCGCTTCATCCGGGGCGTAGGTCTTGACCAGCTCACGGATGCCGCCGGCAAGTCGGCGCAGGCATTCGCTGAGGGGCTGTTTGGCGGTGGTCGTGATGACGCCGCAGTCAACGGCGGTCATGCGGTTGCCCTGGCAGTCAACGAGTCCGAAGCCCGTGGTCCGCAGGGCGCCATCGATACCGAGGAGGCGGACCGGGCGGCTGGGGTCGAAGCGGGCCCGTGGCGCCGGCGGTTTCTTGCGCGTGCCCCCGGTCGCCAGGGCGGCCAGAGACTGGAACTGCCGGCTGCATCGCATCGCGGTGGTCTCTCGGGCTTGGGTGATCGGGCTGCCCCCGCGGCAGCGTCCCCGCGGGCCAGCGCCGCGGGGCGGTCACAATGTAGCGCCGCGGGGCGACACGGCTAGGCCAAGGCTTTGACCACGTACACCGCCCCGGGTCGAGTCGCGAAGACGAGGGCGCCATCACGGCGCTGCGTCGGCACGCTCCGGCCATTGCCGTAGACCACCGTCCACGCGGCCGCACGGTCCTCGAGACGGCAACTGGCGCCGTGGAGAGAGGTGATGCGGGCCCGCTGCAGCCGGCCGCCGGACCAGCGCATCTCCACGGCAAAACCACCGCGGGCACGCAGGCCCGTGACGACACCCTCCGGCCAGGCCGCCGGCAACGCCGGCAGCAACCGCAGCAGCGGTTCCGCACCGACCGCGCCGCTCTCGGGGTGACTCTGTAACAGCATCTCGGCAATGCCGGCGCAACCCCCGAAGTTGCCGTCGATCTGGAAGGGCGGATGGGCGCAGAAGAGGTTGGCGTACGATCCCGCCCCGCCGCCGCTGTACTGGAAGCCCATGTCGCCGGTCGGGTTCAACAGGGCGCGCAGGATGGTGAAGGCGTGATTGCCGTCCCGCAAGCGGGCCCAGAAGTTCACCTTCCAGGCCAGCGACCAGCCCGTGCCCGCATCGCCGCGCCGTTCCAGCGCCTGGCGGGCCGCCGCGGCCAGGGCCGGGGTCCCTTCGGGGGTGATCTCCCCGTAGGGGTGCAGGCCATAGAGGAGGGACACGTGGCGGTGCTGCGGCTCGGGTTCGTCGTAGGGTGCGAGCCACTCCTGCAGGCGGCCATCCGGACCGACCTGGTTGGGGGCGAGTTGTGACCGGCGCTCGCGCAGCTCGCCCTGCAGCCCCGCGTCCACGCCAAGCACCTCGGCCGCGCGCAGGCAGTTGCCAAACAACTCCCGCAGTTGCTGCATGTCCATCGTGGGCCCCATGCACACCTGGCCCACCCGGCCATCGGGCAGTCGGAAGCTGTTCTCGGGCGAGTTCGAGGGGGCGGTGACCAGCCAGCCGTGCGCAGGCTCGCGCACCAGCATGTCGAGGTAGAACAGAGCCGCGCCTTTCAGGATCGGGTAGGCCCAGCGCAGGTAGGCCGCATCGCCGCCGAAGGCGTAGTGCTCCCACAGGTGTTCACAGAGCCAGGCCGAGCCGCTGACCGTGGCGCCCCAGCTCGCGTGCTCGCCCGGAGAGGTGTACCCCCAGACGTTGGTGATGACGTGCGCCACCCAGCCGCGGGCGCCATAGTAGGCCTGCGCGGTGCGCGCTCCCGGCTCCTGCAGCGAGGCGATGAGCTGGAGCAGCGGTTCGTGCAGGTCGGGCAACGCGCAGACCTCCGCGGGCCAATAGTTCATCTGCACGTTGATGTCGAGGTGGTAGTCGCCGTTCCATGGCGTCTCGAGTTCCTCGGCCCAGAGCCCCTGCAGGTTCGCGGGCAGACCACCGGGGCGGGACGATGAGATGAGCAGGTAGCGGCCGTACTGCAGGTACAGGGCCGCCAGCGCCGGGTCGGTACCGCCTTCCTTGAGAGCCAGCAGACGGCGCGGCGTGGGCAACGTCACCGCGGCAACGCTCTCGGCGCACCCGTCGCCCAACTCGAGACGGACGCGCTGGAAGAGGGACTGGAAGTCTTGCAGATGCTCGCGGCGCAACTGCGCATAGGGCCTGGCGGCGGCACGCTCGAGATCGGCCGTCGCGGCGGCGCTCGGGTCGACCGTCTGCCGACCGGCAAAACCCTGGTAGTCGGTGGCCGCGGTCAGCAGCAGCACCGCACTGTCGGCGCCCCTCACCCGCAACTGCTCACCCGCGGCGGTAACGGTACCGCCCGCGGTCAGCACGCGCAGCCGGGCGGCGTAGCGCATGCCGCCGCCGCCCCGTCCATCGTCGAGCTGACCGCTCATCTCCAGATCGCTCGGCGCCAGCGCGCGGGTGACGCTGCGTTCCGGGCGGTCCAGGTCGATGTCGACGGCGAGCCCGCCGGCCACCGCCGTGCTTAGCCGAATCACCAGAGCCGCCGCCGGCGCGCTGACGAAGACCTCGCGGGTCCAGGCGCTGTCTCCGCCGCCGGCGCGGACGTGGGCCGTCGCGGTGTCGAGATCGAGTTCGCGGCAGTAGTCGCTGGCGTCACCACCCTCGGGAAAACGCAAGCGCAGGTTACCGAGCACCTGGTAACAGCCGAAGGGCACATGCGCGCCGCGGCCATGGCCCGAGCCGGGACCGGCGCAGGTGAAGTGCTCGTGGACAAGCTCCTGCGCCTCAACCGGGCGCCCTTCCAGCAGAAGCCGACGGATCTCGGGCAGGAACGCCTGCGCATCGGCGCGGTCCGCATCCTGCGGCGAGCCCGACCACAGCGAGATCTCGTTGAGGACGATACGCTCCTCCGCGATCCCGCCAAAGACCATGGCCCCCAGGCGCCCATTGCCCAGCGGCAGGGACTGCGTAAAGTGGGTGGCCGGTTCCGTGAAGGAGAGCCGGAGGGGGTGCGTTGAGGCGTGGGTGCGGGATGGACGATCGGCCATGTGACCTCTCCTTGCGGTTCAGGGGGACGCGGCCTCGCTGTCGCCGCGGCGTTCGAGCCGGGCGAGAACAAGCCTTCACCCGGCGCCGAGGTCGCGGCATGCATGCCCCTCCAAACAAGGAATCTACAGGCGCAGAGCGACGCGGTCAACGAGCGCTGCCCGAAGCGCGCATCGCACCCGTGAAGTCTGCCGCCCGGGCCTTGACAGACGGTGCAGGGGACGGCATCTGTAAGGGCAGGCCGGGAGAACCGCGTTGGTCAGCACACAGGAAGCCGCAGCCGCCGTGCCGTCGACCAGCCCAGCGGTGAATCTGCTCTGGACAGGCGGCTGGGACTCCACGTTCCGCCTGCTGCAACTGCTGTTGCTGCAGCACCGACGTGTCCAGCCGGTCTACCTGATCGACCCCGGCCGTCGCTCCACGGCCGTGGAGATCGGGACGATGCAGATGATCCGGGAGCGCTTGCGGCGCGAGCCTGCCGCGACGGCGGACCTCCTGCTGCCCACGCGTCTGGGCAAGGTCGCGGAGCTCCGCCCCGACGCCGAGCTGGCCCAGGCCTTTCAGACGGTCCGCACAACCCGGTTCATGGGGTCGCAGTATGACTGGCTGGCACGATACTGCAAGCAGAATAACCTGGACCGCATCGAGTTATGCATCCATCGCGACGACAAAGCGCATCCGGTACTGGAGCCGTTTGTCCGTGAGGTCGCGGAGGTCGCGGAGGTGATGGTGACCTTCGATGGGCGGCACGCCGGCACGCCTGAGCATGCGCTCTTCCGCTACTTCGTGTATCCGCTCTTCCATCTCAGCAAGAAGGACATGGCCGAGCAGGCCCGCGCCCAGGGCTGGACCGAGATCATGTGCATGACCTGGTTCTGCCACGAGCCACGCGGCGGACGTCGGCCATGTGGCGTCTGCAACCCCTGCATGTACACGATCGAGGAGGGGCTGGGCTGGCGGCTCCCGCTCAGAAGCTGGCTGGCCTACTGCAACCGCAGGGCGCTCGTCGCTGCGACCCGGCAGGCGCACCGCGTGGCCGGATGGCTCAACCTCGACTGGCGCTGACGCCAGGGAGGCAGCCCGGACGTCAGGCGCCGTCCAGGTGGCCGAGGAAGGCCTCCGCGAAGGGGGTTTCTCCCAGGGGTTTCCGGTTCGTCATCTGCACCACATCCACACCCCAGGTGAGATTGGCCTCAACCAGCAGCGGGCCCGCATCGGTCAGGGCGACGTCCCAACCGATGAAAGCGAACGCCGGGAAGGCCTGGTGCGCGCGGCGGCAGAGTTCGAGCGCCCCGTGCCACAGCGGCAGCTCGACACCGGTGATACGCGCTCCGCTGTCCGGGTGGCAATCGAAGGTCTCCCCCTTGGCGTGCTTCCGGGTGGCAGCGCCCAGGGCGCCGCTGGCCAGGGACACCGACGAGGCGATGCCGCCCGCCGCGAAATTATCAACCGCTAGCTGGCCGGTGGGCATGCGGAACGCCGCCATGAGGGGACTGCACTCGCCCGCCAGGCTGCGGCAGGTCACCAGGCGCACCGTGGCCAGGCCGCGGCTCGCCAACGGCCGGATGGCGCGGTGGTTGTAGAGCGCCGGCTGCAGGATGTGGTATCCTGTCGTCGCGACGGCGGCCAACTCGCTCAGCAACTCCGGCTGGCCGAAGCTCCGCTCCCCCTCCGCCCAGCGCCCGGTTTCAGCCGTGAAGCGGAAGCGCCTCAGCCCGGTCCCGCAGCACAGGTTCGTGGGCTTCAGGACGAGATCCCCGGCCGGCAGCACACCCGCGGTCGCCGGGTCGAACCACTCGATGCCGCTGGCGCGCAGCGCCGCCAGACGGATGTTCCCCCTTTGGTCACAGATTAACACCACCGGAAAGTACTCCGGAGAAGCTACTTGCGTCTCTTGTTGAGCTTCCTCTTGGTGACCACGAGGGGTGGCGGGGTATGCGATAGAGTTGGGAGCTGGACGGCA
>CAILUI010000290.1 GCA_903837355.1 uncultured Victivallales bacterium
CACCATCCTCTTCGACGAGCCCGCGCCCATGGCCGGCTGACCGCCGGGTTGCTCCGCTCGCGACCCAACCCGTTGGCATACGCCGCCGACGGCGACAACGGTCAACCGGCTCCCCTATCCCCCATTCAGTGACCGGTTACCCGAGGGTGGCCAGGGCGCTGGCGCGGGGGGCGGCATCGCGGTACGTTCATGGGGAGCAGGCACTGTGCCCGCCAAGGATCCAGCCCATGAGCACCAGCACTGCGAGTCAGGTACCCGGTCTCTACCACGTCATCCCCTTCCGCGCGATGCGCCGCACGCCCGGGGTCAGCTTTGACACCTTGAAGCTGTCCGAGCTTGGCGAGGTCGCCTTCCTGGATCGGGTCATCCATGTGCGCGGGGCGGTATCGCCGGGGCCGGTGGGTTACGCGCCGCGGCCGTGGTACATGCATACCCACCAGATCGACAATCTGGTCGTGCTGCATGGTACCCGCTACGTCGATCTCTACTCGCCCGCGCACGGCGTCGTCGAGAGTTTCACGGTCAAGCCTGACCTGATCCTGCATGGTCAGGAGGTGCTGGCCGAGGGCGGCGCCATACTCGGCTGGCCGGTCGGGGTCTTTCACCGGATCATCAGTTGCGACAAGGAAGGGTCGGCGTCGCTGAACCTGGCGGTTCACCGGCCTGGCCTTGACCTGCGCGCCAACTTCAGCATCTACGACCTCGATGTTGCCACGGGGCAGTATCGCGTCATTCGGGCCGGCCATCTCGATCAGCCGGGCATGTGAGGAGAGGCAGTCCGTGTACGGAGGAGGGAGCATGCGCAACGACGTTGGAATGTGGGCCTTGGTACTGCTGTTGGTGGCCCTGTCGGTTGGCGCCGCCGAGGCGCCGAACCTGCTGAGGAATCCGGGCTTTGAGGACGCCGAGAAGGCGCTGCCGGTCGCCTGGGACTGGGGTATTGGCAAGGAGGCCAAGGCCACCCTGGCCATCGATACGGCGGTCCGGCGGAGCGGTGCCGCGAGCCTGCGTCTCGCCACTGCCTCGCCCCTGGCGCCGCATGTCTATGGCACGCTGTGTCAGCGCGTCGTGGGTCTGCAGCCCCGGCGCGTGTACGCGGTCACCTTCTGGGCCAAGGGTGAGGAGGTGGGGGCGTGCTGGTTTGGCGGCGGCAGCGACTGGACGCAGCGCATCATGTTCCCGACCGGCAGCTTCGACTGGCGCCCGGTCAGCGGGGAGGTAGTGACGGGCGCCGACGAGACGTACTTCGATCTGCGTCTGAATGTCGATGCGGTGACGCAGGCGTTGTGGATCGATGACGTGAGCCTGCGCCTGGTCGGGTCGTTGATCCCCAACGGGGTAGTGACCGCGGTCGCCGACGCGCAACTCGCTGCGGCCCGCTTCTACCCTGCCCCGCGGGTCGCCGACGGCAGTCTCATGCTCGACGGCGATCTCGCCGACTGGGAGCGCGTTCCCGCCTCCAGGCTGCATCTGAACGGCACGGTGGCGCGGCTGAGTTACACCGGCTACGGCGGGCCCAGCGATCTCAGTGCCGACGTCCGTCTCGCCTACGACGCCGAGGCGCTCTATCTGGCCATCGAGGTTAGCGACGACGTCTTCTTCCAGCCGGTGGGCGGCGTCTCCGCCTGGTGGTACGACAGTGTCCAGGTCGCCTTCGACCCACAGGGCGACCGCGCGGGTGGCGCCTATGCCGGCGACGACGTGGAGATCGGGCTCATCCGCGGGCCGCAGGGCGATGAGGTCCATGAGTGGAGTCCGGAGACGGTGGCCGCGCCGGCGGGCGTGACGCTGAAGACCGCCCGGCGGGAGGCCGGGGGCATGACCTATGAGGCTCGCATCGCCTGGTCGTTCCTCGGTGGCGTCGCGCCGACGCCTGGGCGCGCCTTCGGACTGAACCTGCTGCTCAACGACAGCGACAACGACCCGCGTGGCTACCTCGAATGGACGGACGGGATTGGGCTGCGCAAGGATCCGGCCGCCTTTGCGACGGTGCTCCTCTTCGACCCGGCACTGGCCGCGGAACAGCCGGCGGTTCACGTGCGCCTTGACCGGCCGGTGCTGTACGAGACCGACATCCTCGCGGGGACGGTGTGGATTGCCGGCGCGCCGGTGGGGACGGCGCTGCCGCTGCGCGCTGCCATCGCTGGTGGGCCCGAGTTCCTGCAGACCGACGTCGAGATCCGCCAGCGGGTCGCCAGCGTGCGCCTCGGCACGATGTTGGACGGCGTGCCGTTCGGCACGCATCGGGTGGCGGTGTCCGCCGGTGCCCGTGGCCGCGGCGAGGCGGGGTTCGAGCGCTCCTCCGGTGTCAGAGTAGCGCGCGAACTCCTCGATGCGGTAGCGCGCGACCTGCCGGCGGTCGAGGCCCTTCTGGTCCAGGCTGAGGCCGCGAAGCTGCCGACCGACTACCCGCGCCTGCGCTGGCGGGTGGCGAGCCTGTTTGTGCCCTACGGCCGCGACGATCTGGAGCATGGCGAGGTGGAGCGTGCCGTGCGTGTCGGGCGGGCTCTGCGCAGCGCGCTCGACGAGGCCCGCGACGTCCTGCTGCGGATGCAGGCTGGCACCTACCGGCCGCCGCTGGTGCCACGCTACCGGACCGGCAGCGTCGAGATCGCCGGCCGCTCGTTCATCGCCGACACCGAGATCCCGAGCACGGGCGCCCGCGAACGCCGGCCGGTGTTCTTCACCGGCTACGGGCACTTCAACCAGGTGCGTGAACACCTGCCCATCATGGGCGACCTGGGCGCGAACATCATCCAGGTGGAGAATGGGCCCTCGAGCACGCTGCCGACCGAGGACCGAACCGACACCAGCGGCGTCCTGGCTCACGTCGGCCGCTCTCTGGAACTGGGACGGGAACACAATGTGGCGGTGTGCGTGCTGGTGTCGCCGCACTACTTCCCGGACTGGGCCTTCAAGAAGTGGCCGGCCCTGGACTGCATCCGCGGCGGTTTCGTTCGCCACGCCATCGACGCGCCCGAAGCCAAGGGGGTGCAGGCGCGGCACCTGGGCGTGCTGCTGCCGCTGATCCGCGACTACCCTTCGCTGCACAGCCTCTGCCTGTCGAATGAGCCCATCTACCCGGACAGCCACGACGACCCGGTCACCCGTGGCCTGTGGCTGGCGTATCTGCAGCGGTCCTTTGCGACTATCGCCGCCGCGAATGCGGCCTGGGGCACGGGCTTTGCGCGCTTTGAGGACGTGCCGGCCGCGGTCGGCGACGTCCCCGAGAAGGAGGCCGATCTGCCGTTGTTCCACGACTGGTGCCGCTTCAACATGGAGCGCTTTGCCGGCTGGCATGCCTGGGAGGCCGAGGTGGTGCGGGGCCTGGCCCCGGGGCTGCCCTGTCACGCCAAGATCATGCCCACCATCCTGGAGCGGCGGACCATCGGCTGGGGGGTGGACCCGGAGCTGTTCGCGCGCTTGAGCCAGGTCAACGGCAACGATTGCTGGGAGTTCATCAACCGCGGTCGCACCAGCGCCTGGGCCTTCAACTGGTCCAGCATGGGGATCTTCTATGACCTGCAGTGTGCCCTGGCCGAGAAGCCGGTCTTCAACACCGAGAACCACATCATCGTCGATCGCGACCAGCAGCCGGTTCCGCCGGAGCACACTTATACGGCGCTCTGGCAGGGCGCCGTGCATGGTCAGGGGGCGACGACGACCTGGGTCTGGGAGCGCACCTACGATCCCAAGCACGACTTTGCCGGCAGCATCATGCATCGTCCCGAGAACGCCATCGCGCACGGCGAGGCGGGGCTGGACCTGATGCGCCTGGCCAAGGAGGTGACGGCGCTGCAGGTGGCGCCGCGGCGCGTGGCGTTGCTGTATGCGGTCACGGCGATCGTGCATGATCCCGTCTACCTGGACGCCTTGAACCAGGCCTATACGGCGCTGAACTTCACCGGGCTCAACATCGGCTTCCGCTCCGAGCGGCAGGTGGCTGCCGACGAGTGGGGTGAGACGCGGCTGCTGGTGGTGCCGCGCGTCCGTTTCGTGCCGGCCGCGGCGCGGGCGGGGATCGCGCGTTGGGTTGCTGGCGGCGGGCGGGTGGTCTTCATCGGCGACGGCTGCCTGGCGCAGGATCCGTATCGCCGGCCGTTCCCGGAGCCGTTGGCCGCGCTGGCCACGGTCAGTCTGCTCCCCGAGGGCCTCGACGGGGTGGCGCTGCGGGCGGCGCTGCTGCCGCTGCTGCTGCAGGCCGAGGCGACGCCGGTCGTCGCCGTGAGCGCTGCGGCGGGCGGGCTGTCCTGGGGCGTGGAGTGGCGCAGCGCGAACCTCGACGGCCAGCCCCTGGTGAATCTGGTGAACCTGACGCGCGAGCCGCAGACCGTCCGCCTTGACGGGGGCGCGGGTCCCTGGCGCGACCTGATCGCGGGGCAGGCGCTCGCGGCGGAGATCGTGCTGCCGCCGATGCGGCCCGTGCTGGCGACCCCGGTGCGCTGATGCCCGCGGGACGGCGGTTCGGCTACGCGGTTGCGGCGGTGCCGTCGTCGGCCAGGGCTTCGAGCACGGCGCCCACCATGAACACGATGCCGTTGCGCAGCGCCGCGTCGTTGAAGTCGAAGCACTGATTGTGCAGCGGCGCGCAGGTCTCGCCCATACCGAGCAGGAACATGGCGCCCGGGTAGTCGCGGATGTAGTACGCGAAGTCCTCGCCGCCCATGGCCGGGTCCGGCATATCGATCCAGGCGGCCGGCCCCAGCAGTGCCGTGGTCACGCGCCGGCCGAGAGCCACGGCGGCGGCGGCGTTGACGGTGGGGATGTAGGACCCCGAGTAGCGGAAGTCGTAGGTTGCACCCATGGCCTCGCAGGTGCCTTTGATGAGGCGCTCCATGAGGATGGGGAGCCGGTCGCCGACGCTCTGGTTCAGGCAGCGTGTGGTGCCTTCGAGTTCGGCCGTGTCGGGGATGATGTTGCCGTTGCTGCCGGCGGTGAAGCGGCAGATGCTGACCACCGCCGAGTCCAGCGGACTGAGGTGTCGGGAGACGACCGACTGCAGGGCTTCGACCACCCGCGCCGCCGTGAGAATGGGATCGACGCTGTCCTCGGGCCGGGAGCCGTGCGCCCCCTTGCCGCGGATGGTGATCTTGAAGAATTCCGCCGCGGCCAGAATGGGACCGGGCCGGGAGCAGATGCTGCCGACCGGGAGTCCCGGCCAGGCATGCAGGGCGAAGACCGCGCTGGGCGCGGGGTCGAGCAAGGCCCCCTTGGCCACCAGATCCCGGCCAGCGGCGACGATCTCCTCGCCGGGCTGGAAGACGAAGCGAACCGAGCCACGCAACTCCGCCTGCAGCCGACAGAGCACCCTGGCCGTCCCCAGCAGCATCGCCGTGTGGCCATCGTGGCCGCAGGCGTGCATCAGCCCCGCGTGCTGCGACTGGTAGGACCGCCCGGTCTGCTCCTGCAAGGGTAAGGCGTCCATATCCGCCCGCACCGTGACATTCGGGCCAGGGCGGGCGCCCTGCAGCAGCGCGATGACGTCGGTGCCCAGCAGCGGCGCGCGCGGCGCCAGGCCCAACGCCGCCAGGGCGTCCCGGACCAGCGCCGCGGTCTGCTCCTCGTGCAGTGCCAACTCGGGATTCCGGTGCAGCCGCTGCCGGATCGCGGCGATCTCCGGCAGGATCTCGGCGACCCACTCAGGCACTCGTTGCTGCAGGTCCCGTCTCGATGCCATGGTGCCCTCGCGTTGTTTCTGGCCTGGACGCCGGAAGCTACTATAGTGGTGTCCCGTATGCGTGTGAGCCTGTCCATACTCTCGATTCTGCTGATCTGCGGGGCGCCTGCCGCCCGCGCGCAGAGGGAGGGAAACACCCCAATGTCCGACACCTCGAAGTCAACACCCATCCTCGTCGGCAGCGCGAAGCAGCTCTTCATCGACGCGCGCTTCATCGCCCGTTCCCGCGAGGTTACGCTGCGCATGAACCCGCCGGCCAAGCTGGGCGCGGTGCTGCGGCCCGAGCGTCCCTGGGAGGACAAGAGCATCGGCTTCTGTGCCAGCGTCATCGAGCACGACGGCAGCTTCAAGCTCTTCTACCGTGCCGACAGCCATGAGAAAGGTGCCTCGGTGTGCCTGGCCACCTCCGGCGATGGCCTGCATTGGGGGCGCCCACGTGTCGGCCTCTACGAGTTCGGCGGCAGCCTGGACAACAACATCGTCTTCCGCGATACCGACAACAGCGAGGCCTACCGCGGCGTCGGCGAAACGGTCGTGTTCCTCGATCCGCACGGGACCCCCGAGCAACGCTTCAAGATGATCGCCTCGAAGGGCTGGCCCGACCCCAAGACCGCGGGGTTGTACTGCCATACCTCGCCCGACGGCGTCCACTGGACCCCCGGGCCGCGCGTGCTCGACATCTGCCCCGACACCGCCAACCAGGCCGCCTGGGACCGGCAGCGCGGCAAGTACGTGGCCTACATCCGCATCTGGAACCCACTGCGGCAGGTCGGACGCGTCGAGGTCGATGATCTCCTGGCGCCGTGGCCGTACACGCCCCTGGGTGACAAGGCCTACTTCATCTGGGGCCGGGACAAGATCGCGGTCAGCAGCACCGAATTCCCGGTGGCCTTCGGGTACGACGCCGCGGACCCCGTGCCGAGCGACCACTACAACCCGGCCGTGGTCGAGTACCCGTACGCAGCGAATGCCTACTTCTCCTTCCCCAGTCCGTACCTGCATTTCCCGGAGCCCCCGGTCGGCAGGTTCGGCAATGACGGCCTGCTGGACATCCAGATGGCGGTCAGCCGGGACGGCGTCACCTTCCAGCGCCTGGAGCGTGCGCCGTATATCCCGCTGGGCCTGGAAGGTGAGCCCGATGCGCTCTCGAACTACATGGCCGTCGGGATGTTGCGCGTCGGCGACTATCTCTATCAATACTATGGGGCCTATGATGTGACCCACGGCCTGCCGGAGGCCCAGCAGAAGCTGCCGATCGGCTGCCTGGCGGCCGTGCAGCAGCGCCTGGATGGCTTCGTCTCGGCCGATGCGGCCTGGGCCGGCGGCGAGCTGGTCACGCCGCCACTGGTGTTCACCGGCAAGCGCCTGGTGCTGAACCTGAACGCTTCCGCGATGGGTGCCTGCCAGGTCGGCCTGCAGGACGCTGCGGGCAGCGATCTCCCCGGTTTCACGGTCGACGACGGCGACATCCTGCGTGGCAATAGCGTGGCGAAGACCGTCACCTGGAAGGGCTCGAGCGACGTTTCCGCGCTGGCTGGGAAGCCGGTGCGACTGCGTTTCGTGATGCGGGCCACGAAGCTGTTCGCCTTCCAGTTCACCGGGGAGTGAAGGGGGGGGCTGATGGGGTTGCGTGGCTGTGGGGCCGTGCGACCCTCGCCGTTGCGGCGACGGTTGCTTTGGACTGCGGTGGCTGGACACCGCTTTGGCTTGCTGTGCCGTGACGGCGGAGGACGCCGGTGGCACCGCCACGGTGTGGTGCGCGGCGCGAAAGCGGCGTCGAATCGGCATCGTCCCGTGGCCGCTGCCGACCCCTGCCAAGGCCGCCGCACGCCAAGGTGCCATCCGCTGCACGGACGGCACGGTCCGCGGTCCCACGACCGCATCTGCCACGCCCTGACGTAAGGCGGCAACTCCACAGGAGAGACCGGTGACATCGAAAGCCATCCTGTCGGGCTTGCCGTGCGCGACGGCTCTCCTCGCCCTGCTGGCCTCCTCCGCCCTGGCCCAGCCCCAACCCCCGACCGAGGACCTGCTCGCCGGGCCGCCGGGAGGGCCGTGGCGCCGGCTTTTCCTCGACGCTGTCGTGGTCGAGCAGCAGTCCGGGCTGGAGCGGGTGTTTCACGCGGCGACCAAGCACGTCGCCAGCCCCGTGATCCGCGCCGACAGGCCCTGGGAGATGGGAACGGGATTCGGCGGACCCTACCTCTACGGCACCGTGCTCTGGGACGAGGGCCGCTTGCGCATGTGGTATCACACCCAGTACGGCGGCGCCTACCTGAACTGCCTGGCGGAGTCGACGGATGGGATCGTCTGGAGCAAGCCGAACCTGGGTCTGGTCGAGGTTGGCGGCTCGAAGGAGAACAACCTGGTCATCGGGGCCGGCACCGATCCTGCCGAGAAGCCGCCCTTCAAGGGCGAGGGCGAGTGCCACAACCCCAGTGTGATCAAGCGGCCCTGGGAGAGCGACCCGGCCAAGCGCTACGTGCTCTTCTGCTACGGCCAGGAGTACCGCTGGGCCCGCCTGGCCTTCTCTCCGGATGGCCGGCGCTGGACCTTCCCGCCGGAGACCCGCGAGAAGGGCCTCTTCGCATCCTCCGACGTACTGAGCTTCTTCTGGGACCCCTACGCCCTGCGCTATGTCGGTACGTGGAAGGCGAACGACCGCCGCGGCCGGGCGGTGGGCGTGGTCTGGTCGCGCGACGGGCTGGCCTGGGAGAAGCCGGTGGAAACGCCGGTGTTCGTTGCCGACGACCTCGACCCGGAGGCGACGCAGGTCTACGGCATGCCGGTCTTCCCCTACCAGGGGCTCTACCTCGGCCTGCCGTGGATCTACAATGCGCGCTGGTTCAAGTACGGCGGCTACTCGGACGAGCGCCTGGCCGAGTCTGAGTTGGGCAGCCCCTGCACCATCGACGCGCAGTTCGCCTGGAGCTGGGACCTGATCAACTGGACCCGACCGCCGCCACGTCTGCCCTTCATCCCGCGCGGCGCGCCCGGCCAGTTCGACTCGGGCATGATCTTCACGGCTCGGGCCCCGGTGCAGGTTGGCGACGAGCTCTACTTCTATTACGGCGGCTTCGACGGTACCCACAACGCCGAGCGCGCCACGGCCTGCGTTGGTCTGGCCACGCTGCGCCTGGACGGCTTCTGCTCGCTGCGCGCCGGGCCGGACGAGGGCTGGCTGATCAGCCGACGCGAGCCATTCCGGGTGCCGCGGGTGACCATCAACGCCCGTACCGCCGCCGACGGCTACGTGCTCGCCGAACTCCTGGACCGGCAGGACCGGATCATCCCGGGTTTCGGCCGCGCCGAGTGCGTACCGTTCCGCGGCGATGCGGTACGGCACCGTCTGACCTGGCGCACGGAGACGCTCCCGGAAGCCTGCCTGGAAGGCGATAAGAAGATCCGCTTCGTGCTCCGAAACGCCGACCTGTACTCTTATCTGCCCGATCCGACCAGCGGCCCGGTCACCGTTATCTACGACCCCGCGACCAACGGCGGACTCCTGCCCAGCGACCCGGCGCTGCGGCCGAGCCAGGCCTTCTCCCGAGAGGGCAAACCCACCGGTCACCGCGTGGTCACGGCCGCGGGCCTGACCTATCTCGATCTGCACAGCGCGGCCGCGGAGAAGACGAACGCCTGCTTCTCCAAGAGCGAGAGTTGGACCGACGATCAGGACTGGTGCCTGGAGGCGTGGCTGCGCGTGGCCGACGCGGGCGACGAGCCCATCTACGGCCTGTCGGTCCTGATGCGGCCGGACTACGGGCGCGCCGCCGGCATCTACCTCAGCGCCGACGCGGTCGGGATCATCACCCACCGCCAGCATGAGTACCGCGTCCTGGGCAAGACGCACCGGGACACCACGCAGGCCTTCCACTGGTACCGGCTAGCACACACCGGCGGTGCCAGCGGCGAGGTCGTGCTCAGCGTCGACGGCAGCACGGTCGCCCGCGTGCCTTACGCCGACCTGGAGATGCGCATGGAGACGGGCTGGAATGTCGTCTTCGGCCCCAACGCCGCGCACCGCGAGGGTCGCCTGCACGTCGCCAAGCTCGGCTACCGCATCGGCAGCACCGAGACGCTCTGCGGACCGGTGGGCGCCGGACAGCAGTAGAGGGATGCGGCTTGGAGCCCCCTGAAATCCCCGGTCAGGTGATAGTATCCGTAACGATAGGGCGCTGTAAATCTCACGTCTCGAAGGCGTCGAAAAGGCAGTGGACTCGCTACTGGAAGACTCGCGCCGCATCGCCCGCGAGTGGGACGACGACGAGGATAATCCGCCGTTACGAGTGTTCGTCTACGCCTTTGGTCTGAACGCAGGAGGCCCGCAAAGGGGGCTGCCATGCTGCCTGGGCCTACATGTTACTCGACGCGGGATGGGAAAGCGTGTCAACTGCACGTCGGTAGCGGTTTGCCCGACTCCGCAGGCGCCAGCCCGGCGCTTCTGTGCTGCCAGGCCGATCACGGGGCGTTTCGCGAAAACTAGTAGTGGGTGACGGTGCCCGCACGGACTAAGGCTGTTTAGCCTTGCGATGCACGCGTTGGCGCCGAGTGGCGCGGCATGGCGATACACTTAAGGGGTACATTGGTGGTACATGAATTCTGGGTGCATCTCAGACGGTGTTCTAAGTCGGTCGCAGCCTGGCCAGTTGCTCGGGACTTCGCGGCGCCGCCATGACCGCGTTGCGGGTCCTGGCGCGGGCACGTGGAAAGCAGGGGTCCCGTCAGTGAGTTTCCGCCGCTTTCTGTTCTTCCACCATTTCCGAACCGCCAGGAGAACGCCAACCACCTTGGCGGCGCCCACGACGATGCCAGTCACTGTCTTCACGATCTCGCCGACTCTCTCCAGGAAGCCCTTCTCGGCCGCCGCCTTGGTCTTGGGCGAGACGTTCTCCTCTTTGATAGACGGGAGGATAGTGAGCCCCTTCTCGTTCGGCAGTTCACTGACCATGGCCTCCACCAGTTCGACCAGGCCGTAACGATGCGTGGCGAGAATGGCGATTACCCTGGCAGGAGGTTGTTTGAAGAGATGGGAAACGACTCGCCGTTTAGCCTCGGTGTTTCTGGCCTGCGACTCTCCTGGACACTGCAACTGAAGGTCCCACTCGTGGTCTGAACTGATCTTGTCGACCTGGCTGATGACGATACGAGGCAGCGACAGCGCGATCACGACCATATAGAGCGCACCCTCCTCTGCCGTGACCCGGCAGGGGAGGGTGGAACCTCCCGTCGGCTGGCAATGGCCGGTAGCTTCAGGCTAGGAAGGTCAGCAGCCAACGCATCAGGTACGACGGCCATCGCGCCAGACACCCGGCCTGGACCAGCCAGGGCTCCTGACGTAGAACCAGAACCGCAAGCTCCCTCTCTATGGTGCGGCGGTACCGCATACGTACGAGTTCGAGCCGCGCTCGATATGCGTCTTCACCGGCGCGGGCCGCGAAACGGTCCTCCAGGAACTGCAGCAGGTCCACGGTATTGCCTTCCTTTCTAACTGCACGCATGGGATGGGTCTCACTGCCTCGATCCTGAGGACTGTGAGACGGCCTGACTAACGAAGCTTCGTGTGCACGGTTCGGTGCGCTGTCGGTGGCCATGGTTCTGCCTCCATTCGAGCTCGAGCGGCGTGCTGCCATGCGATGCCCTCGACAGATAGAAGACCGCGTCCCCGCGCCTTTCCGCAGCAGGCCATCCTTCCCGCGATCAGTGTGATCTCCGACTGGCACGGGATTCCGCCCAATGGTGCCAGTGATCGGGCCGCCTGCGTGTGCCCGCGCGCACCCAGTGGCTGTGGCACGGCTGTATCCCGGAGGGCCGGCCGCCCAGACTGGCGAGGAGGCCGACCAACTGGCGTGACGACCCGTCGATGCGGGCAGCATCCACCGGCCCGCCGGTAGGCCGGCTCAACCCGGATGCATGCCGATGCCCTTCCCCCGACGAGATACGCAGTGCACACCGGAAAACCACGGTCCCATGCTCTTCCCCCAGAGTGGAAGCCGCAACGACAGCCGGAGACACAGCAACATGAGAAGCACTATGACCACAACCACAAAGAGCCTAGCCATGCCACGTCACCGCAAGCCCGTTCGGCGCCTGCTTGCGGGGTTGATCGTGTTCGTCCTCGCGATCCTGGCCTGGATCACCGCCCATCGGTACGAGGCTGCGGAGAACCTGCCCACCGGCGCGCGATCCTCAACTGCGCCCACAGGCGGCGGCAGTGCCCGCGCCAAACTGTCGGCCCGCATTGACGAAGCCCTCGCTGCGACCGATCAGCGCACTCGCGAGGCCAGCAGCCGCCGGTTGGGTACGGCACGGCAGGCGATTCGCAGTGCCTGTGCGGCGGCACGATCAGGGGCCGACTCAGCGGTTTCTGACCTGTGCAGCGCCAAAGGCTCTGCCCAACTGGCCTGGCTCATGGCCAAGGACAGGCTCTGCCAGACAGCCGAAGCGGAGGCGCAGATCAACGCTTCGCTGGAGCCCCGGATCATAAAGCCATGCCTAAGAGGTATGGCGGCAGCCGAGAGCGAACTGGGGATGCTGCAGGCAGAGCTGGCCGAAGCAAGCACCGCGCTGGCCGTGGAGCTGGCTGCACTCACAGGCGAGAGCCCCGCTACGGCCGGCCTCGACCGCAAGACCTGGGAGGCCCTTTGCCGCGACCTGAACGCCAGCATCCCCAAGGTCAAGCAGATCGTGCTGACGCAGTGCTCCGCAGCACTGGGACTCGGGATCTCTGCGGTCTTCGTGCGCTCCACGCTCCAGGCAGCCTCAGGAGTTCTCGGTCACATCGTCGAGCGCTTCGTCGCCACTCAAGGCGTCGCCCTTGCCAGCGCGGTCGCCGATGGCCCTCTCCCTTTCGGTGACGCCATAGGTTTGGTGTTCGACATCGTCGGTACTGGATTGTGCGCCTACGATCTTCACAAAGCCCGCAACGAACTGCTACCCGCGCTGCGCACCAGCCTGGTCCAGGCCGTCAACCGGGCGGAAGGCAACAGCGTCGGCCAAGTCGAAGCTCGGGTGGGCGCGATGCTCAAAGCTGTGCAGCAGCACAACCATGCCACGGTCGCCAAACTGAAGGAGAGCCTCTGATGACTAGCCCGAACAACCCTCTGACCCAGGCCGCACTAATCCTGCTCATGGCGCTGCAGTTCCAGGCATGCGGGCAAGTAACCGCCGTAGCCAGGATCGCCGTCGAGGGTGTCGAAGAGGCCATCGATGTCGCTGCCAGAGTCAGCGGCAGGAGCCTCACCCCAGCGGCCCGGACTGTGCTCGCTACGGAACTGCGCCAGGCGACCCTGCGCTATGGCGACGACGCGCTCGTGGCCGCCAGTCGGGGCGGGCTGGAGCTGGCAGAGGCTGCGGGCCGTTACGGCAGCGATGTGTGGAAGTTCAGCGTCCGGGTCCCGGCCGGCGCTCGCGCCCTGGCCTTGCACGCCGATGAGTTGTTGCCCCTGGCTCGACGCATCGGCCCCGAGGTGCTCGAACTCGAAGCCAGGCATCCCGCCATCGCCTGCCGTGCCGCCGGGGCCTTCGGGGACGATGCTGTGCGCTATCTCGCCAGGGAGGCGCCTGCCGCCGAACTGCCACGCCTGGTGGGCTACGCGGAACGCGCAGATTCGCCCGCCACCCGCAAGCTGCTGCTGGATGCTTACAAAGAGAAAGGCAGCGTGTTTCTGGAGCGTCTGGACTGGAAGGTGATCATGGCAGGCGGACTCTCGACCGCTGCCGTCGTGGCCGCCTACAAAGTCAGCGATGGTGTGCAGGACGGACTGGAGACTGTGGCAAAGGGCAGCCCCGGTCACTTCGCGCGTACCGTGGGCGTGCTCTCCCAACCGGTCCGCACCGTCCTCACGCTCTTCGGCCTGGCCCTGGCGGCCATGCTCCTCTGGCGCCTATGGCCCTGGGTCCGCCGGCTCACGCCCAGGCCCAAGCCCGCTGCACCGTGACCCGACGGCGTCACGGGTTGGGCTTCCCGGCGCGCTGACCCGCCTGTCAACGCAGCCTTCCAGCAATGGTGTAGAGCAGAGAAGCAGGGAAAGATCGCCATGGCACCGGAAGAACCTCGCCGGGTGCACTTCCTACCACTGACGAGTTGGGAGTTCCACAAAGCCCAGCGATCAGGTCAGAGTCGAGCCAAGGACAATCAGGGACGAGAAGGAAAAGCAGCCATGGACACCGTTATCGCCAACCGCCGCCCCGAACTCGAGGGCAACCTCCCCCCGCTCCTCATGGTGCTGATGGAACTGATTTCCGAGGTGCCTGCCCCGCGCACTACCCCGGTCGATAACCCAGTCACTGAAGCCCGGCGTACCGTTGCTTCCGCCGCCAGGAAGACGGCGCTCGTCTCCGGCCTGGCGGGGCTCGTTCCCGGGCCTCTGGGGATGCTCAGCATCATCCCTGACATGCTGGCCGTCTGGAGAATCCAGCGCCAGATGGTTGCCGACGTGGCTGGGCTGTTCGGGAGGGCGCCTGCCCTCGGCCCGGAGACCATGATAGCCAGCTTGTTCAAGCACTCCGCCGCTCACGCAGTCCGAGACCTCGTCGTGCGCACCGGCCAGAAATGGATCGTGCGCAAGGCGTCCGTAAAGGCACTGCGGGCCGTACTGGAGAAAGTCAGTGTTCGGCTGGCGCAGCGCATTGCCGGCAGAGCCATGTCACGGTGGCTACCGTTCGTCGGCGCCGCCGCGGTGGGCGCTTACGCGGCCTACGACACCCACCAGGTCGGCGAAACCGCCATCGAACTGTTCGGCCGTGAGGTCGCCATCGAGGGTGCCGCGTGATGGCGCTGTCGGCACACAGACCCGGAAACGCCCGACAAGACGCTCTTCATACCGAGCATAGCAGTCCCCAACCGCACTTCGTGAAGGGAAAAGAAAGCCCAATGAGCACCATCGTCCTGATCGAGGCCGGCAGACGCACCGTGAAGAGCATCGCCCGCACGAGCGTGCGCTTGGGCAAGCAGATGAAGGCCAAGGCCGACTGCCACCCCGGGGTGTTGGCCGGGGTCTCGGTCGGCTATATGCTCGGTCGCGCCGTTGAGTGTGTGCCCGGTACTCAACTCCTGGGCAAGCTGCCGCGCTATGCGGGCGCTGCGGTCGGGGCCGCCGTCGGCTGCGTCTTCGAGAAGGCGGTGCAGGAGGTCCTCGCCGAAGGGTCTCCGGTTCGTCCGGCTCAGACGGATGTTCCCCCTTTGGTCACAGATTAACACCACCGGAAAGTACTCCGGAGAAGCTACTTGCGTCTCTTGTTGAGCTTCCTCTTGGTGACCACGAGGGGTGGCGGGGTATGCGATAGAGTTGGGAGCTGGACGGCA
>CAILUI010000291.1 GCA_903837355.1 uncultured Victivallales bacterium
GCGCTGGGGCGACCTCTTCACCCGCAACGCGGCCGGGCAGACGCCGTTTTCCGTCGAGGACACGCGCGGCTGGCTGCGCATGGATGTGCACATCCGATACCCGCACGGCCCGGCGTTCATCGCCACGTTCCGCGAGTGGGCGAGAGCGCAGTACTCCACGCTCGGGAATCTCAATGCCGCATGGAATTCCGGGTATTCCACCTGGGAGGAAATCGATCCCGAGCGCGGCCAGACCGCGAACCGCTGGGGCCACCGCTGGGAGTATTCCGATCCCAGGAACCCGTTCCATGACTGGTCGCCAGCGATGAGGGATTTCGACCGCTTCCGCACCGCGGTGCGCGTAGAGAATTATACGCAGACGCTCGCCCTCCTGCGGGAGAAGGTTCATTCCTCCGCGCTCACGCTCCGCACGGAAGGCTCGAATGTGCTGGTTGCGGGAGTCGATCCCGCCAGCCCGAACCCGCACCTCCGGCACGTGTATTACAACCAGCGGCGCAATGCCATGATCGCCGGGATTCTCCAGAAGGCCGGGGTTCTGGCCTATCATTCCGACTACACCACGCTGCCCTACACCCCTTCGGAGGTTCGCGAACTCACCGCGGCGGCCGTCCGGCAGGGGGTCACGCCCGCGTGGCTTCCGCAGTTCGACCACATGCGCGACATCGCTCTCAACGAGCGCTACGGCACGGACGATTACCAGCGCGCCTACAACGTGGATCGTCCGGTCAAAGCCGCCATGCTGCATGTGCTCACGGCGGTCTATCCCTGGTGGCAGGCGATGGCCGAAGAGGGCGGCGTGCCCGGCATCACCTGGGCGGACTACGAGTGCGACGGGTTTGTGACCGTGACGCAGGCCCGCGAGATGAAGCTCTTCAAAGAGCACCTCGCCACATCCACCGCCGGAGCGGATGTCCGCAAGGCGATCGAGGCCTTCCCGCCCCCGCCGCCGAATCCCGAATGCGCCGCCAAGCGCAGCTTTGAGAATGCCGGCCCGCGCCAGTGAGCGCGCAGCGTCGCGCTGGGCTGCCGCCTGGAAGAGAAGAGAGGAATCCCATGAGACGATGAGGAAACTCATGCCACACCGCCCCATGGCCGCAAGCCCCAGCCTGGCGCGCTGCCTGTCGCTGCTCCTCGCGTGGCTTCCGCTCCATGCGGAGGAGATCGATTTGCCGGATGCGGATCTTGCGAATGGGGCGGAGGGGTGGGCCGTCTCGACCGGGGGGAAAGTCATGGAGGCTCCGGCCACGGTGGGGAAGTCCCTCCACGGCGGGGTGCTGGCACTGCCCCCCGGTGCCTACGCCAACCGCTATCTGGACAGCGCGCCGCAGGCAGTCGCGATCGACCCGAAAAGGCCGGCCCTGAAACCGCTCACGCTGCGCCGGATGGCATTCACCGCCAGACCGGAATGACCAAAACGTAAAGAACCCCGGAGCAATCTCCGAGGCACTTGCGAATATGAAAAATGAAACACCCCCGCACCCTATGCGTTCATCCATCCTCATGGCGACGTGCCTTGCCCTGGCCACCCTGTCGGCACTCACCTCCGCTAGCGAGGAAGGGAGTCATATTACGTTGGGTGGCGGGTTCGGCCAGGCCACCGTCGATCCGCAGGCCCCCGCGCTCGCCGCGCTCACCCTGCGCGGGCCCGACGGGCAGCTCGAACCGCAGTCGCTCCTCTCGGACTTTTCGCGCCATGGCGACTGGACCCGGGGCGGCTATACATATGTCATGACTGCCGACGGGGTCCGGCACAGTAGCCGGTTCCGTGCACCGGACAAGGTGGAGACCGAGCGTCAGGGTGACCGGGTTACCGCCATCCGCCTGTTGGGGGTGAAGCTCACCGCCTCGGCCGCCGCCGATCCCGTGGCGGTCGAGGATTGGGCGCTCACCACCGATGGTGATGCGCTGGTGTGGAAGATTGTCCGCCGCTGGCAGCGCGACCTGACGTATGGCCTCTCCGGCACGCCGGGCTTGTTTTCGACCTTTCATTCCCGCTCGCAGGAAAACGCCACCACCAGCACGATCTGGTACGATCCGCTGTATCTCGACGGGCGCATGGATTCCGCCTACCGGCAGGGAACCATCCCCGCATTTCGAACCAGCACGAATCCCGTGGTGGACATCACCGCGCCTGATACCTGGGCGGTCTACAAGCTGTGGACAAACTGGAATGCGCGCAGCGACCTGCGGCTGGAGGTGAAGGGTGGCTCGCTTTTCCGGCGCGGGTCCTATGCCCTGGTCAGCGAGGCGGGTGCGGTGACGGCTCCCGGGGCTACATCCGCGCGGACCAAAGACCAGGAGGAGACCATCACGCTGCGGATCAGCCCGGTGGACAAGACGACGACCGGTTACCAACTGGATGTCTCGATCCCCGACAAGCCCACCGAAGCGGCACTGAAAGGATTCTACACGTCCCTGCTCAACGGCGGCACGGTCAACGACCAGCGTCATTACAACTTCGGCAATGAGAGCGATGGCTGGTATGTGGGGTTCAACTCGCTCTTTCAGGCGGCGGCCATTGGCGACGGTGTTCCGGCAACGGGGCAGATATCAGAGCATCCATTCGGTATTCCGTCCGCTTTCCGTGACCATCTCAGGGATATCTTTGACTCCGTGGACGAGCAGGGGCTTGACCACTTTGGCTATAATGAGGCCGGATTCTGCGTAGATGAGAATCTGGAGATCATCATCGCGTTTTGGAGCTATGTGCTCCATACCGGCGATCAGGATTTCCTACGGAAACAACTGCCGGTGGTGGAGCGAATGCTTGGCTACTTCATCAACCGCCGCAATGTGGATGGGTTGTTTGACCTCAAGCGCGTGGCGGCCCCGCACTGGTATTACGATACCATAGCCGTTAGCGGAGTGACGACGTATCACAATGCGCTCTTCTATAAGGCAACATGTGACCTGTCCCAAATGGAGCATGCGGTTGGCAATGAGGCGAAAGTCTCTGAATACGCCATGCTCGCCTCACAGACTAGAGACGCGGTCAACCGAGTCCTCTGGAAAGAGAATGCTCCGGGAGGGCCGCGTTACCTCGATTGGATCGACGCTCAGGGTCGGGAGGTGAGTTACTTCTGCGATATGTGCCAGTGGCCTGCGCTGGCGTATGGTCTCGCTTCTCCAGAACAAGCCCGCAAAGTCGTGGCCACGGCGGATGCGCGCCTCAAGCAACTCGAGAAGGAGGAAGGCTACAAGGGCTATGCCAGCATGTCCGCGCTGTGGTGCGTGCCGGATTTTGTCAACCCGGAAAGCCTCCGGGCGATGCAGGTTTTCCCGATAGCGATGAACGGGGGAAGTTACCTGGCCATGACCTACTGGGAGATTGTGGGCCGCGCCAAGGCCGGCGACCGCGAAGGGGCCTGGAAGCGAATGAGGTTGTTTGCGCAGCGCGCCGCCCGTGACGGCTGGGCGGGCTGGAACTGTTTCGGACCGGATGGGGAGCTTGAGGAGCGCGCCCGCGCCGAAAGCGACGGCGAGCCCTACCTGGCCGACATGGTCGCCGTGCCCGCCGCGTTGGTGAATGGCATCCTCGGCATCGAACCCACGTGGGACAAACTCAAGGTTCAGCCACTGTTGCCCGAGGACTGGAAGGAAGCCTCGGCGGAAATCCTCTATCGCGGCCAGCGGACGCGCGTCACGATCAAGGATGGGAAATCAACCATCACGTCGGTCGGCTCCCCGGAGCCGATGCCGCAGGCATGGTCGGTGGATGGCAACTTCACCGCCGGCCAGGGCTGGAGCGCTTCGGACACCATCGAGCTTTCGCAAGGCCGCTTGGTTTCGCTCAAGCAAACTTGCGCGGACGGCGGACTCGCGGGCCTTTGGAGACTCGGGGAGTCTGAGGGGCCGGTGCTCGATTCCGGCCCATATGCCCGGCACGGAGCGGTTTCCGCCGGCGCGGTCCAGCGCGGGATTCCTGGCCGCGAGGTCGGCGCCAAAGCCGCGGGCTTTGATGGGGCTTCCGCCATTTCCGTCCCCGACGACGGCGCGTTCCTCTTTGGGCCGGAGCAGAGTTTCACGCTGCAGGCCTGGTTCAAGACGACAGCGACGGGCAACCAGGTCGTGATCGCTAAGCCCAGCAGCTATTGCGTGGGTGTCAAAGACGGCAAGCTCAGCGCCTGGGCGTGGGGCGCGGGCGACGTCGTGCGCGAAGCCGTCGGCACGACGCCGGTGGCCGACGACCGCTGGCACCATATCGCCGCCGTCTTCGACCGTCAGGCGCAGCGACTCGCGCTCTACCTCGATGGCAAGCCCGATGGCATTCCGGCGGACATTTCTCCGGTCGGCGCATCCACTTCGCCCGCGCCACTGAGCATCGGCGGTCTCGGCAACGACTTCCTGTTCACCGGATCGCTGACGGAGGCCTCGCTTCGCCGCGGCGCGCTCGCACCGGGGAAATTCAGTTTCCAATCCGCCGACGGGCCTCCCGCCGGCGGCTACCAATTCCAAACCGCCGCCACCGGCACCTACGCCAGCCGCGTCTGGGATTGGGGCAGCGCGATTGTAATCGAAGGCGTCGAAGTCGCGACCGCATTGAATGGCGGCCAGGTCACCCTCACCCTTGAAGCCTCTGGCGACGGATTTGCAGCCGTCAGCCAAAGGGAAACGGTCACGCTCCGCGATGGCGTTCAGCGCTACGCGCTCCCAGCCTTGGACAAACCGCAGCGCTTCGTGCGGGCGACGCTCACCCTGAAGCCGGGATCACAAGGAATGACCAGCCCGCTCGTCCGCGGCTTCCGCGTGAACGCGAAACACTGAATGAAGACCCTACGAACCAAACTAACAATCCCCGCCCGCCTCGCCGCGCTGGGCGGCCACGCCATGGCCGCGCCTGATGCCGACATCGACGCCCGGGCCTTGCTACCGGGCCAGCATCGAAGAGGCTCCCGGCTCGCTGCTCCTCGAATACAGGAAGGTGCGGCCAAGCGAGAAATGAACCATGACATTCATCTTCTTCCATCCCCTGGCCATGCGGTTGTCCCGCACGGTTCTGCTGGCAGAAAACAGCCTTTGCCGAAAGCGGAGTGCCTGGGCCTGTGGGCCGTTCTGCTGGGGGCGTTCGTGAGCGGCGGGTTCGTGCAGGCGGAGCCGCTGCGATTCCCCCGGGAGTTTGCGCCGGTTCCAGGTTTCGTCTCCGCCCTGGAGAAGCCGCTGCGCCAGGAGCTGTGCCTGAACGGGCGCTGGCAGTTCCAGCCGGCGTCCACCCCGGCCGGTTGGATGGCGGGCCAGGACGCGCCGCCCGCGCTGCCGGAACCTGCCGCCCATGGTTGGGACGCCACGCCCATCAGGATCCCGTCTCCGTGGAACATGAATGCGCTCGATTCGTTCGGGGCCGGCGACGGCGCGGACTACCGGAGTTTTCCGAGCTATCCGGCGGCCTGGGAGAAGGTGGAGCTAGCCTGGCTGCGGCGCGAGTTCAAGGTGCCAGAAGACTGGGGAGACCGGCGGATCGTGCTCCATTTCGAAGCGGTCTCGGGTGATTGCGAGGTGCGGGTCAACGGCCAGGTGCTGGCCCGCAATGGCGACAAGTTCCTGCCCTTCGACGTGGACGTGACCGCTGCCGTGCGCTTCGCCGCGCCGAACGAGTTGCTCGTCGGCGTGCGGGCCATGCGCTTCTTCAACCTGCCTGGGCGCTTTGGCCAGTTCACCCACCCGACCGGGGCCTGGTGGGCGGGCGAGAACGGCGCGGCGGGCATCTTCGGCATCTGGCAGGATGTCTTCCTGCTGGGGCTGCCGCCCCTGAGGGCGCAGGATGTCTTCGTCCTGTCGCTGCTGACGGAGAATCTGCTCCGGGCGGAGATCGGGCTGCGCAACGAGACGGGGAGGGCCTGCGACCTGAGCGTGGAGGCGAGGGTCGTGCCGTGGCTTCCTTCCGGTGAGGCCGATGTGCTGACCGCACCCGAGCGGCGCGGCGGATTCGGCGACACGGTGGTGCTTGCGTTCGCTCAGCCTGCTGCCGCCCGCGTCGAGCCCGGTGCCACGACCTCCGTGCGGCTGGATCAGGCGATCCATGGCGAGCTCTCGCTCTGGAGCCCGGAGTCGCCGAACCTCTATGGCCTCGTCGTTGAGGTCAAGTCCGGCGGCAAGGTCGTTGACCGGCTCGTGACGCGGTTCGGCTGGCGGCAGTTCGGCTTCGATGGCAGCCAGCGGTTCACGCTCAACGGCAAAGCGCGGCGCCTGAACATCGAGCTCTGCCATTTTTTTGGCGTCGCCCACCTCAGCCCGCGTCACGCCCTGGCTTGGTATCGCATGCTCAAGGACTGCAACATCAATGCCGTCCGCCTGCACGCCATGCCCTATCCGCGCTTCTATCTCGAGCTCGCGGATGAGCTGGGGATCCTGGTTCACGACGAGACCGCCATTTACGGTAGCCATGCGAACTTCAACCTTGATGCGCCCGTCACCTGGGAGCGGTTTGCCGGGCACCTCGAGCGCCTGGTGCGGCGCGACCGGAACCATGCCTCCGTTTTCGGCTGGAGCGTGGAGAACGAAATCCTCAACGCGCTCAAGATCAGAACCCAGGACACGAAGGAGCACGCTGCCGTGCGCGACCGCTTCGTGCCCTTGGTGGAGAGCGTCCGGCGGCTCGACCCCACCCGGCCGTGGATCTCTTCCGATGGCGGGTATGAGTGGGGCGACATCTACCCAGTGGTGCTCGCGCACTATGGCCCCGGGGCGGACTACTACCGCAACTACGAGCGCACCGGAAAGCCGTGGGGAGTGACCGAGGCCACCTACCTGTGGGGGCGGATGCCCTCGGAGGTGAGCCGCTACAATGGCGAGCGCGCCTACGAAAGCTGGCACGGACGGGTCGAGGGAATGGCGTTCGAGGTGTGGGATGAGCTGGTGGAGAAGCAGATCAAGCCGTTTCCCACTATCAGCGTCGTCTCGGTTTACGACGTCACCTACTACGGCCTCTGGCCGCAGCCTCTTGGCCTGGCCGACCTCACGAAGCCCCCGACCCTTGAGGATGGCGTCCACTTCTCCGCGCCCTATGTGGAAGGCAAGCCGGGCATCCAGCCGGAACGCCTCGGGCCCTATGCCACGATGCTCAATCCGGGCTACGATCCTGGCCTGCCGCTGTATCAGCCCTCGCCGGTCTTTGATGCGGCGCGTGCTGCCTATGCCGCAGAGCGCCCGGAGCAGTTTCCCCGGCGACTGTTCGAGAACCCAGACGCTCCGGTGCAGCCCGGCCCGCCGCCGCCGCTGGCCAACGCTGGCCAGATCACGCGGGTGGCTTTCCTTGGCGATGCCTCCGGCGTGCTCGCCAAGTCGCTCGAGAGGGCAGGTGTACCCTTGGAGCCGGACCTCGCTGGCTCTGCCCTCGTGCTGGTGGTGGACACCGGTAGCCTGCCCATGCCGGCTTTCGCTGTGCGCACCCGAGTTGACGAAGCGCTCACCGCTGGCGGCACCGTGCTGGTTTGGGGCCTGACCCCGGAAACGCTCGCCACTGCCAACGCGCTGTTGCCTGAGGCGGTGCGCCTCTCCCCCCGCTCCGCCAGTTCGCTCTTGCCGGACGGTCACGACGCGCTTGCCGCCGCGCTGCGTCCCAGCCGGTGCTATTTCAGCGAAGCTGCTGAAGGAAGGACGATCATGAAACAGGGGCTCGCGGGGCCGCTGGTTGAGAAGGGCCGCACGGTGCTGCGTGCGGCGGACATCAACTGGGAGCTCTGGCGCGACCGTCAGGAACCGCTCAAGGTCGCTGCCGCGGTCCGCTCGGAGCGCGAGGCGAAGCCGCCCGCCGCGGCCCTGGTGGAGGTCCCCGCCGGCAAGGGCCGCCTCCTCGTGAGCAGCCTGGAGTCCGCCGCACCCACCCCGGGCCATGTCGAGTTCTTCCGGGCTCTTTTCATTGGGCTGGGCGTTCGCCTGCTGGAGCCTGAGGCGATCTCCGGTGGGATCCTGGATGCCAAGGGCGGCGTCACGCGGGTGCTGGTGGCCGGCCCCTTCACGGGATCCAGCTACGAGGAGGCGCTCGACAAGGAATTCCTCGGCAACGAGGAGTGCCGCGATCCGCAGCCCGGCGCTGCCGCAGGCGGCAGTTCGTGGCGGGAGATGCAGGCGTCCCCGGCCGGGGTCTTTGAACTCAACCGTCTGGAGAACGACGCCGAGGCGAGGAACAAGGCCGCCTTCCTCAGCTTCTGGCTCTTCAGCCCGCGCTCGGACAACCTCATGGAGGGCGGCGTCCTCCTCGATCATTCACAGGGCGCGAAGGTGGAGCTTCTCGCCGGAAGTGACGACGGCGCGAAAGTCTGGCTCAACCGCAAGCCCGTCCTGGAGAACCGCGGCAAGAATCCGCTGCAAGCGGAGCAATACAAGCTCACGGGGCTGCCCCTGGAACAGGGCTGGAACCACTTCCTGGTCAGGGTGGCGAACGACCGCGGAGGCTGGCAATTCCAGGCACGCCTCCAGTGTCGGTATCCCACGCTGGCCCCGCTGCTGCGGACGGCCGTGGCCCGACCGGCGCCATGAATCCTCACATGACGAACAACAGATCAACATCCCTTCTCTGCGGTTTGGGCGCCGCGCTTTGTCTCGCCACCTTTGTGCGGGCGGAGAACCTGATGCTTGACAACGCCAGTTTTGCGCAAGGCCTTGCCGGGTGGACGGCAAATGGCTGGGGCAATGACACGCCCGGCATGGTTTATTCCACCACCCCGGGCACCTATCTCTACCAGACCGTGCCAGCGCATGCCATCAGCGCGGACACGCTGCGGTACACCGTCAAGGTCAGGATCGGCTCGATGGATCCGCTCTCCGGGTGGGGATTCCCCGTGATGACGGTAAATCTGGTGACGCATGGAGCTGGCGAGGGGTTTGTGAATGCGGGGTCGAGGCGAATCACCGTGCCACGCGAGTATGTCGGCGAGTGGCAAGAGAGAACCTGGACCCTGGCTGCCGACGCGGTCGGGAAAAACCTGGCGGTCTCGTTCAACCTGGAGGGCGCACAGAACGGCCAGGTCGCCGTTCATCTGTATGAGGTCCAGATCGCCTGCGAAGCGGGCATCCCCCCGCTCTCCCTGCGCGCCGAGCGCCGCTGGCCGGCGGCGACCGTGCCGCGCCCGATTGCGGAAGGCCCCTTTGCGGGGCTATACCGCCAGGGCCCGCCCGGCGATGTCTCGGCCCTGCGCGTTGATTTTGATGCCGTAAGCGGCGCCTTGGTCCATCTGGGCGTGGATACCGAAGGCGGCGGACGCGAGAGGCTGAACCTGCTGCGCGAACCGGCGGCGGTTCGCACCGGTGCAGCGGCGAGCCAGCGGCTGCTCGCGGACGGCAAGGTCGTGGCGTCCGCGCCCGCCCGAGTGAAGGTGGACTACGCGGGCGCGGCGCTGGAATGGGAAGCGGGAGTGCCCGCTGGCGGGCTCACGCTCACCGTCGCCACTCCGGCGGAATCGAAGGACGAGGTCGAACTGTGGCTGCCGCTGCGGCCCGCGCTTTGCGCCGTCACGATTCTCGGCGGGCAGTGGGATAAGGACGGCACGGTGCGCCCGCCATTTCTGCTCAACGCCCCCGATCTCGGGCTGGTGCTGGTCAAGGTCACGCCCGCCGATGCCGGCCTCGCCCGGATTCAGGGAATGCGGGATGGCATGGGTACCCGCAACAACACCCTCGACCTGTCGCTGATTTCGAAGGCGACCTCCGGCAAGACGGTGGCCTGGAGCGTCGAGCCCGTGCAGCTTCCGCCGCCGGAGGGCTTGAAAGACATCGCGCTTTGGCCAGCCGTCCGGCGCGGTTGGCTCAACGTGTTGCAGGCGACCGCGCCGTGGGGAGACGCCTCCAGCACCGTCTCGGCCCCGCCCGGCCTGTATGCCAACAACGTGCTGAGCGATCTGGTGAGCGGACTGATGGCCTACTGGGGCGACGCGGTGCTCCTCTCGCCGGCTTTGCCGAAGGGAATCGAGCTCAACGAAGCGCTGCGCCGGACGGTGGACTTCTTCCTGATCCGGGAGTTTCCGATGGTGGCGACCCACCCGCGCCTGAAGCTCATCCGCAGCGAGGCGGAGATCGCGGCGCTCGGAAATTCCACGGTGATGGTTTCCGCGGAGACCGACGGGGTCGTGCCGTGCTACCACGACCATATCCAGATGTTCGATGGCATCACGGGCACGCTGACCGGAGCCTGGAATGTGTGGCGGACGGATGGCAACAACCGTTGGCTCGTCACGCGCTGGGAGGTGTTGGAGAAGCTGGCCGGATTCCTTGAGCGCCACGACACCGATGGCGACGGCCTGGTGGAATCTCCCAACAGCGGCAACGAGGGGACCTTCGCGATGGAGTTCGGTTCCGGTTCCAGCGCCAACGACTGCGTCAACGCGGGCCACAAGGACGCCTTCATCAACATCCAGGTTTATCGCGCCTGGCGCGGCCTGGCGGAGATGGCGGCGGCCCTCGGCCACCCGGAGCGGGCCGCCCATTGGCGCGAGCGGGCCGCCAAGCTCCAGGCCGCATTCCGACCGTGCTTCTACAACCCGGAAACCGGCTGGCTCGGTTGGTGGCGCAGCCGCGACGGCGTGTTGCACGACTATGCCTCCCCGTGGGTCACCGGCTATGCGGTGAAATGCGGGCTGCTTTCTCCCGCGGCGGGCCGACCGATGCTGGAAAAACTCTGGGCGAAGATCGATGAGGTGGGGTTCGCCCGCTCTGACCTCGGCACCCCCGTCACGCTCCTGCCGATTAAGCCCGGCGACTACCACTTCGGGCCAGGCGGCGACCGCACGGTAGCGGCCCATGCGTTCAAGCACTACCTGAATGGCGGGTGCTGCGTCTCGGACACGTTCCACTTTCTGGTCGCCTCCCACATGGCCGGCCTCGGCGACCGCGCTGACCGCATGCTGGCCGCCATGCTGCAGCGACAATGGGCGGGCGTCCATGAGAACGGCGGTGGATTTCAGAACGGGATTGGCGGCGGCGGCGAGTTCTATACCTGGGAGGGCACCCCGTGCGGCTATGAGGGGCACCTGACCTATAGTTACACGTTCCTGCAGGCCGTGCTGCTCCGCGAGCCCGCCTTCCGCCTGGGGCTCTATGGGAATCTCTACGATTGAGATCCGTTAGTCTAGTCAGCGGCTATGGGGGTTCGTCTCCGACCCAAGCGGATGGAAGGATGTAGCATGAGAGTTCAGCATGTGCTTTGCGTTCTGTGTTCGCTCGGCAGCCAGGTGTTCGCGGCCGACGCGCCGGCCCCGGGCGGCAGCGTTGTGGTGGCGGACTACCCGTTCGACGGTGACGCCAGGGATATCTCCGGCAGTGGCCGTGATGGGACTCTGCATGGTAAGCCCGCCTTCGCGCCCGGCAAGACCGGTTCGAGCATCGTTCTTGACGGGGAGCACGATTTCGTCGATTGCGGTCTCTGGCCCGTGGACTTGGCACGGGAGTTCACCATCGAGTGCTGGGTCAAGCCGGAGGCCAAACAGAACCCGTGCGCCGACCTCTTCGGCAATCACTACCATGGTGCCTTGGGCATTGCCCTGGAACAGGCAGGGGGCAACACCAACCAGTTTGCGGCCCACTATGGGGCAGGGGAGGGTCGCTGGGTCTCGACGCCGCCGGTCAGACTCGTGGCCGAGCGCTGGCAGCACGTGGCGGTGGTGAAGAGCGCTGCCGAGCTGCGCCTCTATGTGAACGGCATCCTGCTGGGGGCGGCGCGCGACTCGGCGCCGATGGCAGCCTCGCCGCAGCCCTTCCGCATTGGCCAATCGCTGGGGATGGACACGCGCTGCTTCCGCGGCCAGGTCGGCAGGTTCCGCGTCCACCGTCAGGCGCTCAGCGAGTTTCGCGAGGAGATAGCTGCCGAGGACCGCCTGGAGACGATCGTCGGCAACTTCGGGCTGACCGTCCGCCCCGGCGTCGCTTCCCGCGTCTTCGATCGGGAGCACCCGCCTGAGGTCGAGCTCGGCTATGCCGGGCCGGAGGTGCCGCAAGCCGTCGAACTCATCACGGCCAGCCTCCAGTGTGTCGATCTCACGGGGAGGGTGGAGTCGCTCGCGCCGGTGAGCCTCAGTGCCAAGGACGGGTTCAAGGCGAAGGTCCAGTTGGCGTTGGGCGAGGGGTACTACCGGCTGACGGTAACACCCACGTTGCTGGCGGGCGGGGTGCGCCGGGCGCTGCCGCCGAGTTCGTGCTCCTTTGCCGTGCGGGTCGGCCGCGAGGAGGTGCTGGCCGCGAGTGCCGCTGCCACGCCGGCGCCCGACCGCGGGCCGACATCGCCTGGCGCCGCGACCAGCGCGCCGACGCGGGTGCTGTCGCTGGATGGCGACGGCTGGCAGCTCGCCGTGGACCCGCAGAACGTGGGTCGGCAGGACGGCTGGGCCAGCGCTGCGCGGCCCGCGGCCAAGCCGACCAAAGTGCCCTGGATCATCCAGGACGTGTTCCCCGATTACCACGGCGTCGCGTGGTACTGGCGGGAGTTCGCGGCGCCGGCCAACCCACATGCGGAGGGTCGCACCATCCTCCGCTTCGCGGCGGTGGACTACCTGGCCGAGGTCTGGCTCAATGGCACGCCGGTGGGCGGCCATGAAGGCGCCGAGGACCCGTTTGAATTGGACGTGACGGCGGCGCTCCGCCCCGGCGCCGCCAATCTTCTGGCGGTGCGTGTGGTCAGTCCTACCCACGAGCCTATCGACGGGATCGCCCTGGCCGCTACGCCGCGCAGTTGTCGGACCTACCCGGTCACCCCCGGCACGACCTACAGCGTCGGCGGGATCGTGGACTCCGTGGAGCTGCTGAGCGCGCCTGCGGTCCGTATCGAGAACCTCTACGTGAAGCCGGACTGGCGGAGCGGCCGCGTCGAGATCGAGGCTAACCTGCGCAACGCTGCGCCCGGGCCCCTCCGCACCACCCTGCGCTTGACGATCGGCCCGGCCAGCGGTGGCGAGACCCTCGACGGCCTCACCTTCGACCGCGAACTCCGGTCCGGCGACACGCTGGTACGCGGCCACGTACAGGTTGCTCAGCCGCGCCTGTGGAACCTGGAAGACCCGTTTCTGTACCGCGTGACCGCGCAGGCTGCGCTCACCAATTCACCCTCCTGCGACGAGCGCTCCACACGCTGCGGCTTCCGCGATTTCCGCTATCAGAACGATGCCTTCCGGCTGAATGGTCGGCGGCTCTATCTGCAGGGAGCGCTGATTCTGCCGCACTACCCGGTCGGCTTTCGCCTGTCGCCGCGCGTCGACACCCTGCGGCGCGACCTGCAGGCGTACAAGGCCATGGGGCTGAACACCTGTCGCATCATCTGGGGCGGCCTGCGGGCCCGCGATCTCGATCTCTTCGACGAGATGGGAATCCTGGTCCAACAGGAACACTACGGCGCCATCCAGATGGCCGACACGCCGGAGATGCCCGGCCGCTTTGACGCCTCGCTCGCCGGCGTGCTGCGCCGTGACCGCAACCACCCCAGCATCGTCATCTGGTGCCTGCTTAATGAGATCAGCGCTGGCCCGCAGTTCCAGCATGCCGTCGAGAGCCTGCCACTGGTGAAGTACCTCGACGACACCCGCGTCGTGTGGCTTAACAGCGGCGGCTTTGACATGCAGTTGGCGCAGGGCTCGGTGAGCAACCCTGGGTCGACCGGTTGGGAGTATCTGCTGGGGAACGAGCGGCCGGATGGCCCCGTCACCAGCCACGCCATGAGCGGCGGGCAAGCCGAGATCAAGGCCGATATCCATCCCTACCAACCGGTACCGCATACGGCTGTGGAGATCGAGCGCATGCGGACCCTGGGCGCCCGCGCCAACGGCCGCAAGATCATGATCACCGAGATCGGCACCGGCTGTGCGGTCAACCTCCCCCGCTTTGCCCGGCACTACGAACAGATGGGCGCCGAGTCCGCCGACGATGCGCGCTACTACCGCGACAAACTCGAGCAGTTCCTCGCCGACTGGCAGACGTGGGACCTCGGCCGTATCTGGCCGCGCCCCGAGGATTACTTCAGCGACAGCGAGCGGAACATGGTCAGGCTCCGCCGCGAAACCGGCAACGCGTTGCGGGCCAATCCCTACCTGGCGGGCAGCTACTTCTGCGCGCTGCCCGATTCCGACTTCAACGGCATTGGGTTGCTCAACTCCTTCCGCGAGTACAAACCCGGCGTGGTGGACTTGCAGGCCGATCTCACGGCGCCGCTGCGCTGGTGCCTGTTCGCCGAACCGGCCGCGGTCTACCGCGGCGGGACGCTGAAGCTGGAGGCGGTCCTCTCCAATCTCGATGCGCTGCGGCCGGGAACCTACCCGGTACGCGTCGCGGTGCTGGCGCCGGATGGTGGCCGGGTGTTTGAAGAGGCCATCAGCGTCGATGTCGCCGACCCGCAGGCGGCGGGGGAAGCGCCGCTGGTGCGCGGGGTGTTTGCGCGTGAGTTGCCGATCAGCGGCGTCGCCGGCGAGTATGCCTTCGTGGTCCAGTTCGAGCGTGGCGCAGCGGCCAGCGGCGAGGAGATTCACTTCCGCGTATTCGATCCGGCCGAGATGCCGCCGGTGGCGCCCGCAGTCACGCTCTGGGGCCGGGATGAAGGGCTGTCTCAGTGGCTTGCCGAGCACGGCATTGCTACCCGCCCCTACGCCGTGGCGGCGGCCGACCGGCGTGAGGTGATCCTGGTGGGTAACGGCGGCGGCGACGTCGCCGCCTTCCGCGACCTGGCCCAGCGCCTGGCCCGCGGGGCCACGGCCATCTTCCTGTCGCCGGCGGTGTTCACCCTCGGCGACCGTCCCACGGCTCTGGTGCCCTGCGTCAACAAGGGGACGCTGGGGGCGCTCGACTTCTGCGGCGGCTACTATCGCGGCGACACCTTCGCCCCGCGCCACCCGGTCTTTGCCGGGCTGCCTGCCGGCGGCGTGCTCGACTACTCGGTCTACCGCAACCTGATCCCCCAGGGCGGCTGGGCCTGGTGCGGCCTGGAGGCGCCGGCGGAACTGCTCTGTGGCGGCATCCGGGCGCAGTTCGGCTACCAGTCCGGCCTCTTGCTGGCCACCTACCGCCTCGGCGCCGGCCGCTTCACCCTCAACACCCTGCGGATTCGCGAAAACCTGGGCAGCGACCCCGTCGCCGAGCGCCTCCTGCGCAATCTGCTCAACCACGCCGGCAGCGAGTTGGGCAAGCCCCTGATGGACATGCCGTCCGCCGATCTCGACAAGCTGCTGGAAACGATCGGATACCAGCCATAGAGCAGCCGGTAGCCGCAACCAAACTGCGAAGCGCCACAGCGACCGCCGCGCTGATCAAGACCTGGCGGTATGGACACACGGCGCAACGGGGGCCGGGCTCCCGATACCAAGCAACCCTTCGCCGTGTTCATGGCCGAGTGGAGTACGACGGTGACGCGGGCCACCATGGGCGGTTCGGCGGTGGATGGGAAGAGTTCGGCCACCGTCTGGGTATACCAGTGCCCAGAGGCACGTCTGGTCGGGCGCCACGACGCAACCGGTGGTATCGGCGGTAACACCAGCCGTACCCACGCCCTCTACAAGATAGTGGAGGGTGCTTCTGCCGACACGTGGTGAAGGCTGGGCCGCTGCCGCGGGATGCGGGTTCCGCTGAAGGCGGGGCTCCTGACTACGGACGTCGCCCCGGCATCGGCCTGCGCGCCGGATCGGCGGCGCTGGCCTAGAAAAGCCGTGGACCGATGGTATGCTGCGGGGTCGTTCTGATGATGGCCGTTCCCCGCTGTCAACCATGGGCGCAGGCTCATTGGCGGCGGTGATCATTGATAAAGGGGCGTATGCTGATCACGGTGATCGGTCGAGGGCACGGGGGCACCCGGGCCATGTCGCACACACTGAGTGCCAGCGGCGTGGACATGGGCGCCCCGCTCAACGAGTCTGGCGATCTGCTGCCACCGGATGATATGTACGAGGCCTGCCGAGTTCCCGGCGCCCACCTGACCGATGATCTGGCTGACTTCGGCGTGCCTTACGAGCACACCTTCCCGTGCTTCGCCGATGATGAGTTCTACGACCTCAAGGGCGTCATGCAGGCCGCCGCCACCGTCGCGCCCTGAATGACGGCTGTCAGCGGACCGCCGCTGGAGCGCGAGCGTCCAGGGGGGCTCTGCACCCAGCGAGTTTCTGGTTTCGCAGGAGGTCGTTGAGGCCCGCACAGCAGGAGAGCAAGACCATGGCGACTCCACGTTTTCCGGCGACCGTCGGCTTTGCGGTTGGCGGCATCCTGACAGCGCTTGGCGGTTTGGCGTTCGGCCAGACGTCGAGCTCGGTCGTGTCCCTGGACGGCACCGACTGGCAACTGGCCACGGACCCGCAGAACGTCGGTCGGGAGCAGCAATGGTACCAGGCGGCCCGTCCCGAGGCGAAACCCACCCGGGTGCCATGGATCATCCAGGCGACCTTTCCAGCCTATCACGGCGTGGTGTGGTACTGGCATGACCTTGACGCGCCGGTGAACCCACATCCGGGCGGGCGCTCCCTCCTGCGCTTCTGGCAGGTCGACTACCTGGCCGAGGTCTGGCTCAACGGAGTGAAAGTGGGTGGGCACGAAGGGGGCGAAGGGGTCTTCGTTCTGGACGTGACCGACGCCATCAAGCCCGGCCAGAGGAACCGTCTGGCGGTGCGCGTCCTCAATCCCACGAATGAGTCGATTGATGGCATCGTGCTCAGCGAGGTCCCCCGGCGCTGCAAGGTGGTCCCGTTCGGGCCGGGCGCCTTGTACAATGACGGTGGCATCGTGGATTCCGTCGAACTGCTCCTGGTTCCGGCGGTCTATCTGACGGATCTGCATCTGAGCCCCGATCCGCGGACCGGCGTCATTGCCATCCGCGCCACGGCCCGCAACACGCTGCCCACGGCGATCCCGGCCCAGTTTGCGTTCGCGGTTGCTTCGGCGTCAGTGGGCGAAACCCTGCAGACCGTCCGTGTGGATCGCGAGCTGCCGCCCGGCGCGGCGCTCATCGAGACCACCCTGTCGGTGAACCAGCGGCGGCTCTGGGAACTGAACGATCCGTATCTGTACCGGGTCACGGCGCGGGTGCAGTCCGCCGCCGCCGCTGCCGACGAGCGCTCCAGCCGCTGCGGTTTCCGCGACTTCCGCTTCCAGGACGGCGCTTTCCGACTCAACGGCAAGCGGCTCTTCCTGAGATCGTCCCACACCGCCACGCACTATCCGCTGGGGCAGCACTGGCCTCACGATCCGGATCTGGCCCGCCGCGATGTCCTCCTGTCCAAGGCGATGGGCTTCAACGCGATCCGCTTCTTCTGCGCCGTGCCGACGCGCTATCAACTCGACCTCTGCGACGAGGTGGGCTTGCTGGCCTACGAGGAGTGCTACGCGGGCTGGCTGCTGCAGCCTTCGCCGCAGATGGCCGAACGCTTCGACCGCGCCATCACGGAGATGATCGGACGTGATCGGAATCACCCGAGCGTGGTGATGTGGGGCCTGCTCAACGAGACGGCCGATGGGCCCGTGTTCCGGCACGCGATCGACACGTTGCCGCTGGTGCGGGCGCTGGACGACACCCGCATGGTGATGCTCAACAGTGGCCTGTTCACCTTCGTCGACGGGGGTGGAGGCCTGGCGGGCATCGCGATCTGGAAAGGCGACGCTGGCCTGGAACCGAACGTCACCTACAACCGCACCCAGCGGTCCATTCAGGCCCTCGGCGTCACCTGGGAGCCCGGCCGGCTCGCACTCCACCCTGGCCCCAAGGGCGAGGTCGCCGTGCTGCGCTGGACCGCGCCGGCGGCCGGCGAGGTCCTCGTCTCCGCAACCTTCAGCGGCATCGCCCAGCGCGCGACCACCGACGTGCATGTGCTCCACCAGGGCACGTCGCTGTTTGACGGCCTGATCAATCTGCAGGGGCAAGGCAACGAGGCGGCCTGGGAGAAGGCGGTAGCGGTCCAGGCTGGCGAGACCATCGACTTTGCCGTCGGCTGGGGCAACGGGCAGTATGGCGGCGATACCACGGCGATCGCCGCTACGATCCGTGCCGGGACTGGCATGGCCCTCGACGCGGCCCGCGAGTTCTCGATCGAGAAGAACCCGCAAGGCGTCTGGAGCTATGGCTGGTTCGCGGTCGGCGAGGCGCCTGGCGTGGCCAGCTTCCAGGCCTTCAGCAAGGGTGAGGTCGTGGGCGCAAAGCGCTCCTGGGGCGCCCTGAGCAACCCCGGTTCGAAGGTCTGGGAAGACGTTCTGAGCGACCAGCATCCGTACAAGCGGGTGCCGCATACGGCCGGCATCATCAACGAGTTGCGCACGGTCAGCGACGGCGGCAAGCCGGTGTTCATCTCGGAGTACGGCATCGGCAGCGGCATCGACCTGGTCCAGTTGGCGCGGCAGTTCGAGCAACTCGGCGCGGAGCACCTCGAGGACGCCCAGTGGTACCGGCAGCGCCTTGACCAGTTCCTGGTTGATTGGCAGCGCTGGAACCTGGACGACACGTTCGCCAGTCCCGAAGACTATCTGGCGCAGTGTGTGGCCAAGATGGGCAAGCAACGGCGCTTGGGGCTGAATGCGATTCGCGCCAATCCCAACGTGGTCGGCCACAGCCTGACCGGGTTTACGGACTGCGGCGATGCCGGGGAAGGGGTTGTCACCCTGTTTCGCGAGCTGAAACCCGGGGCGGTCGACGCGATCGTTGACGGCTGGTCGCCGCTGCGCTGGTGTCTGTTCGCCGAGCCCGTCAACGTCTACCGCGGGATGCCCGTCCGGCTGGAGGCCGTGCTGGCCAACGAGGATCGTTTGCCGCCCGGAGAGTACCCGGCGCGGGTGCAGGTCGTCGGGCCTGGTGCGACGCGTGTCTTCGACCGTGCGATCACGGTCACCGTTGCCGACCCGAAGGGCACGCCGGAGCCGCCGCTGGCCAGCCTGGCCTTCGCCGAGGATGTGGTCATCGACGGCCCGCCGGGCCAGTACCGTTTCCTGGTGACGTTCGCGCGGGGCGCGGCCGCTGCCGGCGGTGAGACGGAGTTCTACGTCGCGGCTCCGGCGGAGTTGCCCAAGCTTGAGAACGAGGTCGTGCTCTGGGGCGACGACGCCCAGCTGGCCGGGTGGCTGAAGGCTCACGGCTTGCGGACGCGGCCGTGGGCGGCGGCCGCGCCCACGGGCCGGGAGCTGATCCTGGCGGCCGGCGCGCCGCCCGCGCCGGGTGGCGCGGCGGCATTTCGTGTGTTGGCACAACGCCTCGCCCGCGGCTCCGCGGTCGTCTTCCTCTCGCCCGCCGTCTTTGCCAAGGCTGACCAGCCCGGTGGCTGGCTGCCCCTGGCGAACAAGGGCAGCCTGACCGCCTTGCCATCCTGGCTCTACCACAAGGACGAATGGGCGAAAGCGCATCCGGTTTTCGCTGGCCTTCCCGCCGGCGGACTGCTGGACTACACGTTCTACCGTGAGATCATCTCCGATGTCGCGTGGACGGGCCAGGACGTGCCCGCAGAAGTGGTGGCCGGCGCGATCAACACGTCGCTGGGTTATTCGGCCGGTCTGACGGTCTCCGTCCACACCCTCGGCGCTGGCCAGTTCATCCTGAACACACTGCTGATTCGCGAGAATCTGGGGCGCCACCCGGCGGCGGACCGGCTGCTGCTGAACCTGCTCCGGCATGCCGCTCGCGAGCTGACGCAGCCGCTGGCGGAACTGCCTGCCGATTTTGGCCAGCAACTCAAAGCGTTCGGCTACGAATGAGAGACATGCACGTCAGGCGAAGGTAAGAGCAACCTATGCGAAGGCTTGTTGCGGTTCTCGCCGCGCTCAGCGGCAGCGGCCTCACACTTGGCGCAGCCCCGACCATTGGGCGGATCATCTCTCTTGACAGCGCGCAAGCCTGGGTCGTCGCTGCCGATCCTGCGAACGCCGGCAAGCAGGAGAAGTGGTTCGCTGCTCCCCGGCCGGACGCGAAGCCGATCAGGGTTCCGGGGATGATGCAGGAGGTCCTCGGCGAGTACCATGGCGTGGCGTGGTATTGGCGGACCATCAGTATCGCCGAGAACCCCCATCCGGACGGCCGCTGTATCCTGCGCTTCTGGAGCATCGACTACTACGCCGACGTCTACGTCAATGGCCAGTACATCGGCAGCCACGAGGCCGCCGACACCATGTTTGAGCTTGACATCACCACGGCGGTCAGGCCGGATACCCAGACCCTCATCGCGGTCAGGGTGATCAACCCCACGGACCAGGACATCGAGGGATTCGTCATCGGGCAGACTCCCGGCAGGAACCGGACCGTGACCTGGGGGCCTGGCGCGAGCTACAACGCAGGTGGGATCATGGACTCGGCCGAAATCCTGATCACCGCGCCCGTCCGCGTCGAGGACCTCTACGTCAAACCCAACTGGAAGAGCGGCGTCATCGAGGTTGATGTCAACGTGCGGAACGCGCTCGAGCAGCCCGTGCTTGGCCATGTCGTCGTGGCGGTCGCGACCGCGGCGCGGGGCGAGACGATGGACCTGCAGACCAGCGACCAGGACCTCCCCCCGGGCGATACGCTGGTGACGATCAGCGTCAAGGTCAACGACGTCCGGCTGTGGGACCTGAACGACCCGTACCTCTACCGGGTGACGGCCAGAGTCGGCTACGGCAGTGCGAGCGCCGTCGACGAAAGGTCGACCCCCTGCGGGTTTCGCGATTTTCGTTTCGAGGACGGGTACTTCAGGCTGAACGGGAAGCGTATCTTCATCAAGAGCGCCCACTTTGGTGGCGAGGTGCCGGCGACGTACATGGCGCCGTTCGATCTGAGCCTCGTGCGGAAGGACTTCCTCAACCTGAAGGTAATGGGCTTCAATACCGCCCGCTGCATCTCGGGTCTCGGCCACCGCGCGATCATGGACCTTGCCGACGAGATCGGGCTGATGGTGTATGACGAGAGCTACGCCGCCTGGTGCATGTCGGCCTCGCCGAAGCTGGGCGAACGCTGGAGGCGGGCCACGGCGGGGATGATCCGGCGCGACCGGAACCATCCCTGCGTGACCTTCTGGGGACTGCTTAACGAGACGGCTTACGGCCCCGTCTTTCAGGAGGCGGTCGGTGCGCTTGGTTTCGTCAAGAGCCTCGACGACACGCGGGTGGTGATGCTGAACAGCGGCCGGTTTGACAACCAGATAGACGAAGGCCCGGTCGAGGCCGGGAAGGTGCTGCTGCCGCAGGCGTGGACCGCCGGGCGGGGCCTGATGGTGCCCTTTGTCGCCTGCAACCGGAGCGGGGCCGACATCAACCACGATGGCACGATCTTCCCCACGGGCCTGATCGCCATGCATGTCGGTGCCAACGGCGAGCCCGCGGTGCTGCGTTTCACGGCTCCCGTGGCTGGTCAGTATCAGGTCAAGGGCGCCTTCAGAGGCATCGCCGGGCCGCCGGCTCCCGGCCCCATCGCGACGGCCGCGATCCACCTCTTCGCCAAGGGCGAGCGGCTGTTCACCGACACGATCAACGTTGCGGGCCGGGGCAATGAGACCGCCTACGCAGGCACGGTCGCCCTGCAGCAGGGGCAGACCATTGATCTCCTTTCCGGGTCGGGCGATGAGCGCTTCAACAGCGACACGACAGGCATCGAGTTTACCGTTACCGGTCCCGATGGGAAGGTCCACAGTGCCGAGTCGGAGTGGTCGGTCACGAACCAGAATCCGAACGGAGTCTGGGCGTACGGCTACGTGCCGGAGAACCGCGCGGAGGTGACCACGTTCGCGGCGTTCGGGGGTGCGTTCGACGGCAAGCGGCAGAGCCTCGGGAGCCTCAGCAACCCCGGTTCCAAGGACTGGGAGGATGTGCTCGCGGACAAGCATCCCTACCAGCCTTGCCCGCATACGGCGGGAGTGATCAACACCCTGCGGACCATCGCTGGGGGCACAAAGCCGCTGTTCATCTCCGAGTACGGCTTCGGCAGCGCCAACAACTTGGTTCACCTGCTGGGGCACTACGACCAAGTCGGCGTCGCCTACGCCTTCGACCGGGCCGCGCTCGAGCGCTTGTTGGCGGCGTTTACCAACGACTGGAACCGCTGGGGCCTGGCCGACACCTTCGGCAACATGGAGACCTACTTCCGTCAGTGCATCGCGTTGGAGGCCGAGGGCAGGCGGATCGGGACGAGCGCCATCCGCGCCAACCCCAATGTCGTTGCCCACAGTCTGACGGCCTGCCATGATACGGTCCTCGCTGCCGAAGGCCTGATCACCTCGTTCAGGGAGCCCAAGCCGGGAGTGTCCGACGCCATGTTCGACGCCTGGGCGCCACTCCGCTTCTCCGTGTTCGCCGAACCGCTGCAGGTCTACAAAGGCGGGAGCGTCCAGGTCGAGGTGGTGCTCGTGAACGAGGACATCCTCCGGCCCGGCACCTACCCGGTTCGCGTGCAGGTCATCGGCCCGGACGGCCACCGGGCGCTTGACACGGCGTTCGAGGTCGAGGTGCCCGCTCTGGGCGCCAGGCCGGAACCGCCGTTTGCCAAGCTTGTTTTCAAGCAGGATGTGCGGATCGACGGTCCGATCGGCAAGTACGGTCTCTGCGCTTTCTTCGAGCGCGGCGCGGCGGCGGAGGGCGGTGAGACGGGGTTCTGGGTCGACGACTCGGCGGCCATGCCCGCGGTGGCGTCGGCCATCACGCTCTGGGGCGATGACCAGAGCCTTGCGGCCTGGCTGGCGTCGAGAGGGATCGGAACGGGGCCGTTCGCCGCGAACCAGACCCAACGCGAGGTCATCCTCGTGGGGAACGCGGCTGGCAACGACTTCGCCGAACTGGCGCGGCATCTCGCCAGGGGGTCGGCGGCCGTCTTCCTCAGTCCGGAAGTCTTCGCCAAGGACGGGAACCCGACGGCCATGCTGCCGCTGCCGAACAAGGGCAGCCTAATCAGCGTCAACGACTGGCTCTATCAGAACAACGACTGGGCGCGGAACCATCCCGTCTTCGCCGGGTTACCGAGGGGTGTCCTCGACTACTCGTTCTACCGGGAGATCCTGGGGAACTCCTTCTGGTCCGGTCAGGACGCTCCGGCGGAGATCGCGAGCGGAATGATCAACACCGCGATCGGTTACGCCTCCGGTCTGACGGTCTGCGCCTACCGGCTCGGCGAGGGCAGGTTCGTGCTCAACTCGCTGGCCATCCGGGACCATCTGTCGGGAACGACCTCGCACCCCGTTGCCGAACGGCTCCTGCGTAACCTGCTCAACGACGCCGCCCGCGATCTGGACCGGCCCTTGGCCGAGTTGCCCGCTGATTTCGCCCAACACCTCAAAGCGCTCGGTTACGAGCCGGCCCCATAGCTCCCAACGCTCCGGGTTACGGAATGACACCCGTGGCCCGGACCAACCCGTTCACGGAGGAGTTCTCGCCATGAGTGACGCCCGTCGTCCAGAGTGCCAGTGTGAGCCCGGAAGGCGCCCCATGACGCTCTCGTTCCGCCTTGGCTCTCCGCAGTGGTTGACCGACGCGCAGTGGGGGCGGCTTCTGGCGTTGCTCGCCGCGCACCGCCCGGCGGTCGACGAGTTGAGTCTCTTCACCAACGAAGCGATGGGTTGGTTCGGGACGATGGACGAGATGGCGCGCGACGTCGAGCTGATGGCCCGGCGCATCCGTGAGGCGCACGCTGCCGGCTACCGCTCGGTGGGTATCAACGTGCTCTGTACGCTGGGCCACGGTGATCCGGTGGGTGAGTGGTCGCCCGAGTTCAGGCTGCCGCCTACGGTAGGGCATGATGGCCAGCAGGCCACCCACTGCCCGTGCCCCAACAGCGTCCCCTTCCGCGAGCACGTCAAGGCCAAGTACCAGCTTTTCGCGCGTGCCAAGCCCGACTTCATCTGGGTGGACGACGACCTGCGCCAGAGCCACCACGGTGTGACCTATCCCTGCTTCTGCCCGCTCTGCCTGGAGCGCTTCGGCCACGGCGCCGAGCGCGCCGCACTCGTCAAACGCCTGGAGAACCCGGCTGAGAGCGCCCTGCGGCGCGCCTGGGTTGAGTTCAACGCGACCACGCTCGAAAGCCTCTGCGCGGACATCGGCGTTGCCGTGCGCGCGGTGGATCCCACCATCGAGCTGGGTCTGATGACCATCGGTTCGAGCCACTCGACGCACGGTGGGCACGCGCTCGAGCGCTGGACGGCGGCGCTGGGCGCGGTGAGAGGGCGCCCGGGCCACGGTTTCTACTGGGATGACTCGCCGCGCGGCATCTATGCCAAGGCGTTCGATGTCGGCCGGCAGACGCGTGACTACGCCCCGGCCGTCACCGACGTGCAGTATGAGCTTGAGAACTACCCCTATGTGGCGCTGGACAAGGCCGACCGTACCGTGCTGAACGAGGTCTACCTGGCGGTGATGATGGGCTGCAATGGCGCCGCCTTCAACGCGCTCAAGTCAACGGCCACCGGCACGCTTGACGATTACCAGTCGTTACTGGCCGCCATCGTGGCGGAACGGCCGGCGTGGGAGTCGCTGGTCGCGCACGTCGCTGGCCTGCCGGCCCTGGGGTTCTGGCCGGCCGACGACAATGCCCTGATGGGCAAGCGCGCCGTGGACGCTTCGGGCTGGTTCTGGGAGGGGGGCGTGTACAACATCCAGCAGCCCAACGCCTTGGTTGAAATGGGCCTGCCCCTGACGCCCGCCGGTTGCGCGAGTTGCGGCGCCCTGCTGGCCGGCCGGATCGCCGAGGCGTTCACCGACGTGGAGTTGCGCGCCCTGCTCGCCCGCGGTGTCCTCATGGACAGTCTCGCGCTTGAGGTACTCTGGGCCCGCGGCTTGGGCGAGCTCGCCGGCGTCCGTCCCGGCAAGCGGGTGCTGGGTGGTGCGGTCGAGACCCTGACGGCGCACGCGCTCAACGGGCGTTTCGCCGGCGACAACCGCGACGCGCTGATGGACGCGGCCGATAATGTGCGCGGGTTGGACCTGGTGTCGCCGGGCGCAGCGGAACTCGCGCGGCTGACCGGCTATGACGGGCGCGACCACGGCTGCTGCCTGAGTGTGTACGAGAATCCCCTGGGTGGGCGCGTGGCGGTGAGCAGCTATGTTCCCTGGCGGCGGCTGGGGACCCTGGGCAAGCGGAGTCAGTTGACCGAGCTTGCCGACTGGCTGGCCTACGGCAGGATGCCCGTGCGCATCGACGATTTCCGGCGTGTGGCGCCCTTCGTGCGCATGAGCGCCGATGGGGCCCGCTACGCCGTCGTGCTGCTGAACTCGACCCTCGATGCCGCCGCACCGTTCGAGTTACGGGTGCGGGCGACGGCGACGAAAGCCACGCTGGTTACGTCCCAGGGGTCCGTACCGCTGGCAGTTCTGCCGGGAGATGGCGAGGTGCGCGTGGCCGTGCCAACACTGGGGCCATGGCAGCCAGCCGTGATTCTAGGGAGCTGATCATGGATGACCGGCGGTCATTCCTGAGCTCCATCCGTGCCAGCCGCGATACTCGAGGTCAGGTCGGTCATAGGGACCACGGCGCGCGCAGGGGCCGTGTCAGCCGGCGGTTGGCATCCGCGTCGCCGACGAACTCCTCGCGCTCCGGGCTCCAACGCAGCCGCCGCTGCAGTTGGAAAGCGCACCAGGCGAGTTGGCAGACCGTGTCGGAGCGCAGGGCCACCTCGACGTTGCAGAGGGTCGGCTGCCGGGTGCGGATGCAGTCCACGAAGTTCGCCTGGTGGAAGGTGCTTACCGGCAGGTGGATCTCCTCCGGGCCAAAGCGTTCCTTGAGCAGTGACGCCGGTTCAGCCTCGATGGCGCCGCGGTTGACCCATACCCGGCCCGCCGGGCCCTCGAAGGTGACGCCCTGGCGCACGCCGGCACAGCCCGGGCCTTCGCCGGTGAACCGCAACTCGACGCCGTTGGCGTACTGCATACGGGTATCCCAACTGAGCGGGTTGTCGCACAACACGTCGTCGTTGGGGAAGCGTGCCGAGCCCTCGACCTCGACGGGGCCGGTGAGCTCGCTGCCGTTGCCCCACTGGGCGATGTCGATGTGGTGAATGCCCCAGCCGGAGACATACCCCAGCGAGTAGTCGCTGATGTGGAACCAGTATGGGTAGGTCAGCCGCGCCGTGGTGTAGGGCGCCCAGGGCGCCGGCCCCAGCCAGAGCTCGTAGTCGAGGCCGTCAGGGACGGGTTCTGGCACGTAGGTCTTGAGGCCGGAACGTTCGGCGGCCCCGGCGTGCACACCGACCTTGATCGTCTGCAGCTTCCCCAGGCGGCCGTTGCGGGCGATCTCGCAGGCGTGGCGGAACTCCTGACTCGAGCGCTGCTGGGTGCCGAGCTGGAAGACACGGCCGTAGCGCTGCACGGCGGCGCGCAGGACCTTGGTCTCACCGATGCTCATCCCCATGGGCTTCTCGAGATAGACGTCCTTGCCGGCGCGCACCGCCGCCAGGGCGTGCGGCACGTGCCAGGAGTCGAGGGTGGCGATGCACACCGCATCGATGTCGGCGCGGGCGAGGAGGTCGCGGAAATCGTTGTACGCCGTACAGCCCGTCGTGCCGTAGTGCGCGTCGACGGCCTGCTGGGCGCGCTCCCGCATGGCGCGGTTGACGTCGCAGACGGCCACCACCTGGACCTCGGGGATACTCATGAAGGAATTCAGATCGCCGAAGCCCATGGTGCCGACGCCGATGCAGCCCATCGCGATGCGTTCACTGGGCGCAATGCGGCCGGCGCGCCCGAAGGCGGTTGCGGGAAGGACCAAAGGAACCGCTGCCGCGGCCGTGCGGACCGTCGTTCTCAGGAACTGGCGCCGATCCATGGTCGTCGTCATCGGCAATCTCCTACAGCCCGGGCGAACCCCGGAGCCTCCAACGGGCGCGCCCTGCGCCGTCGCGGCCGGGGCGCTCGGGGTGCCTTCTTCAGGGCGGTGCGGCGAACTCCTGCCACTCCCTCTCGAGGGCTTCCGGTTCCAGGCGCCCGGGGTGGACGATGATGCGGTAGCGCAGCGCGAACTGCTGCCCCGCGGCCAGCGTATAGGGTTCGCTCCAGAGCAGCGCTGGGCTGAAATAGCCGAAGTGCCCCTTGGCCGCCATGATGTTGTGCCATGGCGCAGGGTGCCGCGGGTTGGTCGGGTGATCGAGGATGGCGATGCCGCCGGGCTGTTGCGTGGCCTCGTCAACGAGGGCGAAATCCGCCCAACGCGCCCGCTGGCCATGCGTGTTGGCGGCGAGCCCTGCGGCCTGGCCGGGATCGCTGTCGGTGGGGACGTCGCGTCGACCTTCGCTGTCGATCAGTACCCAGTCGCTGGAGGCTTGGGAGACGCGGACGGAGAGCCCGGCGTACCCGCCCCCGGCGCTGCCACCCTCCAGCCGCAGGTCGCGGTCGCCGGCGCTGAAGGTGCCGCGCCAGTCCAGCCGGTAGGCGCCCTTGGCGTCAGGAGCACCGATCGCGATGAGACGGCTCTCCGTCAGCACGGGAGGCGCGTTCGGAGGGTGGTAGCTGAGGGTCATTGCGATCCGGGCCGCGCCATCCGGGCCAGGCCACGCCTGGGCGGAGACCACCTCCGTGAGTCCCTGGGCTCGGCCCGTCGCCGGGTCTTCCTCCCAGTAGTTGACGCCGTTCAGCAGCTTCCAGGAGAACCACAGCGCCCGGTGCCACGGGTGATCCGCCGGGCTCGGCGCCGTGAGCACGGTTCCGTCGAGCAACGCCAGCGGGTGGAAATATGGCTTGGCCAGGTCGGCGGCGTAGTTGCACTGCCAGACGGTTCGGCCGTGGTTGAGCAGGGCCAGCCCGGCCGGGGTCTGCTGCCATGCGAAGGCCGGCGCTGCAGCGCTGCGCGGCGGGGCGGTAGTGGCCGATTCCGGCGCAAAGCGGCCGAAAACCTGCAGTTCGTGGATCGCCGGGCTGACCAGCCCGTTGCGGCCAGGGATGACTAACTCCACCGTGGTGCAGCGCACGGGCGCCAGGGCAATGAACATCTCGTGGTCGAGGCAGCGCCGGTCGCGGACCGGCGCTGCCAACCTGCCATCGCAGAGGACGTCGAGGTTCTTGGCCTGGTGCTGTTCGTACGGGTGCCAGAGGAGGTTGACAGCCGTCACCTCCTGCGCGGCAGGGAAGGTCACACGCAGGCGGTACTGCTCGCTGCCGTTGACCTCGTCCCAGTAGGTCCTCGGATCGCCGTCAATGGCCGCGGCGTCGCCGCCCGAAGCCCCGTCCGAGTCGACGTTGTCCGGACTGTCAGCGCTGGCGCCGAGAGCAAGGTTGGCGGGCTTGAGGATGTCCAGGAGCTGTTTGCCGGCACGGGCGCTGACGGCGGGATCGCGGTCCGCTGCCAGCAGCGGTGCCAGGACTTCCAGGACCCGGTCCCGGTGGCTATCCCGGAGCGCCGCCGCAATCTGGGTGATGGCGACGCCGGCCTCGGTCGCCAGCTCGGGGTCGGCCAGGTACTTTCCGGCGAGTTCCAGCGCCTCAAGGGTCGGGCAGCGCCCGAGCTCGGCCAGCACGGCCTTGCGCTCCGCGGCCGCTCCGGCCAACTGCATCAGTTCCCCGACCAGCCGCACCATCTGCTCGGGATTGCGCCCGTCGGCCTGGCTCGACAGCCGGATGGCGCCGCGCAGCGCCAGGACGCGGTGTACGGACTCCGTGGCGTGGCCGGCCAGGCCAACCAAGTCCGCCAGGGGTGCGGCTGAGGGCCACGCCGCCAGGCCGCGGATCGCGGCATCGCGCACGCTGGCATCGGTGGACTGCAGGGCCTGGCGCAGGGCGGGCAGCAGGCGGTCGTCGCCGAGGCTGCTGGCGACCCGCACGAGCGCGGCGCGGACGGCCGGCGCGGCGGCGGCCTCGAGCCGCGGCAGCAGGACGTCGCCGCCGGTCGGGCCGCGCAGCACGGTCCCCACGGTCTTCTCCGCCTCGTCGCGTTCGTCGTCGCGGGCGCGCTCCAGCAGATCCAGGAGTGCCGCCGCGTCGTCCGCCCGTGCCAAGGCGCCGAGGGCCTTCCACGACTCCAGGCGGACTGCTGCTTCCGGGTCAGCGGCCAGGCGTTGCAGGTCGGGCCGCGCGTCCGCGGCGCGGCGCGCGGCGAGGAGGCGGATGATCTCGACCTTGGCGCGAGCGTTTCCCGACGCCAGCAGGTCGATCAGAGCCCGGTTGGCACGGGAGCTGCGTAGGCGCACGAGGCTGTCGCGTGCGGCGGCGCTGTCGGCCGTGTCAGCGCTGGTCAGGACCTGGGTTAGGAGCAGGCTCACCGTGGTCTCATCCCCCAGGGCACCGAGGGCCACTAGGGCGGCACGGCGAACCGCAGGATCGGCGCTGGTGGCCATGGCCTCCACCGGGCCGCGGGCGGCCGTGTCGCCACGCCTGGCGAGGGCCTCAAGCAGCAGCGCCTGCATGGGAGTCGATACCTTGCCCAGGCACGCCGCGAACGCTGCCGTCGCGGTCGCGTCCGCAACCTCCGGCACGCATTGGATGGCCATACTTTCGAGCGCGGGGTCGCCGCTGCACAGCGCGGCGCAGACCGCCGCGGTGCCCGCTGCGGGGTCGGCCAACGTCAGGCCGCGCAGGGCCGCCATGCGTATCGGGTCGGCCTGGTCAGGACCGCTGAGCCGGGTGTAGCACGCGGTTGCCTGGCCCCCGCGGTTGGTGTTCAGCAGGTGTTCCGCCTGGACGAGGCAGGCGTCCGCGAGGGCTGCCCGCAAGGCGCCCGTGGCCGTGCTCAGGGCCGTCTGCAGCGCCGCTCCGGCGGCCTCCGAACCGATCTCGCCCAGGGCCTTTGCCGCAGCGCCGGCCAGAGGTTCGTCCGCGCTCTGAAGCAGCGCCGCCAGGGCCTCGGTGGCGCCGTCGTCGCGGCGCTGGCCGAGGGCGTGAACAGCGCTGAGTCTGAGGTCGCCCGGAAGGCCTTTCACAGCCTCTCGCAGCAGGCGATCGACGGCGGGACCGGGGATCTGGGCCAGGGCGTCGAGGGCTGCGGGCGCGACCTCGGGGTCCGTGAGGACGGGTTGCAGAAGCAGGGCCTGGTCCGCTGTCGCCAGCACGGCGAACTGGGCACACAGGAAAACCTTGGCGGCAGCGGTGGTGGTGGTTGACGTCAGGAGTGCTGCCAGGCGCTCCAGCAGGCGCTGCCGGTAGCCGCTCGGGTCGGCGGCCGCCAGGCCGTCGGCGTAACGGACGAGTTGCTCGACGTCATGCAAAGGCTGCCGCGCATCACCGTAACGGTACGCCGTCAGGGCGGCGAAGGCGGTGTCCGCGTCGACCCCCGCGGCCGCCATGGCCGCCGGGGTTTCTGGCCAGAGCGCGGGTGGCGGGATGGTGACAGCGCCGGTCGCGGCCCACTCCGCGCTGCGTTGCAGCAAGGTCTTGAACCCGGCCCCCATGGCGCCAGCGTCGTGCCCCAGCACGAGGTTGACGCCGCGGCCTTGGCCCAGACTCGTGCAGACCAGCATCGGCTCGTCTTTGCCGGTGCCGCCCTGATCTTTGGCGGAGAAGGCCGTGAAGACGACCTGCAGGGGCGTCCCGGCAAGGTGCACCATGTTGTGGTAGAGCTCGTCTGTCGTGTAGAAATCCGTGAGCCCTCTGGCGATGGGGTGCTGCGGGTCCGCGACCGCGACCTTGAACGTGTGGTAGGCCCCGTGTGCCGTGTAGTCTGCCTTCCAGGTCAGCGCGATCAGTTCCTGGAAATCTGGCCAGACCTGGAAGGTGCACGCCGCCGCGTGGATGACGACGAAGCCGCCGCCTTGGCGGACAAAGTCGAGGAACGCCGCTTCGGTTTCCGGCGACCAGATGCGCCGAGTGTCGGGGTAGGGGGTCCAGTTACTGACGATCACGTCGTACCCGGCCAGCGTGGCTGTGTCGAGGCGGGTGGGGTCGTCGATCACCTCCACCTGACCGAAGCGCGGACAGCCTGCGAGCAGCGCCCGGAGGACCGGCGTGGTACTGCGCCAGTCATGGTTATTCAGACCACTGTAGATCAGCACGCGCAGCGGTGGCGCCGCGTCGGCGGCCCGCGCGCGGTCAGCCCCGGCGGCCGCCGCGACGAGGGCGAGGCCCAACGCGAGGGTGCTCAGTACCGAGCCGCCGTGTGGAGGCTGCGCTGTACCCGTCATGGCGAGCCCTTTCTGCCATGGGCGCTGAGGCACGAACGACGTTGAGCCTGCCGCGTGCTCCGGTGGCCGCGCCCGGATGCGAGTCCGAGACCCAAAAATACCGCGCCGGGGGCGGCGATGCAACGGGCCCAGCCGTGTCGCCGCGGCGTGGCAAGGCGCGGCCATGGTGGTATAGTCCGATGGTTACCGATGGGGTTAGTGAGACGTGTTGGTCGGGGCTTGGTGTCGGGGCGCGCTGCGGAGCCTGCCGCGGCGCGCCGCAGGGTGGTGCATAACCATGTTCGGATTCCTACTTCAGCATGCCATCGAATGGGCAAAAGTGGCCACTGAGGTCGGCCTCCTGGCGGTGCTCATCTACCTCGCGTTGCAGTTCGTACGCGAGACCCGCGCGGTGGCGATTCTGGCGGGGATCATCATCCTGGCCTTGGGGTTGAGCATTCTGTCCCGCGCCTTCGATCTGGAGGTCATCGGCTGGCTGGTCAGCCGCATGTGGGCCGTCCTGGCCTTCACGACGGTGATCGTGTTCCAGCCGGAGGTGCGTCGTGCCCTCAGCGAACTGGGGCGGCGCCGTGGTTTCCTGCATGCCCATGGCAATGAGGCGCGCGGCGTCGACTTGGTCAACACCCTGGTGGATGCGACCTACTTTCTGGCCGACCGGCGGATCGGGGCCCTGATTGCCATCGAGCAGTCCATCGGCTTGCGCAGCTATGCCGAGACCGGGACGCCGATCGACGCGGCGGTGTCCAGCAAGCTGCTCAGTTCGGTGTTCTTCCCCAACACGCCGCTGCATGATGGCGGCGTCATCATCCGCCGGGACCAACTGGTGGCGGCCGGGTGCATCTTCCCGCTGTCGCAGAGTCCGGAATTGGGGAAGACGCTGGGCACGCGCCATCGCGCCGGGGTGGGCCTCTGCGAGGAGACCGACGCCGTCGTGATCGTGGTCTCCGAGGAGTCCGGGGCGGTTAGCCTGGCCCGTTCCGGACGTCTGACGCGGGGCGTGGCCCGGGATCGGCTGAAGCGGCACCTGACCAACTACCTGGTCAAGAAGCCCGCCACCCGCCGCTTCGGCACCTCGTTCCGGCTGGTGCCGTCGCGGCCGGCGGCCGAGGCCCCGGCCGCCGGGGAGGCGTGACCCATGCGGCCAAGGCTTCCCGGCTTCATCACCCGCGACTTCCTGCGCAAGGCAGCAGCGCTGTTCTTTGCGATTCTCATCTGGAGCTCGGTGTCGTCGGACGTGCGGGACAAAGAGGTCGAGCTCCGGAATGTTCCGGTGACCGTCAAGTACGACCCCAACGTCGTGGTCCTGCGCGAGCTTCCCAAGACGGTCGACGTGTCGCTGCGTGGCAGCCAGCGCCGGCTGGAGGAAGTCAGCAGCCAGGACGTCTCGATCGTGGTTCAGGTACCCTCCGACATCCATGAAGGGGTGTATTACCACGATGTTGGCATCTCCTCCAAGGCCAACGTTAAGCGTGTGCCGCCGGGTGTGCGCGTGATTGGCATTACGCCCGACCGTCTCGAGCTGTACATCGATCGTCTGGTGACCAAGCCCAACGTGTCGGTGAAGGTCGGCTTTACCGGTGCCCTCAAGGATGGTTACGAGGTCATCCGGGCTGCGGCCACGCCCGATGCCGTGATCTTGCGCGGACCGCACCGGGAGTTGCTCGATATCACCTCGGTCAACACCGAACCGATCCCTCTGGATGACACGATCGTGCAGGATTTCAGCGTCTCCGCCAAACTGGCGCCGATCCTGGGGGTACGCCTGCCGGAGGCGGTACGGGTGGACTTGGTCGTCGGGCGCCACAGCACTCCTCGGACCCTGCACGGAGTGCGCTTGGCGGTGCTCGTGGATCCCGCCAGCGGCCTGCGCGTCGAGGGGCCGTTGCCCGAGATCGCCGTCACGCTGCGCGGCCCGAAGGCGGCGATGGACGAGCTGAATGAGCTGTCCGTGTGCCCCTTCGTCGACCTGAGCGCCATCACCAGCCCGGGACGCTACCGGCGTCAGGTCTGCACCTGGCTGAGCCGCGAGTCGGAGGCCGTGGCCGAGTCGACGGCACCAGCGTCGGTGGAGGTCAGCCTGGTCCCGGCAGAAGCGCTGCCGACGGCACCGGACGTCGCTCCGGCTGGGCCCGGCACCGAGGCCCAGCCGTGACCGGCACGACGGGTACTGTCCCGGCGGTTGCGGTCACGGCGCCGCTACGCTGCGTGTTTGTGGTCGGGCCGACGGCCACCGGCAAAACGGCGCTGGCGGTCGACCTGGCGCGCCGGTTCGGGGGCGAGATCGTCAGCGCCGACTCGCGGCAGGTCTACCGGCGGCTGGATCTGGGGACGGGGAAGGACCTCGCGGAGTACGGCGCCGGGGCGAACCGCGTGGCGCATCACCTGATCGACGTCGCCGAGCCGCAGGAGGACTATCACCTCTTTCGGTTCGTTGCCGAAGCGCGCGCGGCGCTGGCGGCCATCGCCGCGCGCGGCCGGTTGCCCATCGTCGTCGGGGGTAGCGGTCTCTATGTCAACGCCCTGCTCGAGGGCTACGGCCTGGATGGCGCGGCTACGGATCCCGCCCTGCGGCGCGAGTTGGAGGGTGCCACCGATGCCGATCTGCTCGTCCTGCTCCGGCGCGAGGCGCCCGATCTGGCAGAGCGTGTGGATAGCAGCCAACGGCGGCGCTTGCTCCGCGCCGTGGAGATCGCCCGCAGCCGGAACTTGCCCGCCACTCCGTCGCTGACACCGCTGCCGCTGCGGGCGCTGCTGTTGGGTCCCTACTACGCCCGCAGCGTGGTGCATGCGCGCATTGCCCGCCGCCTTGATGCCCGCTTGGAAGCCGGCTTGGTCGAGGAGGTGGCGGCGTTGCACGCCGACGGGCTGTCCTGGGACCGGCTGGCGTGGTTTGGTCTCGAATACCGCTGCGTGGGACTGTACCTGCAGGGGGAGCTCAGCCGCGCACAGATGCGCGAGACGCTACTGGCGCGCATTCGCCAGTTCTGCCGGGCACAGGATGTCTGGTTCCGCAAGATGGAACGGGAGGGCAAGGATATCTACTGGCTCCCCGGCGGCGAGCTGGAACCGGCCGCGAGCCTGGTCCAGCGCTTCCTGGAGGAGCGGGAACTGCCGCTGCCGACGCTGCGCCTGAGCGCCACGCTGTACGGACCGCAGACCAGCCGCTGAGAACCTGTGTGGCGGTGTCGCCTGCGCCGGGAGAAAGGGATACGGCGGAGGCACCCCTGCGCGTGCGGGGTGCGAACCGCCAGTTCCAGGGATCGCGGCAGCGAGTCCGCGGTCTCCTGCCGTACGGCAGGACGGCAGCGGGCTTCCGCGGTACCCTGGGGTCGACGGGCTAGCGGCTGCGGTTGTCGCGGAAACGCCGCCCCGCTTCCTGCAGGGTTTGCCGCTCGGCGTCAGTGAGGCTCTGCATGCCCTCGTGGCCGATCTTGTCGAGGATGCGGTCGACCTCGGTCGAGGCTGGGCCGCCTCCGCCCGCCGCGCCGCCCATGAGTTTCTGGAACTGGCGCCGGGTCCGGCGCCCGCGCCAGGCGTCCAGGAGGTTTCGGCAGAAGCCCCATGGACTGCTGTGGCCGAGGTGCTTCATGTAGAGGAAAGCGCCGGCCAAACCCCCCAGATGAGCCAAATGGGCGATCTTGGAACCCATGTGCCCGGTGGCCGAGGTCCAGGCCATGCCGGCCTCGATGAGGGCATAGAGGGCGACGAAGGTCTTCAGTTTCATGGGCACCGGCGGCAGCAGCAACAGGATGCGCAGGTTCGGCGCCGTCATCGCGGCGGCCATCATGACCCCAAAGATGGCCCCGCTGGCCCCGACCACGCCGCCCAGGGCCTGGACCACCCGCACGCCATCGATGTTCAGAAAGGCGGAGGCGGAGCCGGTGGCGATGACCTCCCCCTGGTAGGAAACCACCTCGGCGCCCAGGCGCTGCAGGGCGGCGATACTGGCGGCGGGCAGGCGCGGGTCGAGGCTGACGACGATGGGGGACCACCAGTTGGCCAGCAGCCAGGCGAGACCGCCCAGGACGCCACTGATGAAGTAGAGTCGCAGGAAGCGTTGCGGCCCGAGGCGGTCCTCCACCAGTCGGCCAAACAGGTGCAGCCCCCACATGTTGAAGAAGAGGTGTGTCAGGCCGCCGTGGACGAACATGTAGGTGCCGAGGCGCCAGACCTCCCAGCGGTGGATGTAGTAGGGGTGCAGGTGGAGCAGTTCGAAGAAGCCTCCCGAGAAGGTGCTGGCGTCGCCGGGTCGCCCGAGGCCCGTGACCAGGAAGACGAGCACGTTGGCCCAGATGAGGGGCTTGATGACGGAGCCGAGGGGCCGTTGCCAGGGGCGCCCGGCGTCGCCGGGGCGCATGTAATCGCGATCGGAGAGCATGCTGCGTAGTCCGGGCCGGTCGATGCCGGCAGTTATGACCTATCTTGGTAACGACCCGGTAATGTAGCGTCCCGCGGGCAATGTGCCCGACCGTCCCGGCCGCGCGCTGTCAGCGCTGCCCTTTCCAGCTCGGCGCGCCGGGGCTCCGGTGCTGGGAACGCCGAGGCCATCGGCAAGCGGCCTGCCAAACCGGCAATTCCGGGCTATGGTAGCGGCTCGCGCCGCCGCCTTGTCTTTTCAGGGTCCCGCCTGCAGCGGGCCGCAGCGGTGGCGGGACAGCGCAAAAGGATAAGCGTCTTGATGAAGTACCTCTATCGGGTTGCGGTCGCCTCCGGGCTCGACTACGAATGCATGGGCGATGCTGCCCTTGACCTGCACCGGGACGACCGGGTGATCGTTCGTTGCGATCGCTATCAGGACTACGCGCGGGTGGTGGGTTGTCTGGCGGCGCAACCGATCGATGTGTCGGAACTCGAACGCAACCGGGCGGAACAGGCGCGCGGGCGGCATGTCGAGGGCCAGCACACCCCCGAGATCATCCGGCGGGCGACGCCACAGGATGATATCCATGCCGCAGAGAATGATGAGCGTTCCCGGACGATGCATTCGCGGGCGCGCGAATGCATTACGTTCCATCGCTTGGAGATGAAGCTGATCGAGACGCACTGCTCGTTCGACCGCCGGCTGGCCGTGTTCCAGTTCAGCGCCGAAGGCCGGGTGGACTTCCGCGAGCTGCTGCGTGATCTCTCTCAGGAGTTCCACATGCGGGTGGAACTGCGCCAGGTAGGAGTCCGCGATGAAGCGTCCATTCAGGGCGGCATCGGTCCCTGCGGTCGGGCGTTCTGCTGCTGCACCTTCCTAAAGCGCTTCAACAGCATCAACGTGAAGATGGCCAAGATCCAGGGACTATCGCTGAATCCCGCGAACATCTCGGGTGCTTGTGGTCGGCTGAAGTGCTGCCTCGGTTACGAGGTGGAGCACTATCGTGAGCTGTACGACGCGGCCAAGGCCCGTGCCAAGGCGGAGGCGGCCGGCGGGGGACGGGCCCCTGGCGGTAGCGGTTCCGAGGACAACGGTGCGGATCGCTGCCGGGACGACCGCGCCGCCGCGGGAGGTGCGCCGGACAGCGACGACTCCGAGGGCGCCCCGGACGCGGCCGCCCCGGTCGCTGCGGCTCCGGCAACCGCGTCTGCGGCCAGCGCCGCGGCGTCGTCGCCGGCGTCGACGCCGGGGGGCGCACAGGGTTGACAGGTTTGGGCTCCATGTCACGGCAGACGACCCGGCCCAGCGTGCTGGCCTCCCCCGTGCAGCCGGGAGCGGTACCTCGCCGCCGCGCCCGGAGTGTCGTGCTCTTGCGCTGGTACCTGTGCGGTCTGGCCCTGCTGGCGCCGCTGAAGTTCGGCAGTGCCATCGGTCCGGCCGATATCCCCCTGCTTCCGGTGGGCCTTTTGGAGTGGCTTTTCGGGGCGTGGCCGCCGTTTCTGCTGGGCGGTCTGGCAGGGATCGGCCTGCTCTGGGCTTTGCTCGCGTGCAGGCGGTCGACGGTGTCTCACCCGGCGCGCGTCGCGCTCTGGGCCTGGTCGGCGCTGCTGCTCTCCTGCCTTCCGGGTCTGATACGGACTACGGAATGGGACTACGCCGTAACCTTTACCCTCTATCTCGGCGGTGTCTGCGCCTTCCTGGCGGCCGCGCTGCTGGTGTCGCTTGAGGACGTGCACTTCCGGCGCTGGCTGCTGGTGGCGGTGGCCGCGGGGACGTTGTTGAGCGGCCTCAACGGTTGGCATCAGCGGCTGTGGGGCTTCGCGGAGATGCGACGCTTTGCGGCGGCACAGGCGCGGGAGCAGGGGCGCGAGTGGAGCGCGGCGATGCAGGGCAAGTTCATGCAGACGCGCGTGCATCTGCCGTTCTTCCACCCCAACAGCTACGCGGCGCACCTGATTCTGACAGCACCGCTGGTGCTGCTGCTCCTCTGGCGGGCGGGGCGGCAGGTCGAGCCCAGGCGCCTCTCGCAGCGGCTGTTCCTGGCGTTCGGCGGTGTCGTCGTGGTCGGGGCTCTGGCGCTGAGCCAGAGTCGGGCCGCGCAGTTGGCTCTGGGGGGTGGGGTGGGGGTGGCAGTGCTGGGCTCGGCACGCTTGCGGCGTTGGCGCTGGCCGTTGCTGGCGGCGGCGCTGGCGGGGGGTCTGGGACTGATGCTTCTGGTGAACTCCGGCCGCGATCTGCTATCGGCCAGTGCCCGCGTGGACTACTACCGTTCAGCGCTGGTCATGTTCTGTGCCCAGCCGCTCACTGGGGTCGGACTCGGCGAGTTTTTCCCACAGTACCTGCGGATCAAGCCGTTCGGTGCCGAGGAGACGCGGGCGGCCCACAACATGGTGCTGGAGATGCTGTCGCAGGCCGGCGGCCTCGGCGGACTGGCGGCGCTGCTTTGCGTACTCCTGCCAGTGTGGTTTATCCTTGGTCCCGGGAGCGCCCAGCGCGGTGCTGACGACCCGCTGGCGCTGGCGGCGGTGGCCGGCCTGGCTGCCTGGGGGCTGCACGCGCTGCTGGATTTTGACCTGCAGATTCCGCCCACGGTCATGATCGCCGCCGCCTTGCCGCTGTTCTGCTGTCGGCCGCCAGACGGGCTTCAGGCGGGGCCTCTGCAGCGCGCCGAGCGTCTGCTCCTCGCCGGCCTGGCCGTGGTGGCGCTGCTGGCCTGGTGGCGGGTGCCGGGGGAGCACGCCTTCCGGGGCCTGGCAGACAATGCGGAGCGGTTCACCCTTGAGGAACTCGGGCGGGAGACCGTGCGTGCGGGGCGGGCGTTGCCCCTGTCTCCCGAGCCGTGGGCCACGTGCGGCCGGGCGGCCCTGACGAGAGGTCGGCCGGCCGAGGCCGCCGAGGCCTTCCGTTGGGCCTTGCTGCGGGCGCCGCACCGCTCCGCCTTCGAGGCCTGGCGGGCGCAGTCGCTGTTGCTGGCTGGGGATCTCCCTGCCGCCGTGGCCGCAGCGAGTGAGGCCTGGGCGCTGTATCCGGGCAGCAGTCGCGCCATGGTGCTGAGTGCCTTGCTGGCCTGGCTGGAGTCTGGAGCGGTTCAGGATGCGGGAGTCCGTTCAGCCTGGATCGAGGCCGCCCTGTCGTGCCAGGCCGATCTCAGTTGTCGACCGGGTGAGATCGTGGTTACGCTGATCCCGGCAGCGCTGCCCCTGCCTGCCGCAGTCCGTCTGCCGGAACTGTGTCGCCGCTTCTCGGCGTCCGGCCTGCGGACCCCTGGTCCGGTGGTGGTGCCGGTGCGGTTCCGGGCGGCGGGGGACGGCGAGTGATGTGCGTCAGCACCGGATAGTGGGCTTGGCCAGTGTCGCGACGCTGTGCTATAGTGTACCGAACGGCGGTGCCCGGCGGTGGCCTCGCCCTGTATGCATACGCTGAGGCGATGGATGGCTCGATGCAACAACGTTTGCGTATTCTAGTTCTGAACGGCCCGAACCTGAATTTGCTGGGGCGTCGCTCTCCCGAGATCTATGGGAGCCAGACGCTCGCCGACGTTGAGGCCTTGGTGCGGCGGACGGCCACGGAGCTCGACTGTGAAGTGGAGTGCCGGCAGAGCAATCACGAGGGCGATCTGGTGGACTGGATCGGCGCGGCCATGGGAGGCATCGATGGGCTGGTCATCAACCCGGGCGCCTACACCCACACCAGCGTGGCCTTGCGCGATGCCATTGAGGGTACCGCTATCCCCAGCCTGGAAGTGCATATCAGTAACATCCATGCGCGCGAGGATTTCCGTCACCGTTCGTTGACCGCTGCGGTCTGCATCGGGCAGATCAGTGGCTGCGGCATCGCGGGATACGGTCTGGCGTTGCGGGCTCTGGCACAGTGGTTGCGGGAGCACGCATGAACAGAGGAAGGACGAGGGACACCATGGATATCCGCAAGATTTCCCAGCTTGCCCAGTTGATGAGCACGCACGAGCTGTCTGAGATCAGCTTCGAGAGCGCGGACGTCAAGCTGCTGCTGAGGCGCGGGCGCTTGCTGGAAGTCGGGGCGGCTCCGGCGCCGCTCGTCTCTGGGCCGTTACCGGTGGCGACGGTGAGTTCGGTGGCGCCGGCGGCAGCGGTCGTCGCCGCCCCGACCATTACCTCGCCGATCGTCGGAACGTTCTATTCCGCGCCGTCCCCGGAGGCGGCGCCCTTCGTGCGGCCTGGCGACAAGGTGGGGCCAGAGACTGTCGTCTGCATCGTCGAGGCGATGAAGGTCATGAACGAGGTCAAGGCGGAAACCAGCGGGGTGATCCGCCGCATGCTGATTGACAATGGCATTCCGGTGGAGTTCGGCCAGCCGTTGTTCGAGCTGGAGCCCGCCTAGGGCGCTGGCTACGGGCCGGCGGAAGAGCAACGAGGACCCGTCGGCGGGTCGGGGGTGGTGACGGCTGCGGGCCGGCGGGACGCGGGTTGGTGTTGTGTGGGGCGAACGACATGTTTTCACGTATCCTGATAGCGAACCGCGGGGAGATTGCGCTGCGGGTGGTGCGCGCCTGCCGCGAGATGGGTATCAGCAGTGTGGTGGTGTACTCAGAGGCCGATGAGCGGACGTTGGCGGTACAGGAAGCCGACGAGGCCGTCTGCATCGGCCCGGGGCCTGCCAAGGAGAGTTACCTGCGCATCGACCGGATCGTCGCGGCGGCGGAGATCTGCGATGTCGATGCCATTCACCCGGGCTACGGCTTCCTGGCTGAAAACGCGCACTTCGCCGAGGTCTGCGGGAGCTGCAACATCACCTTCATCGGCCCCAGTCCGGAGGCCATCCGCCGGATGGGCGACAAGGCCGAAGCGCGCAAGACCATGAAGGCGGTCGGGGTGCCGGTGACACCCGGGAGTGAGGGCATCATCGCCGACGAAGCGAGCGCCCTGCGCCTGGCTCATGAGATGGACTACCCCGTCATCATCAAGGCGGTGGCGGGCGGTGGCGGTAAGGGCATGCGCGTGGTGCACAATGATGGCAGTCTGGTACGCAGCTACCACGCCGCCCGCAACGAGGCAGAGCGGGCCTTCGCCTGCGGCGACGTCTACATGGAGAAGTTCATCGTCCAGCCGCGGCACGTCGAGTTCCAGATCCTGGCGGATCGACATGGCAACGTCATCCACTTGGGCGAGCGCGACTGCAGTCTCCAGCGCCGGCATCAGAAGCTCATCGAGGAGTCGCCCTGCATCGCGCTGGACGCGGGCACGCGTCGGGCCATGGGCGAGGCGGCCGTGAAGGCGGCCCGCGCGGTCGACTACGCCACCGCGGGCACGATCGAGTTCCTGCTGAGCGCCGACGGCTCGTTCTACTTCATGGAGATGAATACGCGTATCCAGGTTGAGCATCCGGTCACCGAGATGGTGACGGGCATCGATCTGGTCAAGGAGCAGATTCGTTGCGCCGCGGGTGAGCCCCTGCGTTTCCGCCAGGAGGACATCCGCTGGCGCGGCCACGCCATCGAGGTACGCATCAACGCCGAGAACCCGGCGCGGAACTTTGCGCCCAGCCCCGGCCGGATCGAGGTCTATAATCCCCCTGGCGGTCCTGGGGTCCGGGTGGATTCACATGCCTATGCGGGCTATGTGATTCCGCCATTTTACGACAGCATGATCGGTAAGCTCATCGTCCATGGCGAGGATCGTCCGGAGGCGCTGGCGCGCTGTGTGCGGGCGCTGCAGGAGTTTACCATCGAAGGGGTCTCGACCACGATCGACTTTGCGGTGCATCTGCTGCACCATGAGGGTGTTCGGCGCGGTGAGTACCACACGGGGTACATCGAGAAACTGCTTGAGGCGGAGCCGCTCTGATGGGCTGGCGCCAAACGGTCGAGGATAAGGAGGTACAGCGATGAACGGCGGGCGAATGGTGGATGCCCAGCGTCTGGAGGATGCCGAGCGCCTTCGGTCTCAGGTCCTGGGGACCCATGATCTATTCATGGATGAAGAGGCCGAGGGCGGCGCTATTAAGATCAGCGAGAACGTGATCGCGGCGGTGGTGCGCAAGTATACCCTCGAGGTCGATGGCGTGGTGCGTTTCGCCAGCGGCAGCATCGTCGGCGGCATCGCCGGGATGATCGCGAAGCGCAGTTACGAGAGCAGCATGGTGATCGACCTGGATGAGGACGCGGTCAACATCTCCATCACCCTGGTGTTTCGCTTTGGGGTCCGTATCCCCGATGTGGCCCAGGCGGTCCAGGAAGTGGTTCGGCTCCGCGTTGAGGAGTTCACCGGTAAGCACGTGAGTCGGGTCAATGTGTTGGTGCATGACCTGGAGGACGCATCGCCCTCGCGCAAGGGCGATGACGTGGGTGCCCGCTGAGGGCGGAGTGACGCGGGCTCCCGTCGGTGTGCTGCCCGAGCCGGGAGATACTAAGGAGTGTCGGATATGCTGACGATGGCCGATGTGACCGGATGGTTCATGTCGTTTCGGAGCATCTGCGCAGAGCGGGCTGTCGGCGAGGGCTTTCTGTGCGGGCTTGGGCTGGGTCTGGTCCTGCCGCTGGGGCTGGTGCTGCTGGTGTGGATGGTCCTGCACCGCCGGCGGACGTGCCGCTCCATGTGCATCGAGAACGAGGGCGGCAATCTGACCATTGGCGCGGCGGCGATTCGCGACTTCCTGCAGCGGATCGTAGCGGAGTTCCGCGATGTGGAGTTGCTGGGTGTGGTGCTGTTGCGGCGTAAGCGCACTACCGATATCCGCCTGCGCATCAATGCTGTACCCATGGCCAGCGTGCGTCACCTGAAGGATGGGCTCAAGGAACGCGTGCGCGCGGAGATGGCTGACAAATTGGGCCTGGAGGAACTGCTGGGGAACGTGCACATCGACGTCATGCGCTACTCGGCTGACGAGAAACGCATCGCCCGCAAGGCTGCCAAGTGCCGGCGGTCGGAGACGCCGACGCGGCGTCCCCCGACCTATCCGCCCTATGCCACCGGCGTGGGGTTCCGCAGCCACGGCGGGGACGACACCGCCACGTGAGTGACCGGCCCCGCCGGCGGGGGCGTCAACCTTGAGCCAGGAACTCGTCGCGCTCTGACTCCATCACCAGCCGCATGACGTCCTGGGGCGTCGGGCAGGTCATGCATTGCGCGAGAAAGTCGTTCTGTCGCAGCAACCGTGCCATGCGCCCCATCAGGTGGAGGTGCAGCTCAATACTCTGGGAGCACATCAGGAAGAAGAGGTGGACAGGCTTGCCGTCGGCAGCTCCGAAGTCGACGCCCTCGGCGGAGCGACCGAAGACGATGACGGCCGGCGCCCGCAGCGTGGTTACCGGGTCACGCGGGTGCGGCAGGGCGACGCCATGGCCCACACCCGTGCTGAGGAGCTCCTCGCGAGCCACGCACTTCAGGCGCAGGTCGGAGACGTCGAGAAGGACGGGGTTCAGCATGCGCGGGTTGGTCAGTTCCTCGATCACGCTGGCAGTGTCGCGGCCGCTGAGGGCCAAGACCATGCGCGTATCGCTCATAACCCGGCTGATGGGGATGCCGAAATGTGAGCGCGTTAACTCTGACAGTGGGATCTCCTCCGCGTTCTCGCGGGGTGCGTCGCCGGGGAAGAAGAGCCCATCGATCTGGCTGCTGTTGAACCGCCACTGCCCACCGATCTTGGCGCCCTGCAACTGCCCGCTTTTCAACATCCGTAAGATGGTCCGCTCGTTGACGCGCAGCATCTGCGCCAGTTCCCGGAGTGTCAGAATCATGGTTCGCGGGCTCCTGTTTCCCTGTCTATGGCCTGCTCTGCAGCTTAATGACAACTGCTGACAGACGTGTAAGAATTATCATGTTATATGACAATAAACGAAGGGTTGGTACCTGTCAACCTCGCTGCCTCAGTTTTTCGCGGGTGTGGGCTGGCCACCTAGGCTGCGGGCTGCGGCGGTGGTGCGTTTTGCTGGCGCTGGTGCTGGGCGGCGTGGGTGTGCGCCTGGGCGCGGAGCGCATTCCTCTCTACAACGGTGGCGAGGCCGAGTTCGAGGTCGTTGGGCGCAGCACCAAGGGCCTGGACGTGCGCACACGCGATGGTACCGTCCGCCGCTTGCGCTGGGACCAGATTGACCGGTCGTACGTGCAGCACCCCATGCACGGGCGCAGGTTTCGCTACGAGGAGGGTTCTCCGGCGCCAGCGGACAACGTGTTACCGGGAGTCGTCGATGCGGGTTCTGGGGGGCACTTTACCGCCGTCTTGGGCCTGGCGTTCGCGCTGTTCTGGCTGTGGGTGTACAGCCTTTGGCGCATGGGGATATCGGGGATCTACGACAGTGACCGGCAGCGGTGGGTGAACCTCGCCACGTTCCTGTTCGGGCCGCTGCTGGCCATCCCGATCGTGCTTCGGCACCGGGGGCTTGCTGGGCTGGGGGCCTTCCCGCGGCGCAAAGACCCGACCTTCAGCGACCCTGGGGTTCCGGCCTGCCGTTTCTTCACCTGGGACAACGAGCCCCTGGTGGCCACGTCGAAGCGCCGCTTTGCGTCTGGGTTGGCGCTGGCGGAGTTGGTGATGTCACGAGCGGTGAAGGCTGGCGCCAGCGATGTGCATTTCGACATGTCGCCCAAAGGGGTCAAGATGGCGATGCGCGTCGACGGGGTCCTGCGCGCGCCGGAGATATTGGATGCGGACTACGGCCGCAAGGCGATGACGGCGATCAAGATGGCCGCCGGCATGGATCTCGCCAAGATGCAGGAGACTCAGGATGGGGCCTGCCATCTGGAGTCGGGCAGCCAGTCCTACGATCTGCGTGTCGCGCGGGCTTGGGCGGTCACCGGCGAGACCTTGGTCGTGCGGCTGCTGCGGGCCGGCGGAGTCGGCGAGGACCTGGCCTCGATGGGCATGCCGGCCGGCATGGCGGCGGTGACGCAGGACCTGACCAAGGAGACGGCGGGATTGGTCATCATGTGCGGCCCCACCGGGTCAGGTAAGACCTCCACTATCTACGCGTTACTGCGGCGCACTCAGGGAACCGGGCGGAACATTCTGACCATCGAGGACCCGGTTGAGTACCGCCTTGAGCACGCCACGCAGATCAGCCTCAACGCGGCCTTGGGTACCACCTTCGCCAGCGCTCTGAAGGCCTCGATGCGGCATGATCCGGACGTCATTCTGGTGGGCGAGATCCGGGACCGCGACGCGATGAATGTGGCCTTCCAGGCGGCGCTGACCGGGCACCTGGTGTTCACCACGATCCATGCGACCTCGGTGCTGGCGGCGTTCGGGCGACTGAAGGAGCTCGGCCTGAGCGCCTACATGATCAATACCGGCCTGAAGGCGATCGTCTGTCAACGCCTCATCCGCCTGCTGTGCCCCGAGTGCCGAGAGCCCTATGTACCGGACGCGGCGGAGTTGCGTTTCTGGGGCATCGCACCGCGTCCCGCAGACCCCACCCACGTCTTCTATCGCCCGGCCGGGTGTAAACTGTGCGAGCAGTCTGGCTACCGCGGTCGGCGCGGGGTGTACCGTGTTCTGGTGATGAACAACGCGGTACGCTCCGTTGTCCGCGATGATATGGCCACCGGGGACTTGCAGGAGGCCGTCGAGAGGGCGGCGCTGGGGACCGCCGCGGACTTCGCCGCAGCCCTGCTATGGGACGGTATCACCTCGCCCGATGAGATCGTCAAGACCCTGGATATGTTTGACTTCGGAAAGAAGTTGAGCCATGATGATGCGCTATGAACTGGTCGTTGGCGGGGTTCTGCTGCTCGCTTGCGTTCTGGTGGTGAAGGTGGTCTGGGATCTGCACACGCTGCCGCGCCTGGCCGTCTGCCTGAACCTGCTGTGGGCCATGTTCGCGGCCTTCCACGTCTGGCCCGTGGTGCAGGGCTGGGTGGGGGGCCTGGCGCTGGCCTGGGAAGGGTTCCCCATCGCCGCGGCGTCGTTCTGGATCGCCTTCCTGCTGGCCGCCTTGCCGGGTGCCGCCCTCTATCGCTGGACGGTGCGCGACGCACCGGTGGACTTCCCCGTGTTCTTTGACTGGCTCAGCGGCTTGGCGTGCAGCGCTCTCGGGGTGTGGCTGGTGCCGTGCCTGGTCGTTATGACGGTATCGATAACCCCGGCCACGGCGAGCAACGTGCTGCCCAGCGAGGGGGCTTCCGGTCGTCTGGCCGCGATCATGCGTGCCACCCCGTTGCAGCTTTACCTGGGCGTGGCTGAAGCCGCTGGGGGTGAGCGGCGCGAGGCCCTGCTGGCAGCGCGAATTCCGGCGGCACTCAAAGACCAGGTGTTTCCGCGCAGTCCCGCTCGCCGGGGCAAGCAGCCCTGAGGTTCCACGCGGTCGAGGGCAGGGGGGAGTTGCGTTAGGCGTCGCCGTGGCGGACGCCAGGGTCGCGGTCCGTCCCGCGGGAGCCTGCTGGATGCGTCGCGGCTCAGGTGAGGTTGTCGAGGATGTGCTGCTGCCTGTCGATGGACTCTTCGTGAATCGCCTTGAAGATGACATCGACAAAGCTCTGGCTGAGTCCGTGCTCCGTGCCCCGCTGGTGAACCCGCTTGACGATCTGGTCCCAGCGGCCTGCTTGCAGCACGGTAATGCCGTTCTCTTTCTTGATCCGCCCGATGTGCTCGACGACATCCATACGGCGGGCCAGGATGGACAGCAGGTCACCGTCGAGTTGGTCGATCGCCTCGCGCAGTTCGCTGAGATGGCGCTGGTAGTCGGAGTCAACACTGTTCGCCTCGCGCAGCACAAGGGCGCGGAGGATGCTGCCCAGTTCCTGCGGCGTCACCTGCTGGGCGGCGTCGCTCCAGGCGCTATCGGGGTCGCAATGGGACTCGACCATCAGGCCGTTGAAGTCGAGGTTCACCGCACGCTGTGCGATATCGTGCAGCAGATCACGGCGGCCGGCGATGTGGCTGGGGTCGCAGAACATGGGCAGGTTGGGCAGGCGCCGCCGTACCTCGATCGGGATCTGCCACTGGGGTTCGTTCCGCAAGGTTGATTTCTCAACCCCCGAGAAGCCGCGGTGCAGCGCCGCAATACGGTGGATTCCGGCCTTGTTCAGGCGCTCGATGGCGCCGATCCACAGCTCCACGTCCGGGTTGATCGGATTCTTGACCAGTACCGGGATGTCGACGCCGATCAAGGCATCCGCGATCTCCTGGATGGCGAAGGGGTTGACGCTGGTGCGGGCGCCGACCCAGAGGAGGTCGATACCGGCCTTCAGGGCCTCGTAAACGTGCTTCACATTCGCGACTTCGATGATCGTCAGCAGGCCGGTTTCGGCCTTGACGCGCTGCAGCCAGCGCAGGCCGGGCGTACCGACCCCCTCGAATGAGCCGGGCCGGGTACGGGGCTTCCAGATGCCGGCGCGGTAGATCTCGACGCCAAGTTCCTTGACGCCGCGCGCCGTGCTCATGACCTGGTCTTCAGTCTCGGCGCTGCACGGCCCCGCGATGACGATCGGCTTGCGGATGCTGCGCAGGCCCCAGGAGCTGAGGGGAGCGATGTTGAGTTCGGTGGCCATGGTGGCGGTTCCTGCCTGGCTGGTATTCGGGTCGCGGCGGCGCACCCAGCGGCGTCTAGCCGTTGAGCACGCGGCGGATGCGGTTGGCGTCGCTGATCAGGTCATGCAGCGGCTTCTCGGCCTTCTCGGCGATATGCCGTCTAAACTCTTCGAGTTTGCGGATATAGGCATCCAGGACGTTGACCACGTTCTCGCTGTTCTGCTGGAAGATCGGGGTCCACATGTCCGCGGAGCTTTTGGCCAGGCGTGCGGTGGAACTGAAGCCGCCGCTGGCCAGGTCAAAGATCGCCTTCTCATCCTTCTCTTTGTCGAGGACGGTGATGGCCAGGGCAAAACTGATGACATGCGAGATATGGGACACATAGGCGACGTGCATGTCGTGTCGCTCGGCCTCCATGTGCACCATGCGCATGTTCAGGGCGGCATACAGGCGTTCGATGCTGCCGACGGCGTCTGGGGCACTGTCATCGCGGTCGCAGATGATCGCCGCTTTGCTGTCAAAGAGCCCGGAGAGGGCGGCCCAGGGCCCGGAGAACTCCGTGCCGGCCATGGGGTGGGAGGTCACGAAGCGGCGGCGGTGAGGGTGGTGGCGGACCGTCTCCACCAGCGTCTGTTTGGTGGAGGCCACGTCGGTGACGACCTGGTGCTCGCCGATACGGTCCAAGACCGTGGGGAGCAGGCTGATGGTGACATTCACCGGGACTGCCAGCAGGATCACATCGGCTCGCGCCATGGCTTCGTCGAGCTCGGCGAGGTCATCCACCAGACCAATCCGCAAGGCTGTAGCCGCGTGCAGGCGGTCGCGATCGACGCCGATCACCTGCCGCGCATAGCCACGGCGTTTGAGGTCGATGGCCATCGAGCCCCCGATCAGGCCGAGGCCGACGACCGCCAACACGATCCCGCCCGCGGGCGGTTCCGGCAAACGACTGGGTGCAGGGTTGTCCATGGGATTTCAGCAGGGCACTTCCACGCCCGCCCCTTGGGGTTGTCCGATGTTCTGTTTATACATGCTCTCAAAAGACTTCTGTCCCTGTCTGTACTCGCCAAGCACCTCGAAAATGTCGGTGAGGGGGCGGATGGCTGACAAGGCCTGTCGGTAGCGGTTGAAGTCGCTGAAACAGACGTCCACATAGAATAGGTAGCGCCACTCCTCGCCGATGATGGGGAGGCTCTGGATCTTGGTCAGGTTCATGCCGTAGAAGGCCAGGACACTGAGTACCTGCGACAGGCAGCCGACCTGATGCTGGAGCGAGAAGCAGATGCTGGATTTGTCGGCGTTCCTGATCTCCCTGGCGTTGAGTTCGTCGGTCAGGATCAGGAAGCGCGTGTAGTTGACCCTATTGGCCTCAATCTCGTCAGCGAGAACCTCCAGGCCGTAGAGCTCCGCCGCGCGGACGTTGGCGATCGCGGCGGTGCCGGGGCGGCGTTCGTCGGCGATGCGCTTGGCGCTAGTGGCGGTGTCCCCCGCCGCGATCAGTTTGATTCTGGGCAGGGACTTGAAGAAGGTCCGGCACTGGTTGATTGCCATCGGGTGTGAGTAGACCTCGGTGAGCTCCGCTACCTTCTGCCCCTTAAGCCCGACCAGGCTGAGGGCGATGCGCAGGTAGGACTCGCCGACCACCCGGAGTTTCGACTCCCGCAGCAGTGCGTAGTTAGGCAGAATACTCCCCGCAACCGTGTTCTCGATCGCCATGACCCCGTAGTCGGCGTCGCGCCGCCCCAAGGCGGCGAAGAGCTCGTCAAAGGTCTCCGTGGTGACCAGCACTACAGGCTGCTCGAAGTAGCTGACGGCAGCCATCTCGTGGAAGGACCCACTGATCCCCTGAATGGCGACTCGAACCGGCTGGCTGGCCATGGCGACATCTCACAGGTTGCGGTCCATAAGAACGAAAAACCGACCTCGTTTTGGCGAGGCCGGTCGTTGTTCCGTCATCCGTGCGGGAAACCACGACCACGCCTCAGCCGCTAAAGCGGAAGGCGAAGTCATAGCGGTAATAACGCACGGTCTTCATCGTCTACTCGGTATTCCGCGGCTCAGGCATCGTCACCCAACCGCAATCAACACCCAAACAGTATCCTCTCGCCGGGCCTCTGTCAAGGCGGCCTACACCGGCTTCGCTGCCGGGAGGGCAGCCAGGACGCTGGCGCGAAAGGCTTCGAGGTTCTGCACGTCGTAGTGGACGTAGCGACCGCGGCTGACGCGGCGGTCGAACTCATCGCCGGCGAGCATCAGGCTGGTGATATGGCGCCCTTCGCGGCTGAAGGCGTGGACGCGTCCGCTGCGTCCGGCGACGATGACCGACTGCTTGAAGCGGTCGGTATAGACATCCTGCACCGAGGCGGCGACCATGTCGTCGAAGGCCTTATGGACCGGCCGGTTCTGGCCGGCTCGGAGCTCGGCGTGCTGGGTACGTCGCCACTGCTGGCGCCCCTTCTGCTCGATGGAGTGCGCCAGATGGCGCAGGATGGCAAAGGCCTTCTCGCGCGTTTCGTCGTCCTGTTCCCGGCGGTTGGCGTGCTGCCAGAGATCGCCGAGTGCAGCGGTCTGGCGTCGCGTCTCGGCGATGGCGTCGTAGACGCGTCCGCAGGCAGAATGCTGGTCCTGGGGGGCATCGGCGAGCGCCTCGCGCAGCCGCGGGGCGGCGAGCACCTGCAGGTGCAGTTGGTGGCGTTGGTCCTCGACGATCTGCGCGCTGAGGGCTGCCCGCGTGCCCTTGACCTGCAGGTATCCCGCCACGACCTGTCCCCAGACTCGGTAGGTGAAGGAGTTGCGTCCGAAGGTCCGCAACTGGGTGGCGACCAGACGGGTCCTTCCCACCACTCGCGCCAGCAACTCCGGTTGCTCGTCGAAGAGCCTATCGGTGCGCTCATCGCCTAACTCGAGAAGGAAACTGAAGAACTCCTGCCAGCAAGGCCGGCCGGTCGACTCGTAGCCCGTGAAAACCTCGCCGGCGAGGGCCGGGATGGCATGGTCGCAATCTGCACCGCCGCACGCATAGCAGTAGGCGCGGCCGCTGGTGAAGACGCGCGCCACTGACGACATTTCCGAGAAATGCCGGAACGCCTCCGCTGCCAGTTCGGCGGGCGAGACGCCCGGATGCCAGTGCAGGTGGAGCCCGGCAGCGCTGGGCGGATCGGCGGCGCGGCCGCTGCTTTCCAGGGCCGCGGCCTGGACCAGATCCTGGAGGGCGCGGTGTGCGACGGCCGCGGCCTGCACCAGGTGTGCCGGGCAGGCTGCGCTTGCCTCGCCGTCTGGCGGGGGTACTGCGGGGTGCTCTTGGCCTGCCGCCATGGTGGCACGGCTCCCATCCTGTCATTCGAGGAAGAAGGGGGTTTCCTCGTCGATCAGCCGGTGGGCTGGATCGCGTTTCGCGGGTTTTGCGGGGGGCGTCGCCGGTACGCCTTGCGGCGTTGTCTGGCGCGGTGGTGGCGGTGTCGCGGGCTCGACTCGCGGGGTCGCGCTGTCATGGGCCGCCCCGGGGCGTTCGCCGCGCCGCTTGCTCGCCGTCACGGGCCGTGACGCCTCGGGGGCCGGGGGTGCCGCCACGGTCGGGGTCGGCACCACGACAGCCGGAATGACCGGTGTCGCCGCGGGCGGCGGCGCCGCCACTGCGTCCGGGACCGCGGCGGTTGCCGGCAATTCAGGCACGGGCTCAGTGGCGGTCTCGTCGGGGGGCACGGGCTCCTCCGCGGGTGCCGCGCCACGGTCCACCAGCACCACGCTGTCAACCGGGTAGCCGCTGACCTTGAAGCCGCGCGCCGTGGCGGCGCGCAACTCGATCTCTGCGAAGGCGACTCGGACGGTATCGACCTGGCGGCGCGCGTTCGGCGTCAGCACCAGGTCAAGGACGACGCCCTGGTTGGTGTAGAGGGCCTCGATGATGCAGTTCTTGGGCAGAGAGGCGTACTCCTTCTCCATGATGTAGCGGTCGATGCGGAAACGCTTTGCGTAGTACGCATGGGTCTGCCGGTCCCGGTACAGGATGGAGTACACCTGGTCGCGCTCGGCACGCAGGAGGTACTTGACCGGCCCGATGTAGAGCTTTGTAGGGATCGGGATGACCAGGTAGACGCCGTCGTTACGCAGCAGCACCAGCCGGTCAAACTCGCTGCAGAGCAAGGGTGCGTCCGTCTTACTCGAGTTGCGGATCTCACGGCCCACGAAGTGGTTAGCCCGGTCGTGCCCGACCTTGACATTGCGCAGCGCCACATCGCGTGCGTCGACCTGTTCCAGGTCCGTGATCTTCGTGCGCCGCGGAAACTGGCTGCCGTATTTCGCCAGGAGGCCCTCAAGGTAGGCCACGGTGAACTCCACCAGATGCTTGAGGTGGTGCCGCGCTTCCTTCATATCCTCGACGATCTTCTCCAGTTCCTCACGGTTACGGCCGATGTCGAAGCGGGAGATGCGCCGGATCTGGATCTGCAGCAGCTTGTCGATATCGTCGTTGGTGATGTCCCGCTTGAGTTGGTCGCGGAAGGGGTCCAGGCCGGCGCGGACCTCGGCGACCACGGCCTCGTACGTCTCCGCCTCCTCAATGCGCTTGTAGATACGGTGCTCGATAAAGAGCTGCACGAGGGTGCGCTCGTGGAAGCGCTCCTGGAGTTTGCTCAGTTCGAGCTCGAGTTCCTGGCGCAGATAGATGAGCAGTTTCTCGGTATTGCGTCGGACGACCTCGCTGACGGTCATCTCCACGGGCGAATGGTCACGGATGACCATGATGGTCGAGGGCACGCTGACCTGGCACTCCGTATAGGCGTAGAGCTGCTTGATGGCCTCTTCGGCGTAGACGCCACGCGGCAGCAGGACCTCGATCTCGACACTCTCCGCCGTGTAGTCGTTGATACCGGCGATCTTAATCTTGTTGCGCCGGGCTGCCTCCTCGATGGAGGCCATAATGGACTCCGTGGTCGTCGTGGCCGGAATCTCGCGGATGACGAGCCGCTTGTCGGAGTCGGGCTCGATGCGCGCCCGCAGGACGATGCGGCCCCGGCCGTCGGCGTACTCGCTGACGTCCATCAGGCCGCCCTGCTGGAAGTCGGGGAAAAGGCGGAACGGCCGATTGCGCAGGATGGCAATCTGCGCCTGCAGCAGTTCGTTGAAGTTGTGCGGCATGATGTGCGTGGTCATGCCGACGGCGATGCCCTCAGCCCCCAGCAGCAACAGGGCCGGCACCTTGGCGGGAAGCGTCACGGGCTCACGATTGCGGCCGTCGTAACTATCGGTGAACGCGGTGATCTCGGGGTTGAACATCACCTCACGGGCGAGCGCGGTCAGCCGGCACTCGATGTAGCGCGCGGCGGAGGCCGGATCGCCGGTGAGGATGTTGCCGAAGTTGCCCTGACGGTCGATGAAGTACTCTTTACAGGCCAGCCCGACCAGGGCACTGCCGATCGAGGCGTCGCCGTGCGGGTGGTACTGCATGGTGTGGCCGATGACGTTGGCCACTTTGTGGAAACGGCCGTCATCCATGACGTGCAGCGAGTGCAGGATCCGGCGCTGCACGGGCTTGAGCCCGTCGTCGACGTCGGGTATCGCCCGGTCTTTGATGACGTAGCTGGCATACTCGATGAAGTTCTGCGCCATGAGCTGACGCAGCCCATCCGGGTCGGCCGCCGGGTGCGCCGGCATGGCGAGCGGCGTGGAGGCATCGCCGTCGCTGTTCGCGGCATCGTCCTCTTCAGGACTGCGGCGGACCACGTCATCGTCGAGGGGTGGGGGGGTAGTTTCGTCGGCCATGGGCGCTTCCGGCAGTCGACGCGCTCCGCGTCAGACCAGGTTCTGCATGATGTAGCTGCGGCGCTCGGGCGTGTTCTTTCCCATGAAGAACTCAAGCATGGCGGGTACGGTCCGCTGGTTCTCGACGGTGACTTTCAGCAGGCGCATGTCGCCCCCGATGAACTGTCCGAACTCATGGGGCGAAATCTCGCCGAGGCCCTTGAAGCGGGTGACCTCGCAGGCCCGTCCCAGCTTGGCACAGGCCTGGTCGCGCTCCCTGGCGTCGTAGCAGTATAGAGTCTCACGCTTGTTCCGTACCCGGAACAGCGGGGTCTCGAGGATGAAGAGGTGTTCGGATAGGGCCAACTGCTCAAAGAAGGTCAGGAAAAACGTCACCAGCAGGTTGCGGATGTGCATGCCATCGACGTCTGCGTCCGTGGCGATGATGACCTTTGAGTAGCGCAGTCCCTCCAGGCCGTCCTCTATGCCCAAGGCGCGCATGATGAAGTACAACTCCTCGTTGCTGTACATGGTCTTGCGCAGGTGGCCGTAGCAGTTCAGCGGCTTCCCCTTGAGCGAGAAGATGGCCTGCGTTTCCACGTCCCGGCAACTGATCATCGACCCCGACGCCGACTGGCCCTCGGTGAGGAAGACCATGGATTCGCCGCCGCGCCACTCCTTGGCTTTGCGGCCGTGCGTGGGGACGTCATCGCTCAGGTGGTACCGGCAGTCACGCAGTTTCGGGATCTTGAAGCTGGCCTTGCGCGCGTTCTCCTTGGCCTCCTTCTTCACCAACTGGATCTCTTTGCGGACCTTCTCGTTCTGCTCGATCTTGGCCAGCAGTCTTTCGCGCACCTCATGGTTCTGGTAGAGGTAGCGGGCGACCACATCCTTGACCTTGGCAACGATCTCCGGGCGGATCTCGGTGTTGCCCAGTTTGTTCTTGGTCTGCGACTCGAACACCGGGTCTTTGAGCTTTACCGCCACCGCCCCAACGACACCATTGCGGACGTCGTCCGCATCCAGGGTGCGACCGGCGACGTCATTGACGCCCTTCAGAATGCCTTCCCGGAAGGCCGACTCATGTGTGCCGCCGTCGTTGGTGTACTGGCCATTGACGAACGAGTAGTACGTCTCCCCAAAACTATTGGTGTGACAGAACGCGAACTCCAGGTAATCCTCTTTGTGGGAGATGATGTCATAGAGCATCTCCTCGTTGACCTTCTCGCGCAGGAGATCGAGGATGCCGTCGCGGGAGTAGAAGCGTTCGCCGTTGAGATAGAGGGATAGGCCGCTGTTCAGATAGGCGTAGTTCTGCAACCGCCGGCGCACAAACTTCTCTTCGAAATGGAAACCGGGGAAGTGCTCGGCGCTGGGGACGAACGAGACCGCGGTCCCGGCCGGTTCCGTCGCGCTGCCCTCACTCTCCGTTTCCATCACGCCCCGCGCGAACGTCACCGAACGAAAGTGGCCATCACGCACGGACCGCACGGTAAAGCGGTCGGACAGTGCGTTGACAGCCTTGAGCCCAACCCCGTTGAGGCCGACCGAGTACTGGAAGGCCTCCGTGTTGTACTTACCGCCGGTGTTGATCTGCGAGACGCACTCGACAAGCTTGCCGAGCGGGATGCCACGCCCGAAGTCGCGAACGGCAGCGCTGCCATCAGGATCGAGGGTCACGTCGATCCGTCGGCCCTGCTTCATGATGAATTCATCGACGCTGTTGTCGATGACTTCCTTCAGAAGCAGGTAGATGCCATCATCGGGGTGCTCGCCGTTTCCCAGCCGGCCTACATACATCCCTGGTCGCGTACGGATGTGATCCAGGGAGCTAAGGGTCTTGATGTGGCTTTCGTCGTAGCGGGCGTCGTTTGCCTTCGTCATCTCGGTCTCTGACCGCTCCTACGGATCCAGAAACTCGTCATCCTCATCGTCGAGGTCCTCGTCGGTTTCCAGGTTGTGGCCATGCAAGGCGACGGGGAGATCGGCATCGGCATCGATCTCCGCCTCGGTCGCGTCACCGGGTTCCTCCGCGAAGTCGTCCATCAACTGCGAGCCGAGTAGGGGCGCACCGCACTCAGGGCACGCGCCGTCGTCGTCCTCAACATCGCTCATCAACACCTTACATTCGCAGTAGGGGCAGCGTATCGTTTCCATGGTGGTCATCTCCTGCGTGCTGGTTCAGGCCTCCGTTCTGTCCGTTGCCTGGGAGCTGTTACGTGCGGTCAGTGGCCGACCGCCACACGGCAGCGCCCGCGATGGTGGTACGATACACCATTTCCAGCCGCTACATCTGCAGTGATAGCAGAAACTCGATATTGTTATTGGTCTTCTTGAGTTTGTTGATGAGCAACTCCATCGCTTCCACCGGCGGGACGCCATTGAGCGCACGGCGCAGGGTCCAAACGCGCTCCAGTTCGTCGGGGTGCAGCAGCAGTTCCTCACGGCGCGTTCCGCTGCGTTCGATACTGATGGACGGGTAGATGCGCTTGTCGACGAGGTGCCGGTCGAGGTGCAGTTCCATGTTACCGGTGCCCTTGAACTCCTCAAAGATCACCTCGTCCATGCGACTGCCGGTATCGATGAGGGCGGTGGCCAGGATGGTCAGACTGCCGCCCTCTTCGATGTTACGGGCCGCCCCGAAGAAGCGTTTCGGCTTGTGCAGTGCGTTAGCGTCCACGCCGCCCGAGAGGATGCGCCCGCTGTGGGGTTCGATGGTGTTGTAGGCCCGCGCCAGCCGGGTGATGCTGTCGAGCAGGATGACCACGTGCCGCCCGTGCTCTACCTGGCGTTTCGCCTTCTCGATGACCATCTCGGCAACCTGCACATGCCGGTCTGGCGGCTCGTCGAAGGTGCTGCTGACGACTTCGCCCTTGACCATGCGCCGCATATCGGTGACCTCTTCGGGACGCTCATCGATGAGCAACACGATGAGGATGATATCGGTGTTGTTCTCGGTAACGCTATTGGCGATCTTCTGCAGCAGTACCGTCTTGCCGGTGCGCGGTGGGGCGACGATGAGGCCGCGCTGGCCGCGTCCGACCGGCGTCACAATATCCACCACGCGCATGCTGATCTCGTCCCTGCCGCGCTCGAGGATCAGGCGCTGCGTTGGGAAGAACGGGGTGAGGTTCTCGTAGGGGACTTTGCCCTTCTTGAGCTCCGGGGCCTCGCCGTTGATGGACTCGACCTTCAGCAGGGCGAAGAAGCGCTCCTTCTCGCGCGGCTGGCGGATCGCGCCCATCACGGTGTCGCCGGTACGCAGGGAAAAACGCCGGATCTGCGACGGGCTCATGTAGATGTCTTCGGGGCAAGGCAGGTAGCTGTAGCTGGGGCTGCGCAGGAAACCGAAACCGTCCGGGAGGACCTCGAGGGCACCGCCCCCGTACATGACGCCGTTCTTCTCGTTGCTGGTCTTCAGAATCTCGAAGATCAGGTCGTGTTTGCTCAGCGAGCCCACGCCCTCGACATTCAGCCCCAGCGCCATCTGGGTGAGTTGGGTCATCTCCGTGTTCTGCAATACCTGCAGATCCAGATTGGGGTTGACGATGGGATTGGCTTCGATCGGGGCCGACTCCGCGCCGGCCGTGTCACCGGCGAGTTGCGCCATGCCGTTGCCGGTGGGTTCTGCCGCTGGCGGGGGTGGCTGCAGGGGCTGGCCGGGAGCCTGAACCGGCGGCGGATTGAGGGGCTGGATGAGCCGTGGCGTGACACTGGGCACCTGGGCACTGCAGTTGCCGTCGACATCGCCGGGACGGGGAGCGCCCGCGGCGGCAGAGCCCAGACGCCCGTCCGCAGACAGGTCACCAACATCCTGGCGAGGCTCGACCCGGACGCGCCGGAAGCCGCGGTTGTGGGGGTTATCGCTACGGCCCTTGCCGTCACCACCCCTGCTGCCGGGGCCTTGCCGGCGGCCGCGCGGGTCCGGACGGCCGCCGCTCTGGGGTGCCGGTTCGCGCCCCTGATGTCCACGGTGGCGCTCCCGAGGCGCTCCGCGCTTCTCCTGCGGGGCGCGCCCGGGGGGGGCCGATGGCGCGCCGTTCTGCAGGGCTCGCTCCGCAGGGGCCGGGGGGGCCGCGTTCTGGGGGGCGCGCTCTGGCGTGGCCGGGGGTGCCGCGTTCTGGGGGGCCCGCTCTGGCGCGGCCGGAGGTGCCGCGTTTTGGGGGCCGAGATCGCGGTTGGGTGCCACTTCGCCAGCGTTGTTGTCCGAGGACTTCGCCATGTCCCTGTTCCTCTGTTCGTACCTCTACCGTCGAGGCGGTTGACTCCAGGCGCTTTCGCCGAGAGTACGGGAGCGCCTCTTCAGGAGGTGAACGTATCAAACAGCCAACGGCACTGTTGCCGCAGCATCTCAAGGGGACCCGTGTTGATCACGCCGTAGGTCGCGCGGGTCAGTTTTTCATCCATGCTTATCTGGCGGGCTTGGCGGGCGCAAATGTCCGACTCCGACCAGCCCCGGCTCAGCAGGCGCGCTTTCTGGGTAGGCGGATCGCACCAGACGGCGACGGTGAACTCCATGATCCGCTCCCAACCGGTCTCAAACAGCAACGGCACTCCGCACCACAAGACCCCCTCTGTCAGAGCCGCGACGTCAAGCACGTGCTGCTGGACCAGAGGATGTACGAAGTCATTAAGCCACTGCAACTCGTGCTCGTCGCCAAACACTCGTTGCGCGATGGCCGCACGATTGGCCGTACCGTCCGGGTTGAGGACCGCGCCGCCCCAGCGCCCGACCATGGCCTGGTAGGCCTTCTGCCCAGGCAGGTAGAGCCGGTGTACGACGTCGTCGGCATCCACCACTGCAGCGCCCCACGCCCGGAAGCAGCTCAAGGCTGTCGACTTGCCGGCAGCCATGCCACCGGTAACACCCACCAGAGTCATCGCTGGAAAGCTCTCGCCATTACCTGAGGCTGAATGCAGGGAGTCCTAGTCTGCCGCTCGACCATGGCCTCGCAACAGACAAACAGCCAGCTTAAGAATACCGGGTTTCAGGGGAGAAGCTACCCGTGGTCAGAATCCGGGTACTCGATCAGGGATCAGCCCCAAGAGGATCACCGCTTCGTCCGCACTATAGCATGCCCTCTGGAGGGCTGCAAGCGTTGGGCGGAATATAGGGCCCTCTGGAGGGTTGCAAGCGTTGGGCGGAAATATAGGGCCCTCTTGCCCCCGCCCTGCCTGTGCTCTACTGTAGGCGTTCGTGGAATGGGAACTCGGGGGGTGGCCCCCTGGTTCGACTGCTCAGGGGGCTAAGGCCGGGCTGACGGAGAAGGCACTGCCATGCTGAAACATGCCATCAGGATCATCGCGCCCATCGGCGTCATTCTCCTCCTGCAATCCGGCTGTGCGACGGTTCGACCCAGGCAGCAGGCGGGCGAGGCGCGCATCGTCGCCAAAGAGCTCATCGTGGCTACGAGGAGCTGGGATGGAAAACCTCTGCCAGCGTATCCGCAGGGTCAGCCTGAGGTCACGATCCGGCGGATCAGCATTCCTGCGGGAGCCCGACTTGACCCGCACCGCCATCCGGTGATCAACGCTGGAGTCTTGCTGAGCGGGCAACTCACGGTCGTATCTGCGGACGGGAAGACGTTGCATCTGAAAGCCGGAGACCCCGTCGTCGAGCTGGTGGACACGCAACACTATGGGATCAACGAGGGGAACGTTGCTGCGGAGATCATGGTCTTCTATGCCGGGATCGTAGGCACGCCGATAGCCGTTGGCAGGCCGCATTGAGGAACGGTCCGCCCAAGCGGAGCCCGTACCGGTGGCAGATCATGGCCCCGATCTGCTTCGACCCGAAATCCAGGAGAGCCCCGATGGCCCTGAGGATCACACGGGACGGCATCGAACTGATGGGTGCAGCAGCACGGGCCGACTGCCGCCGCGCGGTCGCAGCCGAGGTCTCCCGGATCGCCGTGGAGCTCGAGCGAGTTCTTGCTCCTCGAGATGGCAGGTACGTCCCGCAGACAACCGTGAACTTCGACTCTGACGGGAGGATATGTACCGTGGTTGACGAGGGCAGCAGAACCATCCTCATCCACATTCCTCTGTCCTGCATGGAAGCGGACCCCGCCTCTCTCTACCAGCGGAGCTTGAACCTCTCCCACGAACTCGCTCACACCCTGACACCTTGCGGGGAACCCGGTAGGGCGACCCTCCTGGACGAAGGTCTGGCCGTCTTCTTCGCGGAGGCATACACGGGGCGCCCAAGCCGTCCTCCGCGGCGGTACAGGGAAGCGCGTGACCTGGTGAGAATGCTGCTCGCCACCGACAATGGGGTTGTCCGGAGGTTACGAGCCCGGCATCCTGGTAAGAGGATCTGCGACTACACCGCGCCTGACATCCTGGGGGAAGTGCCAGCCCTTGACCCGAGTGTGGCTGATGATCTGGTCAGGCGCTTCTACTGTGCCTCATCCCGCGGTACTCGCTTGACCTGCAGGTGACACGGGTGGGAATACCGGCTACGGGACGCCACTCTCGATAGGGGCACCGACCAAGCCCTGGCGCTGGCGCCGGTACGCTCACTCGCTCCGGGCCAGAAGACGGCGGTGACTAACACCTCGCTGCGCCTGGGCCGGCGACTGGCCCCCGGCGAAGTCGTCTACATTACCGCCGAAGCGGATCCCGACGGCGTCGTGGACGAGGCCGATGAGACCAACAACACGGCGGTGCTGAAGGTGGTGGGGATCTAGGTCCGGCGGTTCGGTGTTGGAGCTTACGGCGCCTGAGCGGGATGAGATCCGTTCAGGCGCCTTTTGCGTTTTCTGGGGGGGGGCCTGGCGCTACTCCGTCACCACCACCGCCTCGATTCCCAGGCAGTCGGCGACGCGGACCACGGCGCGGGCGTGGTGGCCGATGCCGAGCGCGAAGTGATGGGTCGGTCCGGCCGCCACCCAGCGCCGCAGGAAAGTGCGCACGTCCGGCTTGAAGCGGCCGTGGGTGTTGGTGTTGCCGGTGGGCGGAATCGGCCAGCACACCGATTCGCCCTCTGCGACCACGAACTTCAGCTTCCCGTCGGCTCTGACGCCGAGGCTCAGCATAGTGATGGGCCCCTCTTTGATGCGGAACTCGACGCTGGCGCCCGACCCCGGTTTGCCGTGGTATTTCTTCAGGCTGCGCAAGACCGGCCGGCCAGCGGCGATATTGAGGTGGTGCGGCCCATCGTGGCCCACCAGCACCGAGTCACGGGTGAAGTCTACAGGGTGGAACTCGGCGAAGCTGCCACCGATGTCGAGGCGGTCGAAGATGAGCATGGCCAGGCAGGTCTTGAGGTCGTACTCGCCGCACATTGGGAACCCCGCGGCGCTCAGCAGGGAGTTGCCGACGATGAGGTTCGTGACCACGGTACGGACCTCCGAGCCGGGTTCGCCCTCGTAGTAGTAGGCCAGGCCGTCGAGCCGTTTCTCCGCAACGAAAGCATCGAGTGCGACCGCGACGCGGGCCGCGGTCGCGAGGTCAGTTTCGGTGAGTCGCGTGGTGATCGGGTCCGACTGCGGGTCGGGGGTGTCGAAAAAGCCCAGGATCTGCTGGCGCTTGGCCGCCATGGTGTCAGGGCTGGCACTGCGGTAGTGCCGCACGATGTCGTCGGGTTCGCAGAGCACGACGTGACTGCCGAAGGCCGCGGTGATGGCCGTCGGGTCAGCGTGCATGTCGAGCATGGACTCCAGCACGTGCCCCATGAGCCCGATGCGCGCCCGCTTCAGGTCATGCAGCACCTTGGCGACCTGGCACCACTCGGCCAGGTCGGCCTCGGCGGCGGGGTCCGCGTGCAACGTCCCCAGGATGACGGGGGGTGGCCGGCGGCCCAGGCGGATGGCCACGCCGGTGAATTCGGGAACCGAGCAGACGTCGTCGTTACAGAGTTGCATGTAGGTACTGCCCCGCTCGTAATCCATGGCGGCCAGGGGTTGCAGAGCCACCAGGACGATGGGGCAGTGAAGCTCGCGAGCCAGGATGCCGAACGTCGACGACGTGGCATAGGTAACCATGTCGATGAACAGCAGATCGAGGTCGGCAGCCTGGATGCGGGGTAGGACGTCGTAGGCAGCCGGAGCCTGATCGACCATGCCGAAACGCACGACCTCGACGCCATGCTGCTCACAACGCGCCGCCAGCACATCGACCTTGCCCATGAGTTCGGCGAGCAGTCCCTCGAACTGAGCCCAGTAGGTATGGTGCCCCACCGCCATCAGGCCAACCCGTGCCGTGAGCCGTTTCCGTCTATCGATGGCCATACCTGCTCCCCGCTGTGCGGCGCGCTGCGGCGGCGTTTGCCGCCACAGGGGCAGGTACTATACACTCCTGATGTTCGACCGATTCGCATCCGTGTGGAGTGGCGCTAAATTACCTAATGCGGCTGCTCTGATTTGGCCAGGCGTTCTGGATCGTGCCGCAGGCAGACGCGGCTGTCGCTTGTTGGTTCGGTAAGGCCCCGTTGCCGCACCGATAGGCCGTAGAGTTTACAAAGCCGGGGGTGTCGTAATGACCAGTGTCCCGCAGATTATCCAAGGCGGCATGGGTGTTGCCGTCTCCCATTGGGGCCTGGCTCAGACCGTATCCCGGCTGGGCCAACTGGGGGTCGTCTCCGGTACTGCGCTGGACCAGATTCTGGCACGGCGTCTGCAGGATGGCGATCCGGGCGGGCACATGCGTCGGGCCCTGGCCAGTTTCCCGTACCCACGCATCGCGCAGCGCATTCTGGATACCTGCTTCGTTCCCGGCGGGAAGGGCCGCGGTACCCCCTACCGGCTGTTCGGCATCCATTCGATCGAGAGCACGCGCTGGCTCCAGGAGCTCTGCATCGCCGGGAATTTCGTGGAGATTTTCCTGGCGCGCGAAGGGCATAGCAACCCGGTGGGCATCAACTACCTTGAGAAGATCCAGTTACCGCACCTGCCGTCGATCTATGGCGCCATGCTGGCGGGTGTGGCCGTGATCATTGTCGGGGCAGGTATCCCGATGGAGATGCCTGCGGTTCTGGACGCATTGGCCTCTCACCAACCCGCCAGTTACCCGGTGCGCATCATCGGTGCGCCTTCCGGCGCCGCCTTCCGTACGACCTTCGACCCCGCCGACTTCGAGTCCGAGGCCGTGGCTGGCCGTCCGGACATACCACGCCCGGACTTCCTACCGATCGTATCGTCGGATGGTCTGGCCTCGATCATGGTGCGGCGCACGCGTGGCAAGATTGCGGGTTTCATCGTTGAGGGCAATCGTGCCGGTGGGCACAACGCGCCACCCCGTGGCCCCCTGCAACTGACGCCCGAGGGCGAACCGATATACGGCCCGCGCGATACCGTGGACATGGCGGCGATGCGGGCTCTGGGGCTACCGTTCTGGATGGCCGGTTCTTACGGTTCCGCCGAGCGCTTGCGGGAGGCCCTGTCGGAGGGTGCCGCCGGGGTGCAGGTGGGAACCGCGTTTGCGCTCTGCACGGACTCGGGGCTGGCCCCTGAGGTCAGGAAGGCGCTGGTGCGCAAAGCGCTTGCCGGCGAGGCCAGGGTCTTCACGGACCCCTGCGCGTCCCCCACCGGGTTCCCCTTCAAAGTGGCCTGCCTTGCAGAAACGCTTTCCGAGGCCGACGTGTACCAACGGCGGCATCGTCTCTGTGACCTGGGCTTCCTGCGGGAACCCTATCTGCGTGAGAACGGTACCGTCGGCTACCGCTGCCCCGCCGAGCCGCCCTCGTCCTACCTGGCCAAAGGGGGCAAGGTGGAGGATCTGGCCGACCGCAAGTGCCTCTGCAATGCGCTGGTCGCCAATGTGGGCATGCCGCAGCGGCTGGGGAACGGAACCGACGAGCCCTGTCTGGTCACCATGGGGGACGATGCGACCGATGTGCACCGTTTCTGCACGGTGGAGCAGCCGGATTTCAGCGCCGCGGATGTGATCCGCGTACTGCTGGGCGGCTGAGAGAGTCTACTTCCGACGGGCTCGGGGGCCCTTGGCGGTATCCTCGATGACCCAGCCCGCTGCGGCCAGTTGATCCCGGATCTGGTCTGCCCGCCGAAAGTCCTTGGCCTGGCGCGCGGCCTGGCGCGCGGCGGCGAGTCCCAGGATCGATTCCGGAACGCTGTCGCCATCGTCTGGAGTGACGACCGCCAGGACCCGGTCCATGTCCTGCAGCGCGGCCAGTAGTGCCGTGGCGCCGGTGCCTGAGGCGCTGCCGGCGTCGAGCAGACGGTTGGCCTCGCGGACCAGATCGAAGAGGGCCGCGAGGGCCGCCGAGATGTTGAGGTCGTCCTCCATGGCGGCACGGAAGGCCGCACCCGCCTTAGTCCCGACCGCGCGCGCCCCCTCTACCCCAGCGTCGGGTAGGCGCGCGGCCTCTTCCAGGCGGCTGCGGCAAGCGTCCAGACGCTGCAGGGCGGCGCGGGCGTCCTCGCAACTGCGGAATGAGAAGTTCAAGGCTTGCCGGTAGTGGGTAGCCAGCAGCACGTAGCGGATCTCGCGGCCGCTGTAGCCGCGGTCGAGAACGTCACGCAGGGTGTAGAAGTTCCCCAGTGACTTGGACATCTTCTCGCCGTCCACCACCAGATGCGCGCAGTGCAGCCAGACGTTGACGAAACGGCAGCCGTTGGCGGCCTCGCTCTGCGCGATCTCGTCCTCGTGGTGGGGGAACATGTTGTCGACCCCGCCGCAGTGGATGTCGAAGTGCGGGCCGAGGTAACGGCTGCTCATGGCCGAGCACTCGATGTGCCAACCGGGCCGACCCTTGCCCCAAGGGCTGTCCCAGACGACGTCGCCGTCGGTCTCGGTCCACGCCTTCCAAAGGGCGAAGTCCGCTACCGACTCCTTGGCGTACTCGTCATGGCTGACGCGTTCGCCGGTCCGCATCTGATCGCGGTCGATATGGACGAGTTGCCCGTACGCTGGCCAGCGCGCGATGGAGAAGTAGACGGAGCGGTCATCAGCCTGATAGGCCACACCTTTGGCGATGAGCGTCTGGATCAGGCTGATCATCTCCGGAATGTGCTCCGTGGCGGCAGGGTAGACGTCGGCCGGAGCCAGGCGCAGACGCTGGCTGTCGGCGAAGAAGGCCTCCTTGAAGCGCCCCGTGAAGGCGGCCAGACTCGTCCCCGCCGCCCGCGAGTCGCGAATGGTCTTGTCGTCGACGTCGGTGAGGTTCATCACATGGCGGACGCGGTAGCCGCAGTAGAGCAACGTACGCTTGAGCAGATCCTCGAAGACATAGGCGCGGAAGTTGCCGATGTGGGCGATGTTGTAGACGGTGGGTCCGCAGGTGTAGAGGCCAACCGCGCCAGCTTGGATGGGCTCAAACGGCTCCTGCCGCCGCGTCAATGAGTTGTGGAATTCCAGCGCCATGTCCAACCTGCCCTCTGCCGCCCGGCCGCCACCGCAATCTGGCCCTGACCCGACCCCAGAAAACCGCCGTGGCGGCGTTCCGGTGGGTGGTGAGGGCTGCGCGAAACCGCTGCACGCCTGCCCGTTCTGCGGGCGGCGCGGAGACCACTGTCCAGATCCTGGGCGTGCCGACCCGCGACCTCGCTAGTATAGCAGCGCAATGGCTCCAGCGCCGCGTTTCCCGGGGCTTGAATGCCTGGAAAACACCGCAATATTCCACACCATCCGCTAGGCGGGCGTGTCGGAGCCCGGTCCCCGAATGGCGTGGTGCTTCTGGCTCCGGAGTCTCCGCTCCGGCAGCCGTGTGAGAGGGTCGCATGAGCCAGCAACTGCAGTTCACGTGGAACCGGGGTGCCGCGGCTGCGCCTGCCGTCGCGGTCGAGGAGAGTGGGACGGGTTCCGCTTCGGCGCGTCGGCAGGCCATTCGGCGCGCGGCGCTGTGCTGGCTGGAACAGACGGCCCCGCCGACCGGCGTGGCGACGTTCGTCGTCACCCGCATCCAACGTACGCGGGCCGATGTCGCCGCCTTCTGGAGCGCGCCGGTGCGCAACCCTGCCTGCGAGGGGCCGGACCGCATTCTGACCCCGGTACGCACTGCGGTTATCCAGTGCTATGCCGAACGCGAGGAGTGCTGGCCCGACTGCACGCGCTCCCAGGAGATGCTGCCCAAGCTCAAGGGTCTGAAGAGCGAACTGGCCGAGGTCGAAGCGACGATCCGGCAGGAGGAGCCCCGCTTGCGCGACACCAACGCGCTCTTCGAAGAGTACGCCCTCTGGCGCTATGAGGAGAGTCACAATCGGCGCTACCACGCGCTGCGCCGTGCCATCAGTCGCGTCGAAGGCAGTCTCTATGAGGGGACGTCGTTCGAGCGTATCCGCAGTGCGCAACTGGCTGACCATCTGTATCTGGCGGTGCCGGCAGGGCTGGTGGAGCGCTCGGAACTCGCGGAGGGCTGGGGCTTGCTCTGGGTCGATGACGACCTGAGCGTTCGCGTGGTGGTCGAGGCAGAGGCGCGTGAGTGCCTGCCTGCCAATCGTTTCCACCTGGTACAGAACATCGCGGCTGCGGCCAAGGTCAGCGAACTGCTGGCCAACGGGGTGGCCCGTCGCGAGGAGGCGGTGATCCTGGCCCGGCCCATGCGTTGCCGGCGGGCCGAGGAGACGGTCCGCCTCTCGGCCCTCTGAGTCACGGCTGAACCTGCCGACCTTCGGAGCCGCGCGGATGAGTGTCAGAGCCGTGTTAGTGGCCTGTGCCGGGGTGGCGTTGATCTGCGGCTTCGGCTTCTTCAACGACTTCGTCTTGCGCCAGACCTACATGGTCGGCACGTTCATGCCCATTCCCGTCTACGGTGGGCTGATCCTCTTCCTGCTGCTGATCAACCCACTGCTGGGCCGGATCCGGCGTTCGTGGATGTTCACCGGGCCGGAACTGGGCTTCGCCATCGCCGTCATGCTCTTCGCCTGCTTCATCCCCGGGCGCGGCCTGATGCATCACGCCCTGGGCACCCTGATGCTGCCCCACCACTATGCCAAGACCGATCCTACCTGGAAGGAGGTCAAGGCCCTCGACCTGGTGCCGCCGCAGATGCTGGCGGATGTGAGTACGGACGAGGATGCTGCCCTCGGTGGTTTCGTGCAAGGCCTGGGGCAGGGGAGTACCCACATCAGCCTGTGGAAGATGCCGTGGAGTGCCTGGGCGCGGTCTTTCCTGTTCTGGGGGCCGCTGATCTTCACCACGATCGTCGCCCTCACCGGCCTGGCGCTGGTCGTACATCGGCAGTGGGCCCTGCATGAGCAGATACCGTACCCGATCGTCACCTTCGCGGAGGCCATCCTGCCCGCCCCGGGCAAGCCCTGGGGGGTCGTCTTCCAGAGCCGGCTCTTCTGGATCAGCATGGGCAGCGTCTTCATCATCCACATGAATAACTGCGCCGCGGTGTGGTGGCCGGAGACCATGATCCCTGTCCAGCTCCGCTTCGAGTTCCGGCCGCTGGTGCAGCTCTTTCCGGCCTTCGCCCGCGGTGATGGCTGGGATATCGCCTACCCGCGCCTCCTGTTCACGGTGGTCGGGTTTGCCTATTTCCTCTCCTCGGAACTGTCCCTGTCCATGGGACTGGCGCCCTATCTCTATGCCTTCTTCAAGGGGATCTGTCTTGGCTACGGGATCGCGCTGGGCACCAACTTCATGGCCCTCGAGAACATCGAGCGCGGGCTCTACGGCGGTGCCTACCTGGGTATCGGGTTGGTGATGCTGTACAACGGCCGCCGCTACTACGCCAACGTGGCGCGCCGCAGCCTCGGGTTGCGCGCTCCTGAGCAGCCGCAGTCCTACGCGGTGTGGGGCGCCAGGATGCTCGTCCTGGCCACGGTGGCGTTCGTCGCGCAGCTGGTGACGCTGGGCATCGACTGGCAGTTGGCGGTGCTCTACACGTTCTTCTTCCTGCTCATCTCCGTCGTGCTCAGCCGCGTTGTGGCCGAGACCGGCGCCTTCTTCATCCACTGCTACTTCTACCCCTGTGCGCTGCTGCTCACCTTCCTCGGGGCGATGGCCTTCGACCCGCGGACCCTGGCCACGCTGTTTCTCATCACCGTGGTCCTCATGGTTGACCCGCGCGAGGTCTTTATGCCCTTCGCCACGCACGCTATCGCCTTGGTGGATCGCTTCCGTCTGCCGCCCGGCCGGACGGCGGCGTGCGGGCTGGCAGCCGTGGTGGCGGGGTTGGTCGTCGCCACCTGTGCGACCCTCTACTGGCAGTATGACCAGGGCTGCATGCGCGTCGGGGATGGGTGGAGCCTGAGTGTGATGCGCTGGCCCTTCGACAACGCGGCACGCCTCGAACTGCGCCTCAAAGCACTGGGCTACGACAGCGCGGTCGCCGGGGCGCTGCCCGGCGGCTGGGCCCGTTTCGGCCGGGCCGTGCCGCACGCGGCCGGGCTGGTCGCCTTTGCCGGCACCTTCGTGCTGGTGATCCTGTTCACCCTGGGGCGTATGCGCTTCCCGCGCTTCCCGCTGCACCCGGTGCTGTTCCTTGTGCTTGGTTCCTACCAGAGCCGCTACCTCGGCTTCTCGTTTCTGGTAGGCTGGTTGGTGAAGGGCATGGTGGTCCAGTACGGCGGGGCGCACCTGTACGCCCGTCTGAAGCCGCTGATGCTGGGGCTGATCGCGGGCGAGATGGCGGCCGGCGCGGTCACCATGCTGATCGGCGGGGTCTACTACTGGGTGCAGGGCCTGCCGCCCAAGTCGTACATCATCCTCGGTGCCTGACCTCGAAGTAGCCGCTCGTCCACTCCTCCAATGTGCGCCTCGCCCGTTCGGCGCAACCCAGTTCGGCGAAGGCGTCCCGGAGGCGTGGGTACTGCCCGGTCTCGATCCCGGATAGGATCAGGTACGCCGGCGCGTGGCTGACGTCCAGCCAGGCGCACAGGCGCCGACGGTGCGTCTCCAGGGCCGTTGCCAGGACGTTGGCGGCAAGGACCCGGACGCGCTGCGGCGGCTCGTAGTCCGCCAGGTCGGCGACCACGGGGGTGATCCCGCGCTGCCCGGCGCGGTCCAGGTTATCCTGTGCGGTCAGCACCGCCTGCGGGTCGTGGTCGAAGGCAGCGATGGGTTGGAAACCCAGTCGCGCCGCCGCCAGTGACAGGATACCGGAGCCGCAGCCGGCATCCAGGAAGGAGACCGGGCCAAGCTGGTCCGCCAGGTCGTCCATGAACTCCAGGCAGGCCCGCGTGGTCCCGTGGTAGCCGGTGCCGAAGCACATCCCCGGATCCAGGTCGAGCACGAGGTCGTCGGGGCCGCTGACCCAACTCGCCCAACTGGGCTTCAAGACCAGTCTCCGTGAGGCTCGGAAGGCAGGGAAGAGCCGCTTCCAGGAGTGCGCCCAGTCCTCGCGGTGATGGTGGGTGAGCCGCGGCGTCGGCACGGCGCCCTGGAACTGGTCTGCCCAGGCCACCAAGCCGGTGGCGATGCGCTCGCGATACTGCTCTGCCAGCGCCGCGGTGTCTGCGAAGACCCAGACCAGGGCGTGGCGGCTTTCGACGTTGGCCCACGAGGCACAGGTCAAGTCGAGCGCGCCGAGCACCTCCTCGATGAGCGGAATATCGCCCGGTAACACCTCCATCTCCACGCAGGGAACGGAGTCGGCGCTGATCAGACTGTCGGTCACGTCGTACCGCCTTCCTCGGTGTGCACGCACTGTCGCCGGTGCAGCGTCCCCGGCCAGAATCCCCGGCAGGGCGCGCAAAGACCCCATACCCTAGCGCCGGCACGCACCCCTGCCCAGCGCGCCGCCGCCGCTGGGCAGGGGTGCAGGGCTGTTCCAAGATCGCGGTTCCCGCTACGGGTGAGCGCGTGAGAACGTGAAAGCGTGGATTCGTGGCAGACGGCCGGCACACGCGCCGTAACCCTCACGCAATCACGCTCTCACGCTTTCACCGTGCCGGTGACC
>CAILUI010000292.1 GCA_903837355.1 uncultured Victivallales bacterium
GGCAAGACCCTCTATGCATGGGAGGCGGCCCGGGGCCTGAAAGGGTGGCGGACCCAGGGCGGTCAGTGGGCGGTGCGCGATGGCGCGTTGTGCCAGACCGGCACGGGCGAGAGGGTCCGCGCCCTGCTGCAGCAGAAGTTCGCCGCCGATTACACCTTGACACTCAAGGGCCGGAAGACCGGCGGGGCGGAGGGATTCATGATCTTTTTTGAAAACGACGGGTTCAAGGACCGGACCTGGTGGAACCTGGGGGGCAGGGGCAACCGCCAGCATGCCCTGCAGGGACCCGACATGAAGGTGGAACATGTCAGGGGCCGGATCGAGACCGGGCGCTGGTATGACATCCGGATCGAGGTCAAGGGCGGCCGGGCGACCTGCTATCTCGATGGCCAGCAGATCCATCAGATCGATTACATGCCGATCAGCTCGCTGTATGCGACGGCGGGCTTCAGCGGCGACAAGGAGGAGTTGATCCTCAAGGTGGTCAATGTGTCCACCCAGCCGGTCGAGGCGCAGGTAAGCTTGAAGGGACTCGGCCGGGTGGGCGCGAAGGCCCGTTGCTGGGTGATGGCGGGTCAGGACGATGACGAGAACAGCTTTGAGCAGCCGTGCAAGGTCGCGCCGCAAGAGGGGGTTGTCACGGGAGTGGGGCCGGAGTTCCCGCACGTCTTTCCCGCCAAGTCCGTGTCGGTCCTGCGGGTGCCGGCGGCGAAGTGATGTCAATGACCAACAGGATGGAGTGAAGCATGAAACCAGGGACGCTATTGCTGATCAGCCAGATGTTATCGTTATCGCTGATGGCTGGGGAGGGTTCGACCTCACATCTGGACGCGCTCGCGAAGTCAGGGGTCCGGTTGCTCGCCGAGGAGGGGCAACCCGGGCAATGGCTGCAACTGGTTTCGGAACAGGCCTTCAGCGAACGGGAGTTTGAGATCGGTCCGGTGCGGGATGTCGAGGCGTACCTGGCGAACCGGCGCTATACCTCCTGCTGGATGGAGCCGGTGGCCGGGACCGACCTGGCCACGCTGCCGCGGGAAACGCAGTTCCTCCTGCTGCGGCTGCGGGGCAGCCGGTATCTGGCGATGGTCGCGCTCCTGGACGGCGCGTTCCGCTGCAGCTTGCGCGGCGGGTCGGACGGCGGGTTGCGGCTGCTGGCCGAAAGCGGCGACCGGGCGACCGTGACGAACCGGGTCACCGGCCTCTATCTCGAGGAAGGCGCCGATCCCTATGCGCTCGTGGCGTCGGCCGCCGCGCGGCTCCGCGCCCGCTACCATGGCGCGGAAACGCGGCCGGAGCGGCAGGTGCCGGACTTTGCGCGCACGCTGGGCTGGTGCTCCTGGAACGCCTTCTATACGGCGGTGTCGCGGGAAAAGCTGCTCATGGCGATGGAACAGTTCCGTGACGGGGGGGTGCAGCCCGGCTTCGTGGTGATCGACGATGGCTGGTTCCAGTCCACCAACCATGCGTTGGTCGCCTTTGCGGCCGACACGGTGAAATTCCCCGACGGGCTGGGGGAGGCGGTGCGAACCCTCAAGACGAACTACGGACTGCATCAAGTGCTGCTGTGGCAGGCCTATAACGGGTACTGGCGCGGACTCGCGCCGTCCCTGCTCAAGGACGTCGGAGGGCGGATGATCCAGCCGTCGTTCCCCGGCTGGATCACGGAGCCTGCGCCCAAGGCTGTCAGCGGGCGCATGGACACGA
>CAILUI010000293.1 GCA_903837355.1 uncultured Victivallales bacterium
GGCAAGACCCTCTATGCATGGGAGGCGGCCCGGGGCCTGAAAGGGTGGCGGACCCAGGGCGGTCAGTGGGCGGTGCGCGATGGCGCGTTGTGCCAGACCGGCACGGGCGAGAGGGTCCGCGCCCTGCTGCAGCAGAAGTTCACCGCCGATTACACCTTGACACTCAAGGGCCGGAAGACCGGCGGGGCGGAGGGATTCCTGATCTTTTTTGAAAACGACGGGTTCAAGGACCGGACCTGGTGGAACCTGGGGGGCAGGGGCAACCGCCAGCATGCCCTGCAGGGACCCGACATGAAGGTGGAATATGTCAGGGGCCGGATCGAGACCGGGCGCTGGTATGACATCCGGATCGAGGTCAAGGGCGGCCGGGTGACCTGCTATCTCGATGGCCAGCAGATCCATCAGATCGATTACATGCCGATCAGCTCGCTGTATGCGACGGCGGGCTTCAGCGCCGACAAGGAGGAGTTGATCCTCAAGGTGGTCAATGTGTCCGCCCAGCCGGTCGAGGCGCAGGTAAGCTTGAAGGGACTCAGCCGGGTGGGCGCGAAGGCCCGTTGCTGGGTGATGGCGGGCCAGGACGATGACGAGAACAGCTTTGAGCAGCCGTGCAAGGTCGCGCCGCAAGAGGGGTTTGTCACAGGAGTGGGGCCGGAGTTCCCGCACGTCTTTCCCGCCAAGTCCGTGTCGGTCTTGCGGGTGCCGGTGGCGAAGTGACGTCAATGCCCATTAAGGAAAGGTATCATATTATGTCCGCTCTTCAGAAGTTCATTGTAAAGATTGTCGGGGTGCTGTTGTTGACGGGGTCCGCCGGGGCGGCAACGACTTCGGAACCGTTCCACGCCTGGGTGCCGATGCCGCCGATGGGGTGGAACAGTTGGGATTGTTTTGGCGCGATGGTCACCGAGGCGCAAACCCGGGCGCAGGTGGATGTGATGGCGGAGCGGCTCAAGGCCTATGGCTGGCAATATGTGATTGTGGATATCCAGTGGTATGAGCCGAAGGCCGCGGGGTTCACCTACCGCAGGAATGCCGCCCTGGTTATGGATGAGTGGGGACGGTTGCTGCCCGCCGAAAACCGGTTCCCGTCGGCGGCCCAAGGCGCCGGGTTCAGGACGCTGGCCCGGTACGCCCACGAAAAGGGCCTCAAGTTCGGTATCCATATCATGCGCGGGATTCCCCGCCAGGCCGTAAGCATGAACACCCCGGTTCTGGGGACGCCCTATCACGCGGCGGATATCGCGGACACCAACAGTATCTGCAAATGGAATACCGACATGTTCGGTGTCGATATGGCCAAGCCGGGGGCGCAGGCTTACTATGACTCCGTCTACAAGCTGATTGCCTCATGGGAGGTGGATTTTGTGAAGGTGGATGACCTGAGCCGGCCGTACCACAAGGCCGAGATCGAGGGGATCCGCAAAGCCATCGACAAGACCGGTCGCCCCATCGTGTTCAGTACCTCGCCCGGTGAGACACCCGTGGCCGAAGGCGGGCATATCGTCACGCAGGCCAACATGTGGCGGATCAGCGACGATTTCTGGGATACCTGGGGGGCGCTCCGGGCGCAGTTCAGGCGGCTGCATAGCTGGACGCCCTTCCGGGGCGAGGGACATTTCCCCGACGCGGACATGCTGCCGCTCGGTGCCATCCGCCAGGTGAAGGGGGGTAACCCGCCTGTCACGCGTTTTACCAAGGACGAACAGGTCACGATGATGACGCTCTGGTCGATCGCCCGTTCCCCGTTGTTCATGGGTGGCGACCTAACGAAACTGGACGAGTTCACACTCTCGCTGTTGACCAATGCAGAGGTGATCGCCGTCAACCAGCACAGTTCCGGCAACCGCCAGCTCTTCAACCGCGACGGGCTGATCGGCTGGACGGCCGATGTGCCGGGATCCCCCGCGCGTGACCAGTACCTGGCGCTGTTCAACACAACCGATGCTGAGGGCGAGGTGGCTGTTGACCTGAACGAGCTGGGGATGACGGGTCCGGCGCGGTTCCGTGATCTCTGGAAACAGTCCGACTTGCCTGAGGCCGTGTCCGCCCGGTTCGCGCGAAAACTCCCGGCTCATGGCGCCGCTCTATACCGGGTCAGCGGTGGGCGGGCGCTTGCCAATAGTCCGTCCCCGGATAAGGCGGCGCTCAGCAACTTGCCGGACGGGGCTCGGTTGACCGCCTCGGAGGGGCAACCCGGGCAATGGCTGCAACTGGCTTCGGAACAGGCCTTCAGCGAACGGGAGTTTGAGATCGGTCCGGTGCGGGATATCGAGGCATACCTGGCGAACCGGCGCTATACCTCCTGCTGGATGGAGCCGGTGGCCGGGACCGACCTGGTCACGCTGCCGCGGGAAACGCAGTTCCTCCTGCTGCGGCTGCGGGGCAGCCGGTATCTGGCGATGGTCGCGCTCCTGGACGGCGCGTTCCGCTGCAGCTTGCGCGGCGGGCCGGACGGCGGGTTGCGGCTGCTGGCCGAAAGCGGCGACCGGGCGACCGTGACGAACCGGGTCACCGGCCTCTATCTTGAGGAAGGCGCCGATCCGTATGCGCTCGTGGCGTCGGCCGCCGTGCGGCTTCGCGCCCGCTACCATGGTGCGGAAATGCAGCAGGAACGGCAGTTGCCGGACTTCGCGCGCACGCTCGGCTGGTGTTCCTGGAATGCCTTCTATACGGCGGTGTCGCGCGAAAAGCTGCACATGGCGATGGAGCAGTTCCGTGACGGCGGGGTACAGCCCGGCTTCGTGGTGATCGACGACGGGTGGTTCCAGTCCACCAACCATGCGTTGGCCGCCTTTGAGGCCGACACGGTGAAGTTCCCCGGCGGGCTGGGGGAGGCGGTGCGAACCCTCAAAACGAACTACGGACTGCATCAAGTGCTGTTGTGGCAGGCCTATAACGGGTACTGGCGCGGACTCGCGCCGTCCCTGCTCAAGGACGTCGGAGGGCGGATGATCCAGCCGTCGTTCCCCGGCTGGATCACGGAGCCTGCGCCCAAGGCTGTCAGCGGGCGCATGGACACGA
>CAILUI010000294.1 GCA_903837355.1 uncultured Victivallales bacterium
AATGCCTCGCAGTACTTGGCCAAACACCGCCTGAGACGGGGCAGACGGCCCGGGTCAGGCCCGAAAACGGACCTCCGGGGTCGCCGAACCATGATACCATCCCGGCGGCACTACGCCGTCAGAGGCTTTTGGGAAAGGCTCGAGCTATGGCGCTGCATGTTTTTCCTGCTGTTCTTGCTTTCCACTACTCCATCGGGGTCAGACCTGCTGCCGCCTCGGGGTCAGAACTGCCCCGCCAGGCACATGGATCGAGGTCGGCGGGCAGTGCTTCCAGGCGGCGGGGCCAGTTACCAGTGACCGGGGAACAGTGACCAGTTATCAGTGAACAGTGATCAGTGACCGGGGACCAGTTACCAGTTACCAGTTACCAGTGACTGGGGAACAAGGACTCGGGAGAGGCGGTGCCTGTGGGCTGGAGCGCGGGTACCGCGGGTTCACCGTAGCCTGCGGCTAGGTCGCGGGCCACCCGGCGGTCCAGGTGCTGCACACGGCTGGGCGCTGTGGCGCTGCGCACGGCAGGGAGTTGCGCGCGACCTGCCCGCAGCGCCTGAGCCTGCGGCTCTGGCGCAGGCGAGGCAGGCGGGCCTGCCGGCATTGCTTGAGCCTGCGGCCCTGGCGCAGGCGATGCAGGCGGGCGGGTACTCGCGGGTGCGCTGCCAGCCCGAGGGCGGAGGTCGGCAGGCGCCGCCCCTCTGACGGGGAGGGTTGCGCCGATCTCGCCCCGGAGTACCTCAAACGTGGCCTTGGCTTCACGCACCAGCGGAACAACGCTCTTGGGGTCCAGCTCCAGCGAATGCCCGAGAACGCAATAGTGGTCAAAGGCCAGGTACGGCTTGAGCCGATTCGCGCATGGCTTCGAGATGAGGCCCACGGATGCTGCGGCGGCCACCAGATCGCGCTGCCGGTCAGGGCTCTCTGCCAGGGCCTTGACTCTCTCGGGCACTACCCGTTCCAGGGCGTTCTCGATGCCATTATAGAAGTCGTGCAGGAGCGCTCCGATGCCGGCCCATTCGAGTCGGGAGAACGACTCCCTTCTCTCGACGTCGACCTCCAGAAGGACGGAGAAGACGCGCTCGATGCTCTCGGTCTCAGTTCTGTCGCTGATGGGCGTCATAGACGGGGATCCCTTCGCGTTGAACCGAACTACAGCCGCGCGTGGACGAGGTTCCTGCTGACCACCGACTTCACATCGAAGACGACCGCATTGTCTGCCGCGAACCGAGCAAAGTCGATCTGCCGGAACTGGTCGTGGGCGACGGCCACGACCACGGCATCGATGGCGGCGGCGTCGCCGCCGTGCGGGCAGGGGCTCAGCTCGATGTCGTATTCATGCCGGACCTCGGCCGGATCGGCCCAGGGATCGTGGACGATGACGTTGCAGCGGTAGTCCTGGAGTTCGCGGACGATGCCGATGGCTTTGGAGTTGCGGATGTCGGGGCAGTTCTCTTTGAAGGTGAGGCCCAGCACCAGGACGTTGGCGCCTTTGACTGTCTGGCCTTCCTGGATCATCAGTTTCACCACCCGGCTGGCGACATAGGCGGGCATGTTGTCGTTGAGGCGGCGGCCGGCCAGGATGATCTCGGGGTGGTAGCCGAGGGACTGGGCCTTGTGGGTGAGGTAGTAGGGATCGACGCCGATGCAGTGTCCACCGACGAGTCCGGGGCGGAAGGGGAGGAAGTTCCACTTGGTGCCAGCGGCTTCGAGGACATCCAAGGTGTCGATGCCCATGCGCTCGAAGATCAGGGACAGCTCATTGACGAAGGCGATGTTGATGTCGCGCTGCGAGTTTTCGATGACCTTCGCCGCCTCGGCGACTTTGATGCTTGGGGCCCGATGGGTCCCGGCGGTGATGATGGAGCGGTAGAGCTCGTCTACTGCCTGTGCTACTTCCGAGGTTGAGCCCGAGGTGATCTTCTTGATCTTAGCGACCGTATGGACCTTGTCACCGGGATTGATGCGCTCGGGGCTGTAGCCACAGAAGAAGTCCACATTGAACTTGAGGCCGCTGAACTTCTCCAACACCGGGACGCAATCTTCTTCGGTGCACCCAGGATAGACGGTGCTCTCGTAGATGACGATGCCACCCGCCTTGAGGGCCTTGCCAACGGTCTCGCTGGCCTTGATCAGCGGGGTGAGATCGGGGCGGTTGTAGGCGTCGATGGGGGTGGGAACGGTGACGATGAAGAAGTCGCTGCCGCGGATGTCGTCGAGGCTGCTGGAGAAGGTGAGCTGGGCGGATGCCTTGAGCTCGGCGGCGTCGACCTCGCGGGTGCGGTCGTGGCCGGCGCGGAGTTCGTCGAGGCGCCGGGTGTTGATGTCGAAGCCGACCACAGGGAACTGCTTGCCGAACTCGACGGCCAGGGGCAGGCCGACGTAGCCAAGGCCGATGATGCTGATCTTGGGATTAGTCATGGGTCTTCGTCCATGGTCCATTGTCCTTGGTCCTTGGTCCTTGGTTCTGCGCTCAGACGGGACTCGAGATTCACCACAAAGGACACGAAGAGCACGAAGGGCAATCTTCTACCACAGAGAGCACAGAGGTCACAGAGATTGGGGTCAGAGGGAATGCCCCCAACTTAGGCTTGGAAAGTGGGTCGTGACTCCGCTCGCGACACCTTCTGCTGCGGCGGGGCGGCGCCAGCGGAGTGGCGCCCCACGTTGCTACCCTCTGTGCCCTCTGTGTTCTCTGTGGTGAGAGGGTCGGCCTGGATTGCTCGGTGAAGACCTTGGAGACGGCTTTGACCAGCCGCACGCCGCCATAGTAGCCATAGTGCTGGACGGTGCGGGTCAGGTGCTCGAGGCTGGCGAAGGCGTTGTCGTCGACATCGCCCGGGAGGAACTCGATCTCGGGGCTCTCGTAGAGATCGACGTCGACGCAGAAGTCGGTGAAGGCAAAGGCGATGGTCTTGCCAAAGTACCCGTCCGAGGGATTGCCGAGGAAGCCGGCGCGGGGATAGGAGCGGGTGTGGAGGAGCATGGGAACTCAGAAGGGATGAGGGAGGAAACCTGAAACCTGAGGGGGGAAGCGGAAGCGGAAGGGATGAGGGATGAAACCTGAAACCTGAAGGAGGAAGAGAGGGATGAGGGACGAAACCTGAAACCTGAAGCCACCGGGAAGGGATGAGGGATGAAACCTGAAACCTGAGGGGGGAAGCGGAAGGGCTGAGGGAGGAAACCTGAAACCTGAAGCCACCGGGAAGGGATGAGGGATGAAACCTGAAACCTGAAGGGCAGAGACCAGAGGGACCGCAGGACCTCGGGACTACAGAACTCACCACGAAGAGGGCGAAGGGCACGAAGAGGGATCTTCTACCACAGAGGTCAGAGGGCGGAGGTCAGAGGGCGGAGGGAATGCCTCCCGGTTTTGACGTGGAAAGTGGGTCGCGACTTCTCTGCCGGCAGCGCTTGGGTCGCGGATTCCAGGCAGGCGCCGCACGGTGCATTATGCACCTGCGGGTCTGGACAGCTCAGGGCACGGAGAGAGCTTAGACGAAGCCCGTCAGCCGCGACGGGAGCCCTTGACACCAAGCCATGCCCGCCATACCCTAGCATGCAGCCAATCCTGGCCCGCTTGCGGCAACGCTATAGTCTACGCACGCATCGGCTAGAGTTCAAGTGTACTTTGGAGACTGGTCCGCCAGCGCGGCCCGTCGACACGCGGCCGGTGCCGAGACGCGCCGGAGGGGCACCGGGCTATCCCTGAGCAGCGCATTTCTGGCCGGTGATGGCCCCGAGAAACCTGGCATGGCCTGCCTTTCCCCGGTCCATCGGCACCCTCCATGGCTCAGGTACGGGAGGGGCATCTGAGGCTGGCAAGAGGTGTGATAGAGGCGTGATAGAGGTGTGATGGAGTCGCAGCAGGATACTGGAAGCCCCCGTAATCTGAGTCACACATCACTGGGGCTGTATGCTAAGCGCTTCGGTTTCGATGTGCGTGCGATAGTGGCTGATCTGCGCGAGAAGGAGCAGGCGCACCCCGACCGCCTCGTCTCCTTTGCCCCCAAGTCCGTCCGCAGCCTGAAAACGGCGTAGGGCGAGGGGAAACCAGGGCGTGGTCCGCCCGCGCCGCCGCGCGCCAGATACCCCCGGATTGAGCCCAGCGCTGCGCGCGAATGGGATCTGGGTGGCGTGCCGCATGGCCATGCGGTTGCGCTGGTGACATCGCCGGAATGAAGGGACTTTGTCCTTGAGGGAAGGAGATGCGTGTCATCCACCAAAAAAAGGATGGGCGGAGGTGAGGCGCTGACGGACCCCGGCCGGCCGTCGTGCACGCGCCTCCTGCGCCACAGCCCCTCGACCTTGCGGTTGTAGGGCTCGGCGCGCTCTCCATCCTGACGATCCGCCCGCGTTCGTCCGCGTTGAGGTCCAGGACTTCGGTAGGCTTCATGTTGGCGCAGAAGAAGCAGGCGGACTTGGGTGGTACGGGGAGTCCCGCATTGCGGTTCGCTGCCTTGCAGGCGTTCCGATCCCAGCCCCAGTCCTGGAGCGGGCACCAGTAGACGTAGCGGTCATTGGCTGCCGCATGCACCTTGTCGTTGGCGCGCCGGCGCCGGTAGCCCTCACCCGCATCGAAACCGATGGCCTTGACGATCCTGCCGGGGTAGAGATGCCGGTGCTGCTTCACCCACTTCTCCTGCGGCGCGATCTTCCACTTGACCGTGCACGAGCCGCGGTTGAACACGGCTCCGGGCAGCGTGGCATTCATCGTCATGTTGCCTTCGATCGTGGTGTAGGGGCTGCGCACGGGTTCATACTTCACCACGGTGACCGGCGGGAAGCCGGCCGCGGCCAGGAACTCCTGGATCACGGGCAGGAACCGGTACGTGCCTTCCTTCCCACTGCCGACATCGGCGAACAGGATGAAATCAGGACGCAACTGGCGGCGCACCAGCTCGACCAGGACCGCGGTCGAGTCGACGCCGAGGCCGTAGGCGATTCCGAAGTGATCCGCAGCGCGGGCAGACTCGGGGAGCATGCCCCTGGTGTCGATGGTCATCGCTCTCCTTTCCGGACCGAAGCGTGCGCTCAGGCCACGACAGAAGAAGCCCGGAGGGTGGCTCCGGGCTGTTGGTTGGGGTTACAGCTCCCCGCCCTGCCGGCGTTACCCGACAGAGCAGGGAGTGAGAGGTACGCGTATCAGGCGGCGATCCGCCGTGCCGTTGAGACTTCCGCCGGATCGCCAGCGGCACTCCTGGCGCGTTTCGACGCCCACTGGCGCAGGGCCCGGATATCCTCCGCCATCGTCACCGACAGCGGCACACTGCGGCGCAACGCCTCGATGACATCCTCCTGTCCGACCTCGCGGCCGGCGTCATACGCTGCATAGAGCGCATCGACGAAGGCCTGCTCGATCTCGCTCCCGGTGAAGCCATCGGTCTGACGCACCAGCGCCGCCAGGTCGAACTGCTCCGGGTCGCGCTTGCGCCTGGCGATGTGAATGCGCCAGATGTCGGCGCGCTCACTCTCCCCCGGCAGGTCCAGGAAGAAGATCTCGTCGAGCCGCCCTTTACGCAGAAGCTCAGGCGGGAGCTGGCTGATGTCATTGGCGGTGGCGACGACGAACACCGGGCTCTCCTTCTCCTGCAGCCAGGAAAGGAACGAGCCGAATACCCGGGCCGTGGTACCGCCGTCGGTTGAGCCGCTGGAACGGCTGCCGCTCATGCTCTTCTCAATCTCCTCGATCCAGAGGATACATGGCGCTACCGCTTCGGCCATGGCGATGGCCCGGCGCAGGTTGGCCTCGCTTTCCCCGACGATGCCAGCGAACAACCGCCCGGCATCGAGCCGAAGCAGGGGCTTCCCGAGCACACTTGCCGTGGCCTTGGCTGTCAGGCTCTTGCCGGTGCCCGGGATCCCCATGAGCAGGATCCCGCGCGGCGTGGGCAGCCCGAATGCCGCTGCCTCGGGGGTGAAGGCGCTGCGGCGCCGCAGCAGCCACGCCTTCAAGGCATCCAGCCCGCCGACATCGGCGAGCGATGCCTGCGTCTCGACGATCTCCAGGAGGCCGCCCTTCTTCAGCGTGCGCGCCTTCTCGGTAGCGATCAGCAGTGGGTCCAAGGGCCTCTTGCGCACCACGGAGAGCGCCATCACGTCTTCAGCCTCCGTTGTGGTCAGACCACGGGCTGACTCCGCGGCAGCGTTGAGCATCGTCTCGTCCGGCGTCACCCCGGCCGACTCGGCGATGCCGTTGGCGATCAGGCGCAGGTCGGGCAGACCAGGCAGGCCCAGGTGCAGCACCGTAAACTCCTTCTCGAGTTCGGGCGGGAGCTGTAGGCGGCAGCCCAGGATCAGCGCGACCCGCGAGGAGCAGCGCGCCCGGCGCAACTGCTCACGCAACGTACGGGTGAGTACCGGGTCCGCCGGCTGACCGGCATCGCCCAGGAACTGCTGGAAGTCGCGCAGCACCAGGATGCTCTTCTCGGGGAGCTCGCCCAGGCTCATCACCGCCTGCAGCGGGTCGTTCACGGGTTCGGCGCTGCCGGTCTCGACGCACACCAGGCCCTTGGTCACGGTCCAGGTGTGCAGGCTGTAGCCGAGTTCGCTCGCCGTATCGCGCAGCAGCGCTTCGGCGCGGGCTTCTTCTGCCGTTACGAGATAGATGCCGGCGAACCCGGCACGGATGTAGTCGATGAGCTGTGCCTGCATAGGGGGTGTATCTCCTTGGTGGTGATCAGGCGGCTTCGGGGCTGTAGAGGCCTTCGAGCCGACGCTGCGCAAAGCGCACATCGGCGTGGTTCAGCTTCACGTGACTGACGGCGAACTCGGTGGCTGTCTCGCAGGCTTCGGCCAGGGCCAGGCTGAGTTCTTCGGAGTCGAGCGTGGCATAGTCCGGCGGCAGATAGCCGACGACGAGTTCGCCGGGGGTGCAGAGAGCGGCACGGGCGCGGCGTTCCATCAAGCGTGTGGCCAGG
>CAILUI010000295.1 GCA_903837355.1 uncultured Victivallales bacterium
CATCCTGGCGGCGATGCTGCTGCCGGCCCTGGCCAAGGCTCGGGACAAGGCCCGCACCATCTCCTGCATGAGCAACGTCAAGCAGATCGGCCTGGCCATCCTCATGTACAACGATGACAACAAGGACCGCATGGTGCCGGCTGCGATGTACTACGCGGCGCCGAATTACTGGACCTGGCCGTGGCTGATCCAGCCTTACGTGACCGACATCAAGGTGCATACCTGCCCCTCGGATGCCACGCGGGGCTGGGCCGGGCTGCCCAATGCCACGCAGCAACAGGGCTACGGGTTCTCGCGCCTCATCAGCTATATCGCCGTGGCCCAGATCCTCAAGCCCGCCAGTTGCATCATGGTCGGCGACGCCGGCAACCTGTCCAACGGCAATCCCTACTACCTCATCGATTGGAACGTGGACCAGAGCGACAATGCCGTCCCGCCCGACTGCAAACGCCACAACCTGGGTGCCAACCTCGCCTTCTGCGATGGCCACGGCGAGTGGCTGTCCATGGGTAGGTACTCGACCTGGGACGTCACCGTCGGTGCTCTGGCTCCGCTCCCGAATTTCTGGCTGCCGAACTGAGCCCCGAGGGCGACAGTCCGTTCGTTCGTCAGCCCCCACGTCGGCCACGTCTCCGCGCTAACCTGACGCGCTCTGCACATCCCGCGCGCGCTTGTAAGCGGCGTCGAATCGCCGCAGTCCAAGCAGTCCCGCTGTTGTCGGGACTCGGTCTCGCACCGCGTCGGCCGCCAGGCCAAACTTTGGACTGCCGGTGGCTTGACGCTGCTTTCTGGTCACGCACCCGAAGTGCAGCGTGCGCGGGGCATCCGGCAGGCCGCAGTAGCGCCTCTGTTCACGCACCCGCCGTGCGTCGCTGCCGGGCGACCACGACCGGTGGGGGCACGACAGCAGCCCCGGGCGCACAACATCAGGGTGCCTCCTCACTAACCAAGACGACTCGGAAGCCGACGTACGCCATACTCTTGCCCTTCGAGACGAATGACCGGGAAAGGCAGGTGGCCTCGTCACACAGAACGCTACCACCGCACACAACGCGATGCTGGCCATGGGCGGGACCACTCGGGTCGGTAGCAGTTGAGATGGGCCGTGCCGCGATCCAGTCAGCACATAGCTCCCAGACGTTGCCGTAGAGATCGCAGAACCCCCAGGGATTCGGGGGCTTCAATCCCACGGGGTGCAACTGCGCCATGCCAGTGGCTTCGCACCATGCCTCTGCCTCGATTTGCTTGGTCATCGCGTCCACACTGCGGCCGGCAAGTGCACAGTACTCCCATTGCGCCTCCGTGGGAAGGCGATACGCATAGCCCGCCGGCAAGCGCCCCCTCTCGGCCTCGCGCTGCGTTAGGCGCGCACAGAACTCGTCGGCAGAGGATGGATCAACGCCGTCCACCGGACAATCGTCCTTTCCCGGCAAGCCTCGGCCCGGCAGGTAGCCCATGACAGCCCTGAACTGGGCTTTGGTGACTTCGCATCTGCCCATCCAGAACGAGCGGGTGAGGATCACCTTGCAGGCGGTTCCCCCAACCGACCGTATGAAGCTGCCAAGCTGGACACGCCTGAACTCCATGCCCAATTCCACGACAGTCCAGCGCCGCCAGTGGCTCGGGGTCGAGATGAACTGCCGGACGGCCTCACGCGCCGAGGGCGCCTTATCGATCGCCACGTCGAACTGTCCCTGGCGCAACGCCCCGTCCAGTTCCGCCATCAGCGCAGTGACGGCCGGCAGCGCCTTCTTGCCCGCGTCGTCCATGTCATCGGTCAGGGCCAGGCGGGCTACGTCCGCCGGATAGAGGCCAGCCAAGCGCACCAGATACTCTGC
>CAILUI010000296.1 GCA_903837355.1 uncultured Victivallales bacterium
CCCTGCACCAGGCTTACTTCAGCCTTGCCATCGCTGCGGTACTCCTCGGCACTGCGGCTCAGAAGCTCCGCACGTGCGCGATCCAGCTCACGCTCCATCTGGCCATCGCCCGCGAAGTTGAGGGCCTTGTAGCGCTCGATGAAGTGCACCAGCCGATTCAGGGTCTTCTGGTGTACGCTGCCGGTGCCGTCGATGGTGGCCAGCATCTCACTGCAGAGTTGCGCCGTCTGCCGGCGCATTTCCGAGACGCAGTCACTCACGAAGCGCTCGCAGGACTCCTCGATCTCACGCCGTGCCTGCTGAGCCGCCTCACGGCGTACCTGCAGGAGTTCCTGGCGCGTGCCCAGCTCGATGAGTTGCGCCTGCGGGACATCGGGGATGGCGATGCTGAAGAGCCGCACATCGAAACCGAACGAGCGCGGCATACGCTCACTCGACGGGAATGCCTGTTCGACGGCGGCAACAAGCTTCCGGGGATCTGCCCCCAGGCGCTGTGCTGCCTCGCGCCATTCCTCCAGGGCGGATGTGCGCAGTTTGGCGTAGCCAGCCAAGAAAGCGCGGGTCTCGGTCTCGAACTCCGCCTGCAGGCTGTGCAGACGGCGCGTCACTTCGTCCAGCTTTTCGTTGGGGAGGTAGTGCGCCACGCCACCCAGGAAGGGGAACGTGCTCTCGTCAACCAGCGAGTGGGCGCGGCTTTCGAGAACCGCCAGGCGCTTCAGGCTCTCCTTCGGCACCAGGCGCTTGTGCCCGAGTGAGATCAGGCGGTCGTTCACCTGGTCGCGGGCGAGGCCCAGATCTTCGGGGTTGAGCTTCTTCTGCGCACGCCAGTAGCGCACGCTGACGCTCAGCAGGACACCCCGCTGGGTCAGGGCATCCAGGAAGGTGCTGTCGGTCTGCATCGTACGGGGTTCCTTTCGGTATGGGGGGGGCTACGACCTCTCGATGAACAGCCAGCGCGGGTGTTTGGCGGAGGCATGGAAACGGATGGCCTGCTCCGGGCGGAACGGTAGGCTGCCGTACCGGCGGTCGACGCTGAACTGACATCCGTCCCAGCCCAGCTTGCCGTCGATCTGGAACGTCTGCCTCAGGTCGCTGACCGTGATCCGCTTCCCGATCAGCTTCCTCAGTTCGGCCTGGACATCCATCGGTGGAATCATCCCATGTTCGAGGAGGGTCTGCCCTCCATGGTGGGGTTGCGTTGGCGGCCAGTGGTCAGCGGCGACGCTTGTCGGTGCAGCGGCAGGTGATCCGCTGACGCTGACACTGCGGGCACTTCTCCTGGTCGCAGCCGGGGTGATGGTGGCCGCCCGCGGCGACGTTGCAGTCCGGGCAGCGTTCGCCGCTATCGCTCTCGTAGCGCACCGTGGGGATCCAGTTGTGGGCGGTGATGCGCAGGCAGTCGTTGGCCCGACAAGTCGTGACTGCCGGGTCCGTCATCTCCTGGCGGCAGGCAGTGCAGATGGCCATGGGTGTGGCTTCCTATGGGTAGGGGTGAAGGGAACTCTGGATGACCAACCGGCCCGGGGACGTGCGGATGACGATGCTGTCGCCATCGCTAAACCCGGCATCGGCCAGCCATTTCGCGGAGAGCGAGATCCAGGGACGCACGTACTCGTAGGGCCGGCCTGGCCAGCGCGCCTTTGAGGAGTGCAGTTTGGAGTAGACCTTTGAGTAGTGGGTTGACGTTCCCACAGCGGCGGGTGCTTCATTCATGGGATCGAGCTGTCTTTTGCGTCCACATTCATGGGATCGTGAGTTCCTCTCCAGTAGCAGCCCGGACCTGCCAGGCTCCGGGCCGCTGTCTCAGGTGTTGCCTTCCTCCTCGATGTCGCCGAACACGGCTCCGGTCTCGGCAGCGATCTCGCGAGCCGTGCGTTCACAGAACTCGGCGATCCGGGACAGGGGTAG
>CAILUI010000297.1 GCA_903837355.1 uncultured Victivallales bacterium
CCTGGCCAACCGCTTCCCTTCGGCGCCAGGATGCGCTACTGTGACTCAGGCACCAACCGGGTCGGCCCTGCGGGGCCGGACCAGGCGGGCGATCCCCGTGGTGTTAACTGCGAGAGCTAACGTGGGAATCCAGGCTAGGAAGATCCTGAGCGGCTCGTCGTCTGTGGCGCCGTATTTCTTCTCATAGAGCAGGAGGAGCTTGAAGTTCTCGATGTCGTCAAGGACCTGGTGCGTGACCTTGATACGGTCCCCATACACCTGCTGCAGGCGCGGCAGCAGGTTTTCCTTGACCTCCATGCACTCGGGGCAGGTCGAGGACGCAAAGAGGTAGATCTGCAGAGGCCGCGGTTCCGCAGCCATGGCAGGCACGCCACCCAAGAGCCAGGCGGACGCGGTCGCCAGGAGGAGAAATCGGCCCAGGCCAGAAAACCTCGTATCCATCTCAGTGTCTCCCTGTCTCTGCCGCCATCCGTAGTACCCGCTAGATCCGTGGTCGACTCTCTCCGCCTCTATCGGAACAGTGGTCGCCCATCCAAGTCCTCGGCCTGCAGCCGCTCGTCGCTGAACCCCATCAGCCTGAGCACGGTCGGTGCAATGTCGTACATCGTCGGCTCGACCGCTGTGATCTTGCGATTGCAGAAGAGGATGCCAGGGACGAGACCCGGGTCCACCATGTGGTCGCCGCTCCAGCGCTTGCGGTTGTCCTCGATCAGGGCTTTCGGTGCGGCGCCGAGCGCGGTCTGCCATGACACGCGCCAGCCCTTGTTCGTGCCCACGACGATGTCCGGCGCGCGCTCGACCTGATCGCCCTTGAACACCTCCTCGCGTAGCCAGACGTTGCTGAACACTGGCTGGTGCTCGACCGGGTCTTCGAGGGACTTCAGCGAGTCGGCGATGGCGCGTTTGAGGGCGTCGGCTTCCAAGCCCGGGTTGACGATCCCCTGCGGCTCGCGGCCCTTGAGGTTCAGGTAGATGCCGGTGAACCCGAGCGCGTAGGCGCGGGTGCCAGACCAGTCCACACTCTCGAAGAGCGGCAGCCCCTCCTGGGCATCGGGGCCGCGCAGCGACAGCAACCCGCGCCGGAACAACCATGAGTTCAGATGCACGGCCCGGCGGAAGCTCGTGAACCCGTGGTCGGAGAGTACCATCAGCGTGTCGCCGTCACGGAGTTCGTCAAGGACCTGGCCCAGGACCTGGTCCATCCTGCGGTAGCAGTCCGAGATCGCGCTCTTCAGCTTGGCTGGGGCGTTCGGGTCGTAGAGGGGGTGGCGCTCGTCAATGAAGCGCCAGTACATGTGCTGGATCACGTCCGGGTACTCGAAGTAGCCGTAGAGCACGCCCTTGTCGCAGCGTTTCAGTTCGTGCAGGAGGAGGCGCGTCTGCTGCTCGAGAAGATCCTCGGCGTGAGCCAGGAACGCGTCGTCACCGATCCGGCCCTCGTTCAGTGCCCAAGTGTCGAACGGCATGCCACGCGTCGAGAAGACGCCAAGCTCCGCGGCGAGCTGGGCGCTGTAGTCCTTGGGGTAGGAGATCGGGAACCACGGCTCACGCGGATCCAGGCTGATGGGCGAGACGTAGAGCTTGAGGTGCGGCTGCAGCTCGGTCAGGTGGAAGCGGGTCAGGCCTCGCATCCGCCGGAACGGCCCGATCCTGAACTCGATGTTCACCCAGCCGCTCCACTCGCCCACAGCGAGGCCGAACTCCTGGCCCTGGATCGACACGGTCGCAACGGTCCGGTCGCTGCTGATCCGTACCTGGAACGGCAGTTTCATGCGCTCGGCCTTGCCGGTCAGGCCGGCCTTGTACGGCCCGAGGAGGTCAAGCTGAAGCAGGTCCGCCGGCTCGACCACGAAGACCTCGCCGCCGGTATCGTTGGTGACGGCTTCCTTCTCCGTGGTGTAAAATGCAAATGTGCCCTGGGTGCCGAGCAGATCAGGCACCCCCATGCCGGCAAGCATCCTGCCGTTGATGGGCTCCGGCGGGAACGTGACCGGGCAGGAGAGAATGACCATGGGAACGTGCGCTTCCGCGCCGTAGTCCCAGAACGCCTTGGTCTGGCGGACGGGCCGTGAACGGCCGTGCTCAAGCGAGGCCAGGGAGAGATCGGGCAGGTAGCTGCCCGGCTTACGTGTGATGAAGTCGCAGATGCCATGCTTGCCCGGGTTCCTCCCGGTCGCAAACGTGCTCCAGGCCACAGGCGACTGGGACGGGTTGGTCGTGGCCAGCCGGGCGTAGCAGCCACGCTCCTTGAGGCGCTGGAAGTTCGGCAGCTTGCCGTCCGCAAGCAGCGGCTCGATGAGCTCGGGACTGAGCCCGTCGAAGCCGAGCAACACCACACGGCCGTTGATTGCACTCGGCGCCATGCTCTCCCCTCTGTGCACCGCCAAGGCAACAAGTGCGCCAATGAGGACGATGGCGCAGATGACCCCGGCGATCTTCCCCCAGTGACGCCTGCCGAAGCCGCCAAGCCGGCGAATGAAGCCCCAGAGGAACGCGCATCCCGCCAGCAGTCCGGCCAGCACGGCAGTCAGTCCACCCGTCACCGTCAAGATAGACGAGGGATCGATGTATGCCAATGGTAGATACATGCTTGGGAATCCAACGGACCAGCACTCTCCATGCTCGTCTTCCTGCCACAGCGTTACCGCGCCATGGCCTGCACGGCAGCGGGGCGCCGCCTACGGCACGATCCCGATCCCGACCGGCACGCCCCGGCGTTCAAGCACGAACCGGCCCAGTCCCGGGCAGCGCGTGAAGGACTCGAACACCAGCGGCTGCTCGGCCGCCAGACGCACATTCCCCAGGGCTAGCCGCTGCATCTCGGCTGTGGCCGGTACCGGCTCCAGGGTTGCCGAGTCAACGCAGTCGCCTATGCCTTGAACGGTGACCTGCTGCAGTTGCGTCGCACACCGCCAGGACAGTGTCTCGCCAACCTGCAACGGGGCCTCACCCAGCCAGAACACCCGGCCCGTCAGGGCGCAGCCGACGTTCGGCTGGTCGTCAACGGAGGTCAGCACGGCGCCACGGTCAGGTACGGCGCCGGCCAGGATCAGGCCGATGGACTCACCCGCCTCGGCTGGGGCATCGTTGGCCGGGAAACGGCGGATCCCAGTCACGGTGGTCCCATGGCCGGCAGGCAGGACGGTCAGCTTGCCGCCAGCGGCGACCCGACCTGAGAGCAGACGGCCGGCGATGATGTCCTGGCCTTCGGCGCGGTAGACATCCTGGACTGGAAAGCGCTCCGCGGCGGTCAGGACGCTCGGGGGGACATGCTCACTCAGGAACCCGAACAACGTCTTGCCGCGGTACCAGCCCATACGTTCCGAACGGCCAACTACGTTGTCCCCTGCCTTTGCGGACACGGGCACGAACCCGAGCGCAGTGACCCCCGCGCCTTCCAGCACGATCTGGACCGCATCGACTAACCCCCGGTAGGCCTGTTCACTGAACCCGACCAGGTCCATCTTGTTGACTGCCACAATGACAGAGGACAGGCCAAGGAGACGCAAGAGCACGATGTGCCGTCGGGTCTGGTCCTTGACGCCTTCGTCGGCAGCCAGGACCAGCAGTGCGACCTCAGCCTGGGTCGCTCCCGTCAGCATGTTGTGCAGGAGTTCCTGGTGTCCGGGTACGTCGATCAGGACGATCTGGCGGTCCGCGGTCTCGAGGAACGTCTGCGCGGTGTCGATGGTGAGGCCGCCGTCACGCTCCTCGCGGAGCTGGTCCATGGCAAAGGCCCAGTTGTCACCGAAGCGCGCCAGGTGAGGGTCCTTGATCGTGCCGAGCTCGTGACCCAGACGGCCTATCAGGGTCGACTTCCCGTGATCCAGATGGCCCACCACGGCGATGCGCAGCAGGGACTTGTCGTTGGCTGGCACGGTCACGAAGGACACTCCTGAGCATCGATCAACACTCGGTTGCAGTCGGTATTACGTCACATGTACCCGAGCGAGCGCAGCTTCTGCATCGTGTAGGCGGACTCCTTGTCCTGGGCGCGGCCAGCCCGTTCCGACGTGGTCGCGGTCTCCAGTTCAGCGATGACGGCCGCCACGGTGGCGGCCGTGGAGGCGATGGGTACCGAGCAGGGCTCGCATCCGATGCTCCGGTAACGCCAGCCGTCGTTGGCCAGGTAGAGCGGGTTGACCGGTATTTGCTCGCGCTCGATGTAGCGCCAGATGTCCAGCTCGGTCAGGTGCAGCAGCGGGTGAATGCGGTCATGCGACGCGTCCTCGATCGAGGCGAACAGGTCCCACAGCTCGGGAGGCTGGTCGCCCACGGCCCAGACGAACTCCGCATTCCGGGGCGAGAAGTAGCGCTCTTTGGCGCGGATGCCGTGCTCATCACGCCGAATCCCCAGCAGCACCGCATCCAGCTTAAGATCGGCGATCGCCAGCTTGAGCGCGGTAGTCTTCAGCGCATGACAGCAGGTGATGGTGTCGGACTTCGCCGGCCCCATCCCCTCAGCAAGGGCCGCTTCATTGCGCCTGACCCGCAGGTCCAGGTCCCACTCGCGGGCCAAGCGATCCCGGAAGCGGTAGATCTCCGGGATCTTGTAGCTGGTGTCGATATGGATGACAGGGAACGGGATGCGCCCAAAGAAGGCCTTCCGGCAGAGCCAGAGTAGGGAGGTCGAGTCCTTGCCCATCGACCAGAGGACAGCGATGCGCGCGTAGCGCCGGTACGCTTCGCGGATCACATAGATGCTCTCACTCTCGAGGCGCGAAAGCCGATCCATCTGACGCCTCCTCCGCCGCACTTACTTGGCCCCCACCATCTACCGCATACTGACGGTAACCGAAGATACTCTCGCATACCGCCATCGCCAATGCCCCCAAGATCCCGAGACCAGACCGTACGTAGAGCTACCCAGCCTGAAGCGTCGGCAAGCAACGCAGTCTGGCGCGGCCTGAGCCGGAAAGCGTTGCACGCCTCGATCTCGGAGCACCGCCGGTGCGCTCAGGTGCCGGCCAACCCCATTGCGTGAAACTGTGCCCTGTACAGGATGCCTTGACTGCCCCAGCCACCCGGCATATCGTAGTTTGGCCCAGGCGGCGGGGGTGTAGCCGGACGCCGGTTGCTCGTGGCGGCAATCGTTTCTGGCGCTGGGCATGGCCAGCTTTTGCGTGTCGCAGACTGGTTGCTTCGTGCTCCCGTGACCGGGGTCTAGGAGGAGGGGGTAAGGGATGAATATCAGGTACGCCGTGGTCCACCGTATCCAGAAGGAGCAACACGACGTCGCGACGAACGTACAGATGCGCGATTCGCTGTTGCCCGTGGACGCGGCGCTTAGCCTTCTGATGGCGGCCGTCCTCCGTACCTACAACCAGAAGAGCGCCCGATCCTACGGCGTGTTCGACAGCGACACCACCACGTACCCGTTCAGCACCTGGGTGAAGGGCCACGCGGATGGCCAGATGGAGTTCCTGGAGTTTTCCAGGGTTGCAGTGAGATCCCTGGAAGCCAAGATGAGGACCGTATCAGCGTCAAGCGGCGGGTATCTCCTCTTCGTGCGATACCAGGCAACGGATGATAACATCATGCTGCTAGTCCTGAATGACATAGACGGCACCACCATAGACCCGGGGACCCTCACAATCCGTATGGCCCCGCACTTGGACGTCAGCCACCTGCGCCTGGCGGCTCGTGTCAACCTGAACGGTTTTGGCCAAGGGGATAGTGGTTACCTCTCGTTCGTTCTTGGTCGCGGCAACCGCGGCGAGGTGTCCAGTTACTTCAGATCCTTTCTTGGGTGTGCTGACCAGAAGACCTCCAAACACCACACGGCGGCTCTGCGGCATGCGCTGTTGGACTACGCGGAGGCGCGTGGAATGACGCCGGAGCTGGCGCAGCAGGCGCGGAGCCGGACATACGAGTACCTATCGGCCAGGCTGAAGGCCGAGGAGGATGTCTTCCTGGAGGACCTGGCTCGCTACCTGTTCCCGGAGGCCCCAGATGATTTCGTGGAGTACGCCAACGGAGACGCGTACCAGGTGCAGAGTGTGTTTCGCCCTGACGCAGGCGAGACCCGCAGGCTCCAGCGGATTGAGTGGCGTGGCCCGCGCCTCCGCGTGGACTTCGACCGGAGCCTGCTGCATACAGGGCAGGTGAAGTGGGACAAGGTGCAGAAGCGGCTGATCCTGACTGATGTGCCGCCAGTCGTTGTGGATGAGATCACAGAGGAGCTGAGAACCGGCCGATGACCAGGACGCAACAACTGCTGGTCTGCGTCAGGGCATGGAGAGGATTTGCCCAAGAGAGCCGGAGAAACGACCCGGCAGCCTACACGGCCGAGGGCATCCTCAGCCCCGGAACGGTGGCTGGAGGGGTCGTGCGTGAGGCGCTCGCGTGTGAGGCTGCGGATGCGCAGGTATACGAGACCACCGGAGCCCCGCTGGGTGAGGTCGCTCCCAGCATTGCGGCGGAACGAAGTGTCCGCTTGCGCCTGACATATCCTCCAGAGCTGTTTCACCGGAACGTGGAAAGTCTGACTGCCCAAGAGCGGCCACGGCTGTGTGCGCCACCAGACTTCTACATTGTTGAGGGCGATTACCTCAGGTCGGATGGCCAGCCACCTCCCGATGCAGTGCGGGACTATCTGGCGGCGGTTGGCATATGGGGTGTTCTTTGTGCCGTGGCGGACCACTCAACCCCGGCCGACGGCCCCGACAGGTTGGTCTTCTTCACCCAACCGAAGATCGTAGTCGCGGGCTCGTATGCGTTCGACAGCATCCGAGGGCTGGCCCGCAAAGCTGGGTCGCTGGACATGCTGCAACTCGTTAGTGCCACTCCGCACGGCGCTGAGGCCAAACAGATCGTGAAGGCCTGCCTGGCCAAGTACCTGGAGCGCACGCCTGAGACGGAAAGGCTTGATGCGCTTATGGGCAGGTGGGAGCAGTTCGTACAGTCGGTGGAGGCCGACTATGCGCTGTTCGTGTCCGGCTTCTCCATGGAGCAACTGAAGGACGAAGTACAGGAGACCGCATCGGCCATGATGGCCAGAATGTCGGCGGCCCTTGGCAGCGTGGAGACCAAACTCCTTGCCATGCCTGTCTCACTGGCCATCGTCGGGAGCCAGATGAGACCAGAGCGCGCCGCATGGCCAGGCAACCTGGCGGTGCTGGCCGGCGTCACCATGGTCTTCGTCTTCTTTGTTATGGCTCTGAGAGTATGCCACGATGACCTCGCGGTTGCCATCGGCGAGACCCGAGCAATGCGGAAGCGGCTCTGTGACAAGGCGCCGATGGCCGTGGCGGTGAGTGCCAGTTCGGGGTTCGGCCAAGTTGAGGCGAGGTATAGCCGTGACGTACGCATGCTGGCAGTCGTCGCGGTCGTCGGAGTTGTGTGCCTGGTCTGGACGGTAGTTCTGTATGCCAACGCCGATGGCCCGATGATCGACTTCCTGGTCGGCGGCATCCTGCAGCATGTGTACGGCATCCAGGGGCAGTGACGCAGGCAGTACCTGCGCCAGATAGGTGACCGTGGAGGGCTTTCGGTGGGTGGCAAGGCGCCGCGCGCCCTTTGGCGGGCGTCAGGCCGCAGCCCGGCACGCGAGAACACCAAAAGCGCTGCGGATGAATGATGATTCGCCTATGCTGAACTAACACATTGAGCGCCAGATGCACGGGGGAGCTGGTGCAGCGGGGGCTGGGTGGGGTAGAGAAGAGGTTTCTGCGATGCGAATAAGGCAGGTGAATCGAGGTGGCATTCAGTACCGTTATGAGACCTTCAAGTACCGTTTTCTGCCGTTCTGCATGGCCATTTCCCTGTGCGCTACATCAGCCAAATCCGATACTTTCGTAGCTGAAACGGGTGGATGTGACAGGTTCTCAGGCATGACAGAGGAGTGGCAATGGCTCCCCCCCTCTCCGCCATACGAAATCAAGGACTTACGGCACGCGCCGTAAGTCCTTTTTCGTGCCCTACCACCCACGCCGGGAGGTGACCCCTGGGAACGCCAATCTCCTGATTGGCAGCAATGGAGCCAGTCGGGAGACTGGCGTTCCCAGGGGGAGGAGGCCAGTCGGGAGACTGGCGTTCCCAGGGAGGAGGCCAGCCTAGGGCCAGCTCTGGACGACGCAGCCAATCCCCTTCGGGCCGAGCTCCAGCGGCAGGCTCGCGAAGCCGCCTGACACCACGGGTGAGAGCGGCGTGCCGTTCCAGGCGTCCTCGTAGGTCGCCCCTGCCACCTGCGGCACCCGCAACAGTGCCCCCCTGACCGTGCGCCCGTTCGCGTTGTACAGCGTCCACACCGTCTCTTTCGCGGCGGAGAAGCGGTTCGCGAAGACGCCGGCGACCGCGGTCGGCACGAGCGGTTCGACCTGCTCGGAGGAGAATGCCTCCCGGTGCGCGCACAGAACCTGCAGCGCCTGGCGCTGGAAGGCGCGCGAGGCCGCGTCGTAGTTGGGCAGGTTCGGCACCCCGAGGTCGTAGCTCTCCCCGTTGAAGAAGGGGATCTTGAGGAGCCACCAGTTCCCGGCGCGGGTGGCGACGTAGTAGATGATGTGGAACTGCTTGAAGCGGGGGAAGGCAAAGCGTGGCAGGTCGATGAAGTGGGGCGCCAGGGGCTCCTGGTCTACGCTCCAGAGGGCCTGGTAGGTGAAGGAGCCGTCGAGGATCTGCCGGCTGACTTCGGCTGGCGGGTATTCCGTGTAGAGGGCCACTTCGGGTCCGACCGCGGCCCGGATGCCCTTGAGCATGGCCACCTCGGCTGCGTAGGGGATCTCGTAGCCATTGTGGCCGTGGTCCTTGGCGCGGCAGATCCAGCGGCCGTCGGTGGCGCCCATCTCGTCGATGTACATCCCCTTGAGGCCGAAGTCCCGGTGGATGCGTCCGTAGACGCCGATGAGGTACTGGCGCCAGGGCTCGAGGGTGGGGCACTCGTTGTAGGCGGCGTACTCCTTGATGTACTGGGGCGTCTGATCGGGAAGCTTGATGGCCCATTCCTTTGCATGCGCCCCGCTGAACTGCCCCTTGTCGCAGTTGAGGTAGCCGTCCTGGTAGGTCCCGACGCCGATGCCCGCCGCCTGTGCGGCAGCGATGTTGGCGCGGAACCAGTCCTTGCCGCCGACGCTCTCGTCATAGTGGTCGTAGTCGCCCCACTCCCCGTACTGCGGCGTCGCCCAGCAGCCGTACAGGTGCACGTAGTCGCATACACCCATATACTCGCGCATGATGTCGATGGTCGGCTGCAGGGCGCCGCGCTGCTTGGGGTCAGCGGTGACATCGAAGTGGGCATTGACGGTGATGAAGGCGAAGGTGCGCTCCCACCAGGGCTTCGCCAGGGGCGGCTGGTACCAGGTCGCCAGCCATTGGCGGTAGGCGCCGAAGATGGCACGCCAGTCGCCGGCGCAGCCCTGCAGCGCGGCCTCGGTGGCCGTAAAGGTGGCGCCCGGCGCCAGGTCGCGCTCGGGGTACTCGGGGGACCATTCGCCGCCGCCGTCGGTCTTGGCCAGACGGATGAAGTGGTGCTGTGCCTGCGTATCATGCGTGAGGCAGGCCAGGGCGAGGCCGGTCGTGGGGTTGAAGAAGCCATCGACCTGCAACGGGTGGTTCTCGCCGAGAGGATCGCGGAAGCTGGTGTTGGCAGAGTTGATGATGCCGCCGCGGTGGCCGGAGAGGTACCAGGTGTCGGCGGCAGAGCCGAGCGTGACGCCGCGCAGGACCGGAAAGCGCAGGGTGGTGGTGACGGGCTCGGTGCCTTCGTTGCGGAGCGCCATGCGCAGGAGGACGCCGTCCGGCTCGCCGGGGACGCAGTCCACGCTGGCCGACAGTTGTGCGGCCTGATTCCGGAGCTGGTAGCGCGTCCCGGCGCCGACCGCCGCGGTCGTCACGACCGCCCAGTCGGCAGCCGGCAGCACCTTACCGCCCATACTGACCTCGAAGACCGGTCCCTGAGCGCAGCCGAGCGCACCGGCTACGCCGCGGACGCTGAGCTGCGACCAAGCGAGGCCCGCCTGCGTGTCGAACGTGGCCACGAGGTCGCGGCTCCCCGTCCACAGGGGCTGGCCGGGCCGATGGAGCGCGAGATGCTCCCAGGTCGGTTCGCGCACCCGCGGCGTGCCAGAGTTCACCGTCACCCCCAGGATGGCGAAGCTCGCCGTCTGCATGTTATCGTGCAGCAGGAGCGCGGTGGCTTGGCGGGTGGGGTCAGGATGAACGACATGCACGGCAATCCCACGCTTGAGACCCCAGGTGGCCGCTGCCGCCTGCAGGGGGAGCATGAAGTCCGGCGGGCCGCTCTGGTAGCGGATCTCGCAGACGGCCTTCTCGGGCTCGGTAAGGACCTCCTGCGGGCGCGGGTTCAGGGAGTCGATGCCCCACGGCTCGGTCGCCGGCGCCGCGGCGGCGGTCAGCAGATACACTTCGCGGGCGCTGGCCGGCAGCGGGGCTTCCAGCGCAGCCATCTCGCAGGTGCCGCTCTGCCGTACCTGGGCGAGCTCGGGCAGGACGTCGAAGGGGATGCCGCCGACGCTGAGGCGCGAGGAGGTGAACCAGTCGGCGATCCCGAGCCGCAGGCTCAGGAAAGCCGAGGTGCGACCGCCGCTCACGTGCGGGGGCATGACGGTGAAGCCATCCTGGCCGGCCGGCCAGGCGCCGGCGCGGGGCTCGTAGGCCAGCACCTGCGCCAGCGGCCACTGCGGCGCGTGCGAGCCGAAGGTGATGCTGTCCAGGGTCAGCGTCGCCTGCTCGCCGACGGCGTCGAGGCCGACCGCGAGCTGCGTGGCCTTGAAGCTCTGGCCCAAGCGCACGGTCAGGTTGTGCCAGGCGCCATCGGCCTTGACCGCGGCGAGCAGCAAGGGGTGCAGGCTGTGTCCCTGCGCGCCGCTGGCGTCGTCGCCCAGCCAGAGCGCGTAGCCGGAGGTGCTGATCTGGCCCGTGGCCCGGTAGCGCACGGAGAAGAGGGGCATGGCCGCCAGGTCCACGGCTTCCGGGAGGGTCAGCGTCCAGCGCATCCCCTTGCCCGCGCCGCCGGCCCTGAAAGCCACCGTGCTCCCGTCCGGCGTCGCCGCGAAGTCGGTGGCCGGCGTGAGGGTCCAGGCCGGCTGTGGCGTGAGCGTGAGCTGGCGCCAGTCGAAGACGACACTGCGGCGCACCGCGGCCCGCACCCGCGCGACCCGGGCGTCGGCGGGGAGGTCGTCGCTGAAGCTGATCCGGTCCACGGTCAACGTCGCCTTGCCCACGTCGCCCACGATCACCTTGATGGCGATAGCGGAGGTCGGCTCCTGCGGCACGACCTGCAGCAGATCCACGGCGAGGGTGTGCCAGGAGCCGTCGATGGTGACCTCGTCACTGGCCGCGTACGACTGCCCGCCCGGAGTACCCTCGACCCCGTGCAGGAAGTACTCACCGGGCAGCGCGGAGAGGCCGTCGCCTTTGTAGTGTACCAGCAGATACCGGCTGTCGCCGGAGATCTCTTCCTCGCGCAGGTTGATGAGGAACGGTATCTGCCGATTCGCACCTTCGGCACGGAAGACGAGAGCGCCGCCCTCGTCGCTCACGCCGAACTGGGTGGCGCGGCTGTCCGCGCCGACCCAGCCGAGGCAGGGCGACCAGCGCGCGGCGCTCGCGACCGCGAGGGAATCCAGTGCCCAGACCCGAACCCCGGCGGCCAGGACGGCGGCGGCCACGAGGAGAACTCGTTTCGTCATGTCAGACCTCGCTTCTCCGCAACGCTAACCTGAACACCCCCCCGGGAGTCACCTCAGTCGCCGAGGTTGTCCTTCACCACGTCGATTCCCGGGAACGCCAATCGCCTGATTGGCGGCAAGACGGCCAGGGTGCTCCGCCCCCGCGCGGTCGGACGCGGCGGCCGGCGGGGTTGCGCGGGGGCAGGATCCGGACGTCTGTCGGCGGCAGTGCCGACAGCGCTCGTCGGCGCACCACTGGCAACTGTGGCAGTCGGGGCAGGGGTGCTTCTTCAGCGTCGCTGGCTGGGGGTCGGGGACGTAGAACTGCCCAGGCCGTCCCGGGATGCTGATGAACGGCATGCTTGCAGGCTCCCTTCCGCGTCCACAGCCGAGGGTGCGGCCGGAGAGCAAATGGCATTGCCGAGATCCCGCTACGGGCGAGGGGCGCGGACCCTCGCCAGATAGTCGTCAACACTCAGTCCGCCCGGGATACGTCCCTTGCCGCGCCAGCGCTGCAACGCATCGTCCGGCTGGACCTTACGCCCGACCAGTTTCCCCTGCGTCGCCTCGAAGTCGAGGACTGCTCCAGGCCGCAGGCCGAGCTTGTCCCGACAGCCCTTTGGGATGGTGATCTGGCCCTTTTCAGAGAGAATAGCTTTCATACTCAGAATGTAGTCTTTCCTACCTGCACAATCTATACGGCCTTGGGATCCCACCTTAATGCCCAGGCGCCAGGGCCGGGCCGAGGGTGCGGCTGACGGAGGTGCCGGCGGGGAGGGTCAGGGTCTCGGCGAAGGTCAGGCCGCTGAGGTGCGGGTTGCTGCGCACGGCGATGGTCAGCTCCGCATCAGTAGGGTTATGGATCTCAGCGATCCAGGTCTTCCAGTCGCGGGAGCGGGTGACGTTGAGCACGACCTCGGGGCGGTCGGCGAGCAGGGGGTGGCCGAGGAACAGGCGGCGGCCTTCGTCCTCAGCGCGGAGCACGGCATAGCCGAGGCCGGCCTCGACGGCGATCAGGCGGGTCTTGGTGCTGGTGGTAGGGTTAGCGCCAACCGTTTGGCAGAAGGCGGTCCAGCGGTCATTCAGGCCGGACACCGTCACCCCGAGGTTGCCCGCCAGGCCTGCTACGCCGGTGAGCTGGCCGAGGAAGCAGCCCTCCTTGCCAGCCGCGAGCGGCGCCGGGTAGTCGGGGGCGCCCACTGTTCCCTGGGTGGCGGCGAAGGTGTAAGCCGGGGCGCCGGTGAGGCCGTAGTCGGCGACGATCTTCGCTGCCAGCGCGGCGGGGTCGTCGACCTTGCGGTGCAGGCCGACCTGCAGCAGGCGGGCGCGCCGTTTGCTGCCCGCCTTGAGCACAGCGCCGTCAGGCTTGAAGCCGAGGCCGTAGTTGACCCCGTCGCCTTGGAGCAGCAGCCCTTCGCCAAGGCTGTAGACCACCAGTGAGCCGAAGGGGCTCTTGAGCAGGCCAACGTAATCGCCGCGGTTGAAGGGGAAGGTCTGCAGGGGTTTGGCCTTGAGTTCGCCGCTGTCGACGGTCTGGCCGGCACAGACGGTGACGCGCTGGGTGGCGGTCGAGCCCAGGATGCTGCCCACGCTCAGGGCATAGGCGCCCGTGGGCGTGACCGGGATGTCCTTGAGCACCTCGAAGTCCTGGTCCCAGAGGTAGATGCTCACGCCGTCGACCTTGATCAGGTACAGGTACTGGCGCGCGGTGGTCTTGAGGAAGGCGGACGGCGTGACCGGGTAGAGGGTGTGCCAGACGTGGATCACCGGCTTGGCGTCGACCGGGAAGACGCCGTCCAGCAGGCGTTCCCCGATGAGCACATCCGAGGCGTTCACCACACGCTGCGGTTGCACGTGCGCCGCGCCCTCCTGGCCGGCCACCAGTTGCGCCTCCCAGCCCATGGATTCTGGGGCCTGGTCGCCGTACCAGCACGAGGGGCTGAACGAGGTTTGCGGGTGTTGCTCGGGCGAGCCGTCGTAGCTCATGGCGCCGACCCCGAGTTGGGCGTCGAAGACGAAGCAGCCGACCGGCCGGGTGCGACCATTCCACGGCCCCTTGTCCGGCATCGGCGTGTCACCGCCGTAGCCGACATAGAAGGGGCTGCCGTCGGCGCGCTTCTGCATGCTGTAGAGGAGTTGGTTGTTGCGGTCGGCGCATTGCGTGTCGCGCAGCAGCCAGGAGTCGCTGGTGATGTCGCGGCTGAGCGCCTCGCGGCCCTGCAGGTCGAAGGCGCGGACGTAGATCGCCTTCTGGCGTTCGCGGCCAAGGCTGGTAGCGATGTGGAACTCCTTGGCTCCGGCGGGCAGGTAGCGGCGGATGACCGTGGTGCCGTCCATGAGGCGGACCTCCTTGAGCCCGGCCGGGGAGGTCACGGTCAGCTCGAGGGGCCACTCCTGCAGGCGCGGGGTCCAGAGGTCGCCCTCGGCGTCGGTGTCGCCGCGCGGCAGGGTCAGGTTGATACTGGGGCCATTGGAGAGGAAGACCTGGCCAAAGCAGGGCGCCCCGGGGAAGAGGTTTCGGGCCGAGCGTCCGGCGAGGGTGTTGAGGAAGGGGTCGAGCTTCGCGGTGCCCTCGATGCCGATCTCATTGTGGTAGTAAACGCCCTGCGTCACCAGCGCCATCTCCGCGGCGTCGGTCATCAGCGTCAGCGCCAGGGGCCAGAGGAACTGGCCGTTACGGGCCTCCTGGGCATAGGAGTCGAGCACCGCCTCGACCGTCTGGCCGCCCTCCTGAGTGATGACCCCCATGCAGCTCACATTGCGGGCATCGGCGTGCGGGTAGGGGTTGTCCTTGAAGCGGTACCAGCCGCTGTGGTTCTCGAAGCCGCAGAGGGTGTAGAGCCAGAGCAGGTCGAGGGTCGGCCCGGGGTCGGTCATGGCCCGGAAGCGCTTGCCGGTGGCGTCCAACAGCATGGGCGAAGGGAGTTTGAGGTACTTGCCGAAAGCGAACTCATGGTTGCCGTCGGCATTCTCGTAGGTGATGCCCGGGAGAGCCAGGAAGGCGCCGTCGGAGAGGCGCCGGCACTCGGCTTTGAGCGTGGCGAAGCCGTCGGGTTTGAGGGCCGCAAAATCCTCCAGGAAGATGACGAAGTCCAGCCCGGCCGCCTTGGCGGCGGCGACGTACTCCGCCGGCGTGCTTGCCCCGGAGGAGTGGCGGGTGCGCGGGCCGATGACGCCCTTGCAGGACTTCCAGGCGGTGGTGGTGGCCATCTCCGGCGCGGGTGGCCGGCGGAACTGGGCAGTCTCGAGCGCGTCGGCGTGGGCGGCCAGCCAGCGGAAGGTGTTGAGGTAGAGCGTCTGCAGGTTGCTGGGGTGGCCCGCGCTGCCCACGGTGAGGTAGGCCTCGTGCACCTTACGGTCGTCGTCCGAGGCGATGGCGCGGGTGAAGACGATGTCCGGCAGCAGGCCGAAGTAGGCGACGCGGCCCTGGCCACACTCGCGGACGCCGGCCAGCGGCACCTCGCGGGCGAAGCCCGCGCTGCGGGCATCCTGGTCCACCTCAGCCAGTCCGAGCTGGAAGAGCTCGCTCCGCGAGTTCGGCCCGGCCGAGAGCACGACCTGCCAGGGCTCCTGCGGCAGGAAGGGCATCACCCCGCCGAGGCTCATCATATCCACATAGGAGTGATAGAGGACGCCCGTGACGCCCGCGGCGACCGGGCCGGCGACCGCCGTCGTATAGGTGTACAGGTCGCTGCCCCAGGCGCCGACCGGCTGCGTGAGGGCCGGATCGGAGACGGTCTTCTCAAGCAGAATCCGGGTGCCAAAGCGGCGTGCCAGGGCGAAGGCCAGGGTCTGCGCGGTGATCACCTGGCCGGCCTGCTGGGTCAGGAGGACCCCGCCGCCCGCGGCCACGTAGTCGCCCAGCAAGGCGATCGTGCCTTCGTCCTGCGGCGTCAGGTCGGGGCGCAACGGCAGGTTGACCATGACCACGACCCGGCACTGCTTGAGCAGGGCCGGCGTGAGGTTATCCCAGGTCTCGAAGGTGACGCGGTCCCAGCCGGCGGCGGCGAGCGCCGCGTCCCAGAGATAGGTGAGCTTGGCGGCGCCGACGAAGAGGATGCGGCTGGGCTTGCCGGTGGCGGGACCGACCTCGGTGCGCCGCAGAGCAACATCATCGAAGCGGTACTCGCCCGGCTTGTCGACGCGCAGCTCGAACTGGATGTCGCGCGTGCCGAACGGCACCTGTACCGGCTCGACGATCTGCCGCCAGTCGGCGCTCTTTGGCAAGGCCACGGCGGCATTCCCCTTGGGCACCGCTGTGCCGCCCTCCGTACCCGTGAAGCTCATGACGATGGCCGCAGCCTGCTCCGGGGCGCGGTACCAGAGCGAGACCTGGTCCGGGAGCTGGTCGTCGGCCTGGATCACGATGTGCTGGTACCAACTGGCATAGACCTGCGGCAGGCCACCGACGGCGATGGCCGCGGCCTGCAGTCCGCTGTGGTAGTCCTGGGCGTCGGTCGTGCCGCGGATGAAGTCCTGGTTGTGGTTGACGAAGGCCCAGTTGCGGTAGGGATCGTCGAGCGGCGGCGTGAGGGCCTCCTCGAAGCCGGGATTGCGGATCAGGTTACCTTCGTTGGTCTGCGCCGGGGCGAGCGTCATGAAAGCCGCAATGAAAAACGTTAATATACTGCAATAGAATAACTTGCGCATGCTATCATCCTCTCGCTACGGGCGCACGGTGATCTCGGCCGCCCGTGCCTGCAGTTGCTGGGCCTGGCGGCGATTGGCGTCGCGTAGACAGGAGTTGGCCTGCAGGGCGCTGCCCAGAGCCAGGAAGATAGCCGCGGCGATGGCGAGGACGAAAAGAGTGACGTAACCGCCTTCGCGCGCGCCGACGTTCGCCACAGATTGAGGTCGGCGTCGATACAGCCCGCCGCGGCAGGGCGCGGCAGGCTGGGGGCATGGCTCAAAGCGGTGTCGAGCCACCGGCAGTCCAAAGCTTGGCCTGACGGCCGTCGCAGTAGGGTACCGAGTCCCGGCAACGACGGGGCTCTTTGGACTGCGGCGGCTGGACGCCGCTTTCGAGCGGGCCCAGCGCCCGCAGGGGCTGCGCACGGCGGGTGGGTGGGCGGTCCAAGGTGGAACCTTCACCCGGCTGGGGTCGGTATTCATGGCGACACCTCCCCACGACAGGCGACGAGGCGGCTCATGCCGCCCGTATGGCCGCCCGAGCGGCGGGGTTGCCAGGTCACCAGCAGGATCCAGCGCTCGGCCTCGCCGCGGGCACCTTCGCGCCGGACCTCGGCGGTCATGCCGGGGGGCAGCCAGAGCCGGCGGGGTTCGGCGGCGCCCTGGAGGAGCAGCGTCCCCTCGCTGATCGTGGCGCGCCAACTGCCGGCGGTCAGTTCCGTCGGGCTGGTGAGATGCGGTCGTTCGGGGCACTCATGGATGAAACGTCGCCAGCCCTGACGCAGCAGCAGCGTCTGCTGCGAGGCCTGGGCGAAGCCGGCGGCCTCGGAGCTGTAGCGCCACGAGCGCATGCCCAGCTCCAGGACGGTTCCGGCCAGTCCCATTGCCAGGGCCATGCCGAGGATCGCCTCCTCCAACTGCATGGGATGGCATGTCCGGCGCTGTGCTTTGCTACTCACGGCGACCGATCCTTATCTCGGCGAGCAGGTGGCCATGGTCCCGAAGGGTGCAGCGAATGGCACTCCCGTCCACTCGTTCGCAACCACTGCGCACGCCCGGTTTTCCGGCCAGGGGCGATGGCGCCAGTTCCTCGGCCAGCACGGCGGCACAGCGCGGCAGCGTCACGGGCGCCTCGACCGCCAGGCGTTCCACGACATTGTCCAGCACATCGAGGGCCTGCCGTTGGCTGAGGTAGCGCTGGAGCATGCGCTCGTTGACGTGGATGCCGGCGTAGACCCCCACCAGGATCAGCGCGACCAGTCCCAGAGCGGCGACGGTCTCGAGCAGGACAAAGGGATGTCGTGCGGTGCGCTTCATAGCAGGTACACATCCTTCTCGGCCAGCCGGCCGGCGGCAGCCAGGCTCCGGGCCGCGCTTTCGAGGTCAGCCCCGGGGATGCTCGCTGCCCGCGTGCGGAGCACACTCAGGCCGGGGGCGGTCATGACGAGCTCCCGCCAGGCGTCATCGGCGGCCAGGACCGCAGCCACTGGCACCGGTGCCCCGCCCTCACGGCCGGGGAGCAACCGCTGGGCGACCACCCCGGTGACCGCCGCCGCGATCAGGAACGGCTCGAAGTCCTGGTGCAGCAGCCGCGCGTAGACGCCGGCCACGTCGCCCGCGTGGTAGGTGGTGATGACGCGGTGCCCGGTCAGGGCGGCATCGAGGGCCACCTTGGTGACCTCGCGGTCGCGAAGTTCGCCGATGACGAGGGTCTTGACATCGTGGCGGAGGGCGGCTCGCAGAGCGTCGGGGTAGCCCCAGCCCGGATCGTCGCGGCGCAGTTGCACCTGGGAGATGCCCGGGATCTCGCACTCGACGGGGTCCTCAATGGTGATCAAGGTCGCCGGGTTGTGGCCGGCGGCGAGCAGTTCACGGATCATGGCGTAGATGGTGGTCGTCTTGCCGGAACCGGTCGGGCCGGTTAGGATGACGAGTCCGGTCGGGTGGCGCAGCAGGCTCCGGATGGCGGCCGCGGCGCCCTCCGGGAAATCGAGGTCGTCGAGGCCGCGCCCGCCCGCCAGGCCGTACAGCAGGCGCAGGGTCAGACGCTCGCCGGTGCGGGTCGGCAGAGTCGCCACCCGGGCCTCCGCGTTGCCGCCGCCGGGCAGGCCGTGGATGGCGCCGTCCTGGGCGGTTGTGGTCCGATAGGTCAGCAGGCCCGCGAGGACCTTGATGCGGGCAGTACACTGCGCCCCAAAAGCGGCCGGCAAGCGGTCCAGATGGTTGATCTCGCCGGCGGGGGAGCGGCCGCGGATCGTGACGGCGTCGGCGGCAGGGAGAAGGTAGAGGTCGGTCAGTCCCGCGGCCACCGCCCGGCGCAGCAGGTCGGCGACGTAGGCGGGTGCGTCTGCGTGCGGCGTTGTGTTTGGGTCGTCCATAGGCCTCAGATATCGAGGATGGCGTAGACCGTGCTGAGTAGGCTGCCAACCAGGGCGTAGACCACCGCCGCGACGATCATGGCGTTGATCAGGATCAGGGCGGGCTCAAGCCACAGGAGGAGGCGCCGGTAGAGCCGGTTGAGGTCGTCCTGGGCCCAGTCGGCAACGGCCTGGAAACCCTCCAGGGGGCGCTCCCTGGCCATGGCATTACAGACCATCCAGTCGCTCAATGGCGAGCGCACCGCCAAGGCGGTCCAGGCCGCGGCGCCCGGGCTCCCCGCCGCCAGGGCTGCGGCGAACTGGCGCAGGTGGCGCCGGGCCCAGCGGGTCTCCACGCTCGCGGCCGCCCAGTGCGCCGCGGCGCTCACATCGACGCCGGTCGCGAGGAAGGCCGTCAGGGCGCCGGCTGCGTCCGCCAGGCCGCGGCGCCGCAGGAACCCGCCGGCTCCGGGCAGGATCTCGCAGACGGCTTCGAGCGCCCGGCGGCCGCCCGCCCGGCGGGCCAGCTTCCAGCGCAGCAGGTTGAGGCCGAACAGCGCGCCGAGCGCGAGCAGCAGCACGGGGCCAAGGTGGGCGCTGATCGCGGCCAAGGTCTGGAGGAGCGCCGGGGAAGGCGACGTCCCATCCGGGGCCAGCTCGCTGGACATCATCAGGAACTGCGGGACAACGCCGACGAAGAGAGCGCTGATGATGGATGCCATCACGGTGAACTGGATCAGCGGGTACGTCAGCGCCCCGCGCAGCCGGTGCCTGGCCCTGATCGACGCCACCAGATGCGCCGCGAGAAGCGGCAGGACACGCCCGACGCAGTCGGCCTGCTCCGCACAGCGCAGGGCCGCTACGAAATGGGCCGGCAGGTAGGCCTGGAGATGGCGCTCGAAGGCCTCGGAGAGGGTACGCCCTGCCTCCAGATCGCCGCCGACCAGGCCGAGACGCTGGCGCCAGGCGGCCCGACGGATGCCGCCGCCCGCTAGGTCGGGCTCGTGCGCCAGGGCGCGCACCGTCGGCGCCAGCGGCATGCCACTGCCGACCGCCATGGCCAGGCGGTCCATGACGAAGCAGAGGAGGCGGAGGTCGTGGGACGGACGCGCAGCGCCAGCACTGCCCAGGATGCTTTCAGCTAGCAACACCGCCGGCACTCCTTGGGGTTTAGTTGGCCGACATGCGCCGGTAGAGTTCGATCATCGGCATGAACATGGCTAGAATCACGGCCCCCGCAACCAGGCCCATCGCCAGAATGGCCCCGATCTGCCAGACAATGCCCACCCGCCGCGCCGTCGCCTCGGCCCGTTGCGTGTAGTGTTCTCGCATGGCCTCCAGTTCGTCCGGCAGATCCGCCTCGCGGATATGCCGCAGGCTCAAGGCCAGGCTGGCAGGGAGGCCTGCGGTGTCGGCGCTCTCGCGCAGGCTTCGCCCTGCTTCGCACTGCTGGCGCAGCGAGTCCAGGCGCAGCGCCAGCCCCGGGTCCTGCGCCATGCCAGCCGAGATGGCAAAGACCTCCGGCAGCGGCGTGCCCCGGCGCAGCAGGACCGCCGACACGCCGCAGACCCGCGCCAGATCCAGGCAGGAGACCACGCCACGCATCCCCGGCAGGACCCCGAGCAGACGCTGCAGCAGCCGCCGGGCGTCGCGGAGTTCGCTGAAGAGCCAGGCCACGCCGACGAGCAGGACTAGGTAGGCCGTGAGCACCGCGGGCCAGTACCGATTGACCTGCTCGGCCAGGCCGAAGAGGAGGGCCGAGAACGGCGGCAGCGGCGCCTCCAACAGGGCCTGGATGTCCTGCCCGAAGCCGGGGAGGTACAGGCGCATCATGAGCAGCAGCACGGTGACAGCAAACCAGGTGGTGGCCAGCGGATAGGCCATGATTTCGCGAAAATCCAGACCCAGCGCGCGACCGCGGCGGGCGACTTCGGCGACCTCGTGCAGGGCCTCGGGCAGCGCGCTGGCCCGTTCGCCGTTGCGGATCAGGACCTGGTGAAATGCGGGGAAGTAGCGCTCGTGCGGTCCCAGGGCCGTGGAGAGGGGTATCCCGCGGCCGACCTCCTCAGCGATGCGGTCCAGGACACTGCGGAAGTGCCGGCTGCGGCAGCCGCTGGCGATCGCGGCGATGCTCTCGGGCAAGGGCAGATCGGAGCGTGTTAGCAGGGCGAGTTCGCGGTAGAACTCGGTCAGCTCATCGCGTGTTCCCGAGGCGGCCATTGCAGGCACCTTTCAGGCAGTCCACCGCCCACCCGTCAGGAGTCCCGGCTTGAGCCGGTTCCCGCCCTCTGAAGAGGGTACTCCTAACGCCGTCAGGAGTCCCGGCCGCAGCCGGTTCCCGCCCTCTGCAGAGGGTACTCCTGACGCAAACCCCCCATCGGTTGCTGAGCAGATCGACCATCCCGCGCAGAGGAGCCAGGGCGATCTGGAGCAGGCCTGAGCCCAGCAGCGGGTAGGCGACCAACGCGCGCACATGCGTGTCGACAATAGCCTTGAACGTACAGGTCAAGACGCTACAATTCAAGGTATTACGGTTCACTGAGGGACCGCGGATATGAGACTGAGGACGCTCCTTTCAGGGTGCCTAGGGCTGGCGCTGGGGGCCTGGGCTGACCTACGCCCTCTCGGCCTGGAGGACATCGGCCGCTCGCAGCGCGTGCCCAGCGTGGGTCAGTCGGTGACCTACGTCATCGCCCCGGCGGAGCGGCTTTGGCATAACCTCCGGGCGCCGGCCTTGCCGGTGGCCATCGCGCCGTCAGGCGAGCCCCGCTGCCGCCGGCAGGGGCTGGAGGGCGAAGCTCCCCAGGCGCCTCGGCGCCCGCTGAGCCGCCGGCCGGAGGCCGGATCCCCGGGGAACGGCTCACCGCCTGCAAGCAGGTCCTGCTGGCCAGCAGGATTCGCCCTCCATGGGACGGTCGCGCGCCCCCAGGGCGGTTCGCCGGCCGGCTAGGGGCGCTCGCCCATAAGCGCTAACTTCCTTGTCTATCAAGCATTGCACAGCTCGTTGTTCTGCAAGTACATAAAGGTGACTCGCGTCCGGCTCCTTTGGAGCCACAGCGGCGTCCAGCCGCCGCAGTCCAAAGCGTGGCGCTTACGCCACGCGGTATAATGCTGCGCCACAACAACGTGTGGCGCTTTGGAGTGCTGTGGCTTGACACAGCTTTGGCACCGCGCGGAGCGCGGTAAGTTAGCGCCTATGGGCGCTCGCCCCGCAGCCACTGCTCCAGGGTCACGAAACCGGCGCTGGCGGCGGCCTGGTCGAGGACCCGGCGCTGCTCCGGGCTGACGGGCACCCCGTCGCGGGCGTAGTCCCGCTCACGCTGCGCTTCGAAACCGCCCGGGAGTTCGGCTTGCTGGGCTCCAGGGAAGGGGGCCATGCTCCGGCAGGCGGCCACGAAGCGCTCCATCTGGCGCTGGAACTCGGCCGGCGGCAGGAAGTGCGCGATGTTCATGGCCAGCACGAAGGTGCCCTGCGTGGCGACGGGGTACTGGGGGCGGTCGGCGGGAGGGTAGTCATAGATTCCGGCGAGTTGGCCGCCGAGGACCTGGGTGATGGCGCCGAAGCCGAGCAGTTTGAAGAAGGCATCCGGGAGCGCTGCGAACTTCTCGGCCAGGTTGTCCGGTCTGACGTCCGTCAGGTAGACGCCGAGGTCGGGCACCAGCGGGGGCTGAGCGCCCGTGGGGATGGCGATGCTGATCGGTGGCGAGGACGGCGCCCACCAGATGCAGGCCCCGGGTCCGGGCAGATGGCGCACTGCCGAGGCCGCGATGCCGATGCAGCCGGCCGCGGCACAGGCGCGGGAGAAGTGCCCCGCGGCCCCGAAGTGGCCATGGTGGCGCGTGGTGGCGGCGCCGAGACCGGTCGCAAGCGCCTTGCGGATGGCGGCCTCGGTAGCCATCCAGGCCGGCGTGTAGCCCAGTCCGCCGTCGCCATCGAGCACCAGCACCGCCGGGGTTTCCGATACCACCCGGATATCCGGTCGCAGGTTGAGTCCGCCACTGCGGATCTCGCTGATGTAGCGCGCCAACTGCCAGGTCCCATGGCTATGAACGCCGCGCAGATCGGAGTCCACCAGCAACCGGGCCAGGAGCTCGGCCTGCTCCTTGGGCATGTCGATATGACGCAGGATGGCGTAGGCGTAATCGCGCAACGCCGTCGCCGCGACCCGCGTGAAGACGGTGGGCGGCAGATTCACGTGCATGGGCATCGGCGGACCTTTCTCACAGATCTGGCCTCGACATCGTGAGGCAGCTCGGGTGCGGGATCAGGCCCACGGCTTGAGCAGGACCTTGCCGCACTGGCCACTGAGCTGCAGGTCGAAGGCCGCCGCGATGCCGTCCATGGGAAAGCGGTGCGTAATCAGTTGGTCAAGAGCGGGAGCCGTGCGCTGGATGACCTGCATGAGGCGCGGCACGTCGCCCATGCGGAAGTGCCAACTGCCGTGCAGGGTTAGCCCTTTGCGGATCATGTCGTTGCTGCCGTGGACCGGGACGTCGCCGCCTTCGCCGACGAAGACCACCTGGCCGAGGCGGCGGGCGGCGTCGATGCAGAGGCGTCGCGAGTCGGTGGTGCCGGCGCAGTCGATGGCCTTGTCAACGCCCAGGCCGCCGGTGAGTTCCCGGAGCCGCGCCAGCGTGCCGGGGTCGGCCGGGTCGAGCACGGCCTCGGCGCCCAGTGCCAAGGCCAGACGGGTCCGGTAAGGGTTGCTCTCGACACCCAGGACCCGACAGCCGCGGAAGCGGCCATTGATGATGCCGCCCAGGCCCACGGGGCCCAGTCCCGTGATCAGCACCGTGTCATAGGCATCGGCGGCCAGCCGCTGCATGGCGCCGAAGGTTGGCCCGAGGCCGCAGCAGGCCATGGCGCCATGGTCGAAGGACATGCCGGCTGGCAGGATGGGCAGCAGCCAATCGGGCTTGAGCAGGTACTGGGTCATGGTGCCGGTGCATTCCTGGCCGCCGCTGAAGGCCTGGTAGTCGGTCTGCTGCTGGCAGTGGATGTAATCGCCGGAGAGGCAGCAGGCGCAGGCGCTGCAGGCCGCCTGCGGCATGACCGCGACGTGGTCGCCGACCTTGACCCGGCCCGGTTGCGCGACCTCGACGACCTCGCCGCAGGCTTCGTGGCCAAGGGCGTGACCAGTGTGACCGGCGCCGTAGGCCTTGAACTCGGTGCACAACGGCGCGGTGTGGACCTTGACCAGAGCCCAGTGCTTGACCGGGCGTGGCATCGGGACCTCGATGGCCGCGGCCTGACGGACTCCGCTGATGGCTACCAGCTTCATGGCGACCCCCGCTCTCAACCCGCGCTCCGCAGTCGGCTGGCGCCGGCCGCGGGGTGGGGTAGGATAGGCTCGACTCTGTACCCGAACTGCCGCAACGGGAGACTTCCCCCGTCACCCCAGCAACGTAATCCACCGCCACCGTGGGGTGCAAGTCGGCGGGTGCGTGAGTTGGGGGTGCCTTGCCAGCACGGCACTCCGCGGCCTATGTTAGGTTGCCTGTGCGTCCACGTGGCGGGTGCTGAGCGGTCGGTGCGGGACGACGCGGCGGGGTGGTGTCATGAATGCTGAGGGTCCCGAACCATGAGATGTATCCGCATCGTGGGCACGCTTCTGGTTCCTGGGCTGGCACTGCTGCTCACGGACGCCACCGCGGCCGAAGCGCCGGCCGTCGCGGCCGCTCCGCCGCCGGATATCGCCGGGCAGATTGCCGCTGCGGTTGCCGGCGGTGCGCGCCAGGTCCGGTTGCGGCCTGGGGTCTACCGCATCGCACCGGAGACCCCGAAGCAGGCGCACGTTCTGCTGCACGGGTTGCACGACCTCGATATCGATGCCCGCGGCGTGACGCTGATCTGCACGAATCTCAGCCCCGCCCTCAGCATTCTGAATTGCCGAGACCTGTCGTTGCGGGGGCTGACCATCGACTATGACCCGCTCCCCACTACCCAGGGAACGATTGTCGGTTTTGCGCCGGATCGGACCTGGACGGACGTGCGGATCCACCAGGGATACCCCGCCCCGACCATCAATGCCGCCAGTTGGCCGAACGGACAGGGCTTCCTCTGGACGTACGACAAAGACAGCCGACTGCACAAGCCGGGGACCACCAACCGTTTCGTTCGCGACATTGCCGCCCTGGGCGACGGCGTCTACCGCCTCGATCACGGCAAGGCGGAGCACCGCGACCAGGCGGCGCTTGGCGATTTCATCCGCATCCCCCAGAAGTATGAAGTGGCCTCGGGGATCAACATCCACGGCTGCGCGCGGTTGGCGGTCGAGAACCTGACCCTGCACGCGGCGCCAACGCACTTTGCAGTGGCCGCGCGCTATTGTCACGAACTAGCCTTCCGGCGAGTGCGGCTCATCCCCGGCCCGCCGCCCGCCGGTGCGACCGAACCGCGGCTGTCCGTGAGCGTTGGCGACGGCATCAACTGCGCCGGGATCACGGGCGGGTTGGTGATCGAGGACTGTGAGCTCGACTCGACCGGCGACGACGGGATCGCGGTCTATGCCGAGCCGGGACTCGTTCTGCAGACGGACGGCGACCGTCGCCTGACGCTGAGTTTCCAGTCCGGGGGCCATCCGCCGCTCGCGCCGGGTTCCCGTCTGCGGCTGTTCTCGGAGAGCACGGGGGCCGTGACCGAAGCGGCGGTTGTCTCCAGCGCGCCTTCAGCCCTGTCGCGGCCGGAGATCGAGGCCGTCCGCGAGCGGGCGATCCAGCACCCTTACGCGCACACCTTCCTGTCGCCCTTTACGGTCGAACTGGACGCCGCGGTGACCGCCGTCCCGGGCGACCGGGCCGAGTTGCTGGACGGGACGGCCACGGTGCTGATCCGCAACAATCGCGTCCGCAACGCCGGCTCGCGGGGGATCGTGGCCGACCATTCCTCCTGTCGGGTGGAAAACAACCGCATCAGCCACACCTTCCTTCCCGGCATCCACGTCTTCGCCTTCTTCCGCAGCGAAGGCGGGCCGGGGTTCTGCGACGATGTGCAGATCTGCGGCAACCAGGTCGACGAGGCCTGCGTCGGCTGGCCCGGGCGCGATGGCTGGCTGGGCGGGATCAGCGTGGTGAGCTGGGACGAGGGCGCGCGGCAGGGGGCCGGGCACCGGCGGGTGCTGATCGCGGACAACACCACCTCCAGGACCTGGGGCGTGGACATCCAGGTGCAGTGCGCCAGCGATGTCACCATCCGCGGTAACCGCCTGCGCCAGTCGCACCTCAGCGCGGCCCATAACGGCAGTCCGCGCCCGGTGGACAACCGTGCCTGCATCTTCCTGCAGGACGTGCATGGTGTCCGCGTCGAGGGCAACGAGATCGTCGATCCCGGCCCCGGCGCCGGCAAGGAAGCGCTGGTATGCATCGGGGTCACGGACCTCAAGGCCCCGAGTCCGTTCGTGACCCCAGGGAGTCGGTGAAACGTTGTGAAGAAATGCCCGCCATGCTGTTCACAGGCCACTTTCCGCGGTCCAGCCAGGCACGATTCCGATACCGATTCCGACCCCGACCCCGATTTCCTCACGGCTTCTGAGATCAAGGCCAGGTATGTCCGCGGCCAGGGCTCAAGCGCGGGTGGAGGTGAACTATGAGACGGCGTTGGGTAAGCCATCGGCGGGCCGGGCTGACGTGGTTGTTGGCAGGCCTGCTGGCGTGGGTAGGCAAGCTGGAGGCGCAGGTGATGAACGCGATGCCGAGTGGGGCGCTGGCGGTCTGGCAGATGGACGGTGCGGGCGCGGCCGTGGGCGAGCACGGCCTCGAGGTCCACGGCGCGGTGGAACTGGGGCTCCCGCTGACCGGCCCCGAACGCGAAGCCTCGCTGCAGCGCGGTGGCGACGGTAAGGCGGCGCGCTTTGCGGGCGGCTATCTCGGCCTGGCCAGGGATGCGGAGTTTGTCCTCGGCGAGGGGCCGTGCAGCTTTGCCATCCGTATGCGCGACCCGGCGGGCGCGTGGCAGGTACCGCTTCTGGGGAGCTATGGCAGCCCCCGTGAGGTCAGCTTGGCTCTGCGGGCCGTCGATGGGCGGCAGCAGCCCATGGCGGACCGGCAGCTCTGGGGCGGTGTGGTGTCCACGCCCCAGGCCTGGATGTTCAGGCCTGGCGGGCCGCGTTCGGTGGTGGGCAGTCCGGCCCTGCTCGAAGTGGTCTGGGGCGCACGGGAGGCGAACCCGGCGCGTCTGGGGCAGGTGCAGGCGGTCGCGCAGAGCGACCCGCGTTGCCCGTTGGCGGCGGACACCCGGGACGCGGTCATGCGCATCGGTTTCCCCGTGCAGTTCATCGATCCAAGCGCGTGGCACGATATCGTGGTTTGCTTCACCGGGCCGAAACTGGAACTCTGGATCGACGGCGTTCTGGTGGACGAGGAGTTCCCCATCGGCGTCACCCGGCGGCGGACGCTGCCGTTTCTGATCGGCGCCGGTTCCGAGAACGGCGAGTTGCGGAGCGGCTTTCAGGGGTTGATTGACCACGTGGCGGTCTGGCCACGGGCGCTGACGCCGGCCGAGATCACGGCCCTCGCCGGCGGTGCGCCGCAGGTGCGCTCGCGAGAGCTCGCCATCCTCGGCGATGAGAGCCCGTCACTGCAGTACTTCCGTCCGCGCGGGCACAACCGCAAGGCCGGCGACTGCATCCCGTACTGGGACGCATCGACCGCCACCTTCCGCCTCTTCTACCTGATCCTGCGCCGCAACATGCACAGCAAGTGGGATGGCGGCCATGGCGGCTTGGAGATCTGGCAGGCCTCCACCCAGGACCTGACGACCTGGCAGCACCACCCGGTCACCATCCCGATCAGCGAGCAGTGGGAAGCCTGGAATGGTACGGGCGGGGTCGGCTTCCATGCTGGCGCCTACCAGTGGTTCTACCCTACCCCGGACTACGATGGGAAGAAGGGGGGTATCCAGCGCGCTGTCAGCCGCGACGGCGTCCACTTCGAGAAAACAGAACCGCAGCCGTTCCTGCCGGGCGGCGATTGCGAGATCTACACGGATGCGCAGGGCGGGTTTCATATGCTCAAAGCTGGCCCGGCGCATCGGGTCGAGCTGCCGCGGTTCACCGACAAGACGCTGGTGGCCTGGGTACGCCTCGCCGACCTCGACCAGCGCGGCGGCAGCGTCCTCACCATCGAGGGCGCTGACGGCCAGCAGTTCGACGGCATCGTCTTTGGCGAGTGCGTCCCCCGGCGCTGGATGGCCGGCAGTGAGAACTTCCGGCGGACGGCGTCGGCCCAGCAGGCCTGGCCCGAGGAGAGTGCGGCGCCCGACGAACTGGTGCAGTTGGCCAGCATCTACCGCGGCAAGACGGTGACCCTCACCCGCAACGGCGCCCCCTACGCGACCTACGAGGTCGCACAACCCGCTGAGTTCGGCGCCGGGACCTCGATCATCATCGGCCTGCGGCACCAGGCTGCGTCCCGGCGGAATGCGTTTTTCCACGGCACCGTTGCGGACGCGCGGGTCTACGCCCAGGCGCTCTCCGCTGCGGAGCTCACGGCGCTGCGGCCGAACGCCGCCGGCGGACCGCAGCCCCTGGCCTGGTGGAGCTTTGCCGAGGGGGCGCTGACGGACCGGACGGGCACCCTCCCCGCGGGGACCCTGTATGGGAGCGCCACGCTGACCCCGCAGGGGCTGCGCTTGGATGAGGACGCCTGGTTCCGCGTGGCCGGGGCCACGGCTTCCCTGACGCGGCTGACCTCGAGCGATCTGCTCCACTGGACGGAGGTCAAGGAGCCCTTCATCGAGACCGATGTGCTCAATGTGGCGATGTGCCCGCACCTCTTCCGCTTCGGGGAGTGGTACTACTTCATCGGCGGGACCCAGTGGTTTCGTTCCCGCCATGAGTTCGGACCGTGGACACCCCACCAGCCCGGACACCTCTGCGATCTGTTCGTGCCGAAGACCGCGGCGTTCGGCCCGTCCCGTCGCCTCTACGCGGGTTTCCTGCACGATGGCGGCTGGGGCGGTAACGAGGTCGTGCGCGAACTGGTCCAGGATGCCGACGGCTGGCTGGGCACCCGCTTCGTCCCCGAGATGATTCCCGCCTGCGGCGCGGCGCTGCCGGTCCGCTTCCGGCTGGAGCCGGGCGCGGCGGACGCGAACGGCGCCAACACAGTCCGCCTGAGTGCGGCGGCAGACGCCCGCGCCGAAGCCACCCTCCCCGACCTTGTCGGTGACTGTCGCATCCAGCTCGAGGTGGTTCCCGAGCCTGGCGCCCGCGCTCTCGGCGTGGTGCTGCGGGCCGGTCCTGGCCCGGAGGATGGCTGTGCACTCACCGTTGACCTCGTGCACGGCACCGTGGCCTTCGCGAAACGTACCGAGAGTGGCGGCGGGGTGGAACCGGGTCCGGTTCTGAGCGGTGTGCGCCGCCTGGATCAGCCCTTCACCCTCGATCTCATCTGCCGCCATGACATCCTGGACGCGGAGATCGCCGGAGCCCGCGCCACCTGCACCCGCTTCTGGAACCCAGGCGCCGATCGGGTCCGCCTGTTTGTCGAGGGTGGTGCGGCGAGGTTCCGCAACGTGCGGGTGCGCCGGCTGGCGGAGGCCTACAGCCCATATCCCGCGGGCGGCGTGGCCAGATAGGCGGGTGAGGCGGGCTGCGGTTGCTCTATGGCGCCCCTACAGGGCTCAGATGAGCGGAGCCCCCAACCCAGGCCTGCGGCCTGGGTTGGATGGTGTGTGTCAGGCGCGGCCTGAAGGGTCGCGATAGTGCGGGGCGGGCTGCCGCCGCCCCTGTTTCCGCACGGTATGGAGACCGCTTATGATGATTCACTTGTCCGGACCGCGCCCCTGGGCGGCGGCTCTCGCCGCTCTGGCTGCCTCTGTCTTGCCCGGCCTGGCCGCTGCCGCCGATCTCGAGGCGGTGCTCACGCCCTACACCGGGCCAACCGTGCGCGGCGTCGACACGACGACGCTGGCCGGGAAGGTGATGTGCGGCTACCAGGGCTGGCATGCGGCCGAGGGTGACGACTGCGGTCGGGGTTGGTACCACTGGCAGGGCAATGACGGCTTCAAGCCCGGGAGCTGCAAGATCGACCTCTGGCCCGACGTCAGCGAACTCGACGCCGACGAGCGCTATGCCACGCCCTTTGTGCTCGCTGACGGAAAGGCGGCTGAGGTCTACAGCGCCGTCAACGCCAAGACCGTCGACCGCCACTTCCGCTGGATGCAGGAGTACGGCATCGACGGGGCCTTTGTGCAACGCTTTGTCGGTGAGGTGTCCCACCCGGCTGGGCGTCGCCAGTTCACGACGGTACTCTCGCACTGCCGCGCGGGAGCCAACCGCCATGGTCGCACCTACGCCGTCATGTATGACCTCTCCGGCCTCGGCGCGGCCGCGATGGACAAGGTCAAGGACGACTGGCGGATGCTGGTCGACCGCATGCAGATCACGCGGGACCCCGCCTATCTGCACCACGGCGGCAAGCCTGTGCTTGCCCTCTGGGGGTTCGGCTTCAGCGACGGCCGCAAGTACACCCTTGCCGAGGGGATCGAGCTGGTGCGGTGGCTGAAGGCCGACCCGGTCTACGGCGGCTGCACGGTCATGCTCGGCGTGCCGACCTACTGGCGGACCCTCGACCGCGATTGCGTCAAGGATCCGGCCATGCACGAGCTCATCCTTCTGGCTGACGTGGTCAGCCCCTGGACCGTGGGCCGCTTTGGCACCCCGGAACAGGCGACGGCGTTCGCCGCGAAGGTGATGGCTGCCGACCTGGCCTGGTGCCGGGAGCGCGGCAAGGACTATTTGCCGGTCGTCTTTCCAGGCTTCAGTTGGCACAATATGTTCCCCGATAAGCCGCTCGGTCAGATCCCGCGGCTCGGCGGGCGTTTTCTGTGGGCGCAGTACGTGGCGGCGAAGCAGGCCGGGGCGACGATGGTCTACCAGGCGATGTTCGACGAGGTGGACGAGGCGACAGCGATCTACAAGTGCACGAACGCGCCGCCGGTGGGCGCCTCGACGTTCCTCACCTACGAGGGGCTGCCGAGCGACCACTACCTCTGGCTCGTGGGCCAGGCGGCGCGGTTGCTGCGCGGGGAAATGCCGCTGACGGAGGCCCTGCCGGTGCGGCGCTGAGGGCCCGGACCGCAGCGGCGGCCCGCGGGTGGTTGCGGTGTGGATGGACGGGTTAAGAAGGAGGCTGCAGGATGAAGACGACCAGGCTGAAACTGTGCGTGTCCGCGGCGTTGCTGACGGCGAGCTGGGGGGCCACTGCCATCGCGGCGGAGGGGGCGCCGGGCGGACGGGTCGTCGGCGTATCGTTCCAGACGATGAACAACCCCTTCTTTGTCGACCTCAATGCCGGTATCAAAGAGGTCGTTGAGGCCAAGGGCGACAAGCTGGTGACCTTGGACGCGCAGTGGAACAGTCTGAAGCAGAAGAATGACATCTCCGACCTGCTCATGCAGGGCGCCGCCGGGGTCTTCATCAATCCGGTCAACTGGGAGGGCGTGCGCGGCAGCCTGCTGCAGGCCAAGGGCAAGAAGGTCCCCTGCATCATCGTCGACGCGCCGGCGAAGGACGAGGATCTGGTCCTGTGCCAGGTCGCCTCCGACAACGTCGAAGCCGGCCGCCTGGCGGCCCGCGCCCTGGCCAAGGTCAACCCGAAGGCGCAGGTCGTGATCCTGCATCTCTCCATCAACAAAGCCTGCATCGACCGCGTCGCCGGGTTCAAGGAAGAGATGGCCAAGTGCCCAGAGATGAAGCTCCTCGACACCCAGGAGTGCAAGGGGACCACCGAGGGTGGCCGGCCGGTCATGCGTGACCTGCTGGGCCGGTTCCCCGAGCTGGATGCCGTCTTCCCGATCAACGATCCGAGCGCGCTGGGGGCGCTCTCGGCGATCGAGTCGGCCGGGAAGCTCGGCAAGGTCACCGTCGTCACCGTTGACGGCTCGAAGGAGGGCGTCCTGGCGATCAAGGCCGGCAAGCTGCACTCGACCTCGGCGCAGTTTCCGCGCCAGATGGGCCGCACCGCCGCGGAGCAGTTCTACGCGGGCTTGGCGGGTACGGCGGTCCCGAAGGACGTGAAGATCCCGGTCAAGTTGGTCACCGCCGAGAATGCGGACGAGTTTCTGAAGTAGCAGCCATCCTGCTGGACAGCAGGACCGTGGGCGGTCCAAGGAAATGGAGATGCGGCGGGCTCCGCCGCGCGCCTGAGGCCAGGCGCCTCTCCGAAGGAATGGAGATGCGGCGGGCTCCGCCGCGCGCCTGAGGCCAGGCGCCTCTCCGAAGGAATGGAGCGGCTAGAGCCGAGCCGACGCTCGGCGGTCCCGGCGAATCCAGACATCATGGCTGACTCCCAGACATCGACCGCCGGACCCGCGCCGCTGCTCCGCCTGGAGGGCATCAGCAAGCGCTTTGGCGGGGTCACGGCGCTGGCGGACGTGAGCTTCGAACTGCAGGCCGGCGAGATTCACGCCCTGCTGGGAGAGAATGGCGCCGGCAAGTCGACGCTGATCAAGGTTCTGGGCGGCATCCACCGCCCCGACGCCGGGCGGATTGTGCTGGACGGCCGCCCGGCGGCCATCCAGACGGTCGCCGACGCCGAGCGTTGCGGCATCCGCATCATCCACCAGGAACTGGCGCTGGCGCCGAATCTGTCGGTGGCCGAGAACATCGCCCTGGGGCGCGAGCCGGTGTGCTGGGGGTTTCTCGACCGTCGCCGCCTGGTGGCCGAAGCCCGCGCGCTGGTCGCGCGTCTGGGCCTGAACGAGATCCGCGACGTAGACCGGCGGGTGGCGGAGCTGACCGTGGCCCAGCAGCAGTTGGTCGAGATTGCGCGGGCGCTCTCGCGGGCGGCGCGGATCCTGGTGCTGGATGAGCCGACCTCGTCGCTGTCCGAAGCCGAGACGCAGGCGTTGTTCACCACGCTCCGCCGTTTGCGGACCCAGGGCGTGGGGATGATCTACATCTCGCATCGTCTCGAAGAGATCGTGCAGTTGACCGACCGTATCACTGTCTTGCGCGACGGCCGGTCCATCGGGACCCAGGCGACCGCCAGCCTTGACAAAAGCCAACTGGTCAAGTGGATGGTCGGCCGTGACATCGCGGAGCACTTCCAGCGTCCGCCGACGCACCCGGGGGCCGTGGTCATGGCGGTCAGCGGACTCCGCAATGCCGCTGTACACGACGTGAGTTTCTGCTTGCATCAGGGCGAGATTCTGGGGGTTGCCGGGCTGGTCGGCGCCGGGCGCAGCGAACTGGCGCGGGCGCTCTTTGGGATCGACCCCGTGGACGCCGGCGAGATTCGTATCAAGGGCCGTCCACTGCGTTTCCAGGAGCCCCGTGAGGCCTTGGCCGCGGGGGTGGTGCTGGTCCCTGAAGACCGCAAGAAAGAGGGCCTCGTCTGCACTCACTCGGTCGCCTTCAACATCGCGCTGCCCTGGGTGCGGGACTGGATCTCGGGCTGTCGGCCCGACCGGCGGCGGCGGCGGGCGATCGTCGAGCGGGCGGTGGCCGATTTCCATGTCAAGCTCGCCGATCCCGAGCAGCCGATCGACGGCCTCTCGGGCGGCAACCAGCAGAAAGCCTTGGTTGGACGTTGGATGGAGCACCGGCCCGAGGTCCTGATTCTGGATGAACCCACCCGCGGTGTGGACGTCGGCGCCCGCGAGGAGATATTCGCTCTTATCAGCGGGCTGGTCGAGCAGGGTATGGCGGTCCTGCTGATCTCGTCGGATCTGGAGGAGGTGCTGCATGTGTCGCACCGCATCCTGGTCTATCGCGATGGCAGGATCGTGAAGGACGTCGGTGCCGCGGAAACCAGCGCCGAGCAGGTGATGGAGCAGTTGACCGGGGCCGCGGCGCTGGGGTGAGGGTTGGCGGCGATGCAGAGAATTGGAGCGGCGGTCCCAGGGAGCGGCGGGAGCCGAGCCGACGCTCGGCGGTCCCAGGGAGCGGCGAGAGCCGAGCCGACGCTCGGCGGTCCCAGGCAGCGGCGGGAGCCGAGCCGACGCTCGGCGGTCCCAGGCAGCGGCGGGAGCCGAGCCGAC
>CAILUI010000298.1 GCA_903837355.1 uncultured Victivallales bacterium
GCTCGACCATCACGGCTGGCTGGAATTGCCCGACGGCTCCCTGCTCACCTGTCACTCGGCCGCCAAGTGGGCCAACTGGCGCAGCTCGAACACCGTGGTCAGTCGCTCGACCGACGGCGGCCTCTCCTGGGAGTTCGTCGCTCGCGTCAATCCCGAGCGCTACGAACGGGTGGAGGGCTACAACGAAGCCTCGCCGATGCTGCACGAGGGCGGACGCATCACCGTCATCATGCGCAATGGCGGCGGTGGCTTCCCGCTGGTGCAGGCCCATTCCTTCGACGAAGGCCGCACCTGGACCCCGCCCGAGGACCTGCACCCGCACAGCCCCTGCGTGCGCCCCAGCCAGATCCGCCTGCGCGACGGCGCGCTGGCCGTGGTCCATGGCCGCCCGGGCATGCTCGTCTGCTTCGACCCGGTCGGCGACAGCCGCCACTGGGAGTTCAACGGCAAGCACGACCTCTGGGACCGCGAGACGCTCACCCTGAAGACCCAGGCCAAGCCGACCACCGACCGGAAGGACCTGCGCATGTACATGGACACCATCTACAGCCTGACCCGCGCGGACCTCGCCTGGGCGCGCCCGGAACTGGTCGACGGCTACATGAGCGGCTGGGAGAACCTGGCCATCGAGGAGCTGCCCAACGGCGACCTGCTGGTCGTCTACGACGTGCAGAACTGGATCGAAGCCCCCGGCGCGCCGCCCCGCAAGGCCATCCGCGCCGTCCGCATGCGGCGGAAGAAGTGAGCGGAACCACGAATGGACACGAATGGACACGAATAGCAGAAAGGTAAACACTGAGATGCGGACAGTACTTTTCCTCGACGACTGGCCGATCCTGACGCGGCAGGGCACTGACCGGCGCTGGTTCGCGGCGGAGCCGTGGCCGGGGGTGACGCCCTGGCACGATCCGTTGCTGGTCTATTCCAGCGTTGGCGTCGTGCGGCGCGATCCGCACACCGGCGGCTGGCAAATGTGGGGTGGCGGCATGACCACGCGCGAAAAGGGCGACGAGGGCTTCGGCGCGGCGGCCTACGAATCGACCGACGGCTTCGACTGGCGTCCGCGGTTGCAGAATCCGCCAGTGGACAAGAACGCCACCCCGAAAGCGTCTCACATCGTCTTCAGCGGCGAATACTCCGGAGGCCTCGGGCCGTACTACGACGAGCGCGAGACCGACCCGGCACGGCGCTACAAGTCGCCGTATTCCGACCTGTCGCCCAACCCGGTGGACTCTTCCTACGGCACCTGCCGGGTGGCGGTGTCGCCGGATGGCATCCACTGGACGATCGACAAGGCTGCGGTCTGGCGCCGACAGCACACCGACGGCAGCGGCAGTGTTGTGTTCAACCCCTACACCGGCAAGTATCAGTGGGCCAGCCGCCCGATCCTGGGGGATCGCCGAATCTCACTGGACCAGACCGCCGACTGGAAGACATTCGACCAGCCGCAGGTGATCGTGCATCCCGACCCCATGGACATGCCCGGCGTCGAGTTCTACGGCATGCCCACGTTCTTCTATGAGGGCTATTTCATCGGCTTCCTCTGGCGCATGTGGGGCGCGCCCAATGACCTGCTCGGCTCGACCCGGTTCATGGGCCGGGTGGACGCCGAGCTGACCTACAGTGTCAACGGCCTGGCCTGGAACCGCACCAACCGGCAGTCTTGCCTGCCCGACCGCGGCTGGGGCAAGGATAACTTCGGCAGCGAATACCCTACGGCCATGGTGCTGGACGCCGAGGGTTGGCTGCGCGTCTATACCACCTCCTGCATCGGCGAGCATAATGACTCGAGCAAGTTTGCGAAGGACGATACGATTGCTTATGTCACCGTCTCCCGCTGGCGGCGGGACGGCTTCTGCGCGCTCGAACCGCACAGCGACACGGGGTCCGTGCTGCTGCGGGGGTTGCTGCCGCGCGGCGGGCAGATCCTGCTCAACGCCACCACCGGCCGCTTCGGCCGCATCCGCGCCGAACTGCGCGACCTGAAGAACAAGCCAATCCCCGGCTACGAACTGGAGAAGAGCCTGCCCGTGACCGGCGACGGCCACTTCCTGCCGCTGCGCTGGCAGGACGGCGGGGAAACGCGCGAGACGCTTGACCCGCTCAAGGGCCGGCCGTTCAAGCTCTATCTCGAACTCGAACAGGCGCGGCTCTACGCCCTGCGCGCCGATGTGGACCTGGTCTATGGCTTTGTGCCGGAGACCAGCCTGGCGGGCGACTACATCCCCAACACATGTCACTGACAACACGAGAGGAAAGAAGATGACCAGCATTCGACATCGGGCCAGGTCGCTGACGATTGCGGGCGTTGCCGCGCTCGCGGGTCTGGGCACCGCGTACGCGCAGATGGCGACGTTCGTGACTGACGATTTCGACACCCATCAGGTGGGCTCAAACCCCACGGGCGGCACGATCACGCCCGGCTACTCGCGCAACCACACGGTCTGGACGGTGGACGAAGGCCCGGTGGCTACCAATGGCGCCTCCGTGGGCAACTACCGGCCGGCGGCCGGCAGCCTGAACTTCGGTTGCGCGGGGAATCCCACCGTCACGCTGCCCTTTGGGCCTGTGGACGAGGGACCGGCCTCGATCGAGTTCACACTCAGGCAGTCCAACGCCGGCAGGGGAAGCTATCTGTTCGACCTCACGGTAAGGGACACGGCCGGCAAGGCGTACACCATCCACATGTCGCCCCACCCCGGGTACTTCGGGACCTCGGGCTTCGCCATCCTGGATAATCCGCCGTATGCGGGAGGGTTGCCGGGAGCGGCTCTCACGACGGATTCGCAGACCTTGCGGCTCGACTTCGACCCCGCCACGGGGTTCGCGCTGCGGTCCAGCGCCTACCCCGACGGCCCAGTCTTGAGTTTCGCCAACGTACACCATTCGGAAGCCCTGCAGAGCGCCACATTCAGGAGCCGTGATGCGGGCGGCACCTGGATGAGCTGGTTCCTGGATGACGTGACCGTGCGAGCCGATGAACGCACCGCCGACGAGACTGCGCGCGCCGAGGCGGAAGCGGCGGCACGGGCTGCCGGGGCGGCCCGCCACGAGGCCTTCCGCCGCGAGCACCACGTGCGCAGCCCGCACCCGCAGTGGTTCAGCAGCCTGCGCCCGGGCGCCGACGGCGGTCCGGCACTGGTCCTGGCCGACGACTACCAGGCGCGCCATGCCATCCTGCTCCCGGCTGAGCCCTCCGCCCAGGAGACGCAGGCGGCAGCGGAGCTGGCCTTCTGGCTGAAGATGCTGTCCGGCGCCGAGTTCAGCGTGGTGAAGGACGGCGAGCAGGCCCTCCCCGGACACGTCATCAGCCTCGGGCGCACGAGCGCGGCGAAGGACGCGAACCTGGAGCCGGTCGATCTGAAGGATGACGGCTACCGAATCGCTGTGGTCACCGACAATCTTCTGCTCGGTGGCGGGCGCCGCACCGGCATCCTGAACGCCGTGTACTCCCTGCTCGAGGAGGACCTGGGTTGCCGGTGGTACCAGCCGGGCAATGACGGCACTGTGATCCCGATGAGGGTCAAGCTGTCGCTCCAGCCCGCGCCGCGGGTCTTCGTCTCGCCGTTCGACAAAATGCGGTGGGTGGACTACGGAGACGTTGCCGATGGGGACTGGCAGCGCCGCAACCGGACCCGCCCCGGGGCCTGGGCCAATCCCCATTTCGTCCATACCTATTACCAGCATGTACCGAGCGAGCTCTTCGCTGAGCATCCGGAGTACTTCGCGCTCCAGTCGGGCAAGCGCGGCACTGGCCAGATCTGCCCGAGCCATCCGGAAGTGCGCGAGATGACGTTGCGGAACGTCCGCAAGTACCTGGCCGCCCGGCCGGACGCCGACTTTGTGGACATCTCGCCGAATGACGGCGGCGGCGCCTGCCAGTGCCCACTGTGCCAGGCGATCATCGACCGCGAAGGCGGCACCGACATGGGGCCGCTGCTGGAGCTGGTCAACTACGTCGCCGACCGCATCGCCGGAGAGTATCCGCAGGTGCGGGTCACCACGCTGGCGTACCTCAACACGGTGGTCCCGCCCAAGACCTTCGGCCCCTCGCCCAATGTGGTCCCGTGGCTGGCGACCGATGCCCATGCCTGGGGCTTCGGCGACCTCTTTGTCTGGGAAACGGAACGCTCCTCGCGCGCCATGCAGCAGTGGCACGATGTTTGGCAGGCGTCCACGATCGTCTGGGACTACCCCTCGCACTTCGGCTTCTCCCCCTACAACCTCAACCTGCCCGTCATTGCGGACAACCTGAAGTGGTATGCAGCGCGGGGCGCCGTCGGGATCTACTTCCAGACGCAACACAACGAGAATCACGGCTTCCCGCAGAGCTACCAGCGCAGTTGGGTGTTCGCCAAGCTGGGCTGGGACCCTGCCCGCAACACGCGCGATCTGGTCCGCGACTTCAACTACGGCTTCTACGGCGCCGCCGCCCCGCCGATGCAGGCGTTCGACGAGCTGCTGTGGGGAACGTGGGAGGAGTGGTACGGCGCGCGCGTCAGCGGTACGACGCGGCCATGGACCCCGGACCAGATCAGGGAAGAGAAGCTGCCTGGACGAGTGGAGTTGGACCAGCCCTTCTGGCAGAAGGCTGAAGAGCTGCTCCTGGCCGCCGACGCCGCGGTGGCCGACGCCCCCGACCAGAGGCAGCGCGTCGCGGTTGCCCGACTGCCCATGATGTACCGACAGTTGGAGCAGGGGCCACCAGACCCCAAGGCCCCGGCAGCCTATCTGGCCAGGGTGGATGAGTTCGAAGCCATCGCCCGGCGCGCCAGCATCCAGTACATCGAGGGCATGGTGGGGCCGCATGTGCCCGGAGGCACGCTCCAGCCCAAGCTCGACTACTGGCGCAAGCTCGCCGCGCCTCCGGCCGAGATCCCCTACATCGAGTTGGACAACACCTGGAGATTCATGCCCGACCCGGGGAACCGCGGCACGGAGGAGCGCTGGTTCGCGCCGGAGTACGCGGACCTGGCCTGGGGCAGCGTGAAGACCGGGAACTGGACGACGCAGGGGTTCGCGGGCGGCCAACCGGCGTGGTACCGGCAGTCTTTCACCGTCACCGATGAGATGCTGGCGCGCGAGGCCCTGTGGATGCTCTTCGGCGCGGTGGACGAGACGGCGGAGATCTACATCAACGGCAAGTTGGCCTTCGAGCACACCGTCGAGGCCACCGGCCTGTCTGTGGACACGCTGTGGAACAAGGCCTTCGTCTTCGACGCCCGCCCATTCGTGCAGGCGGGAGCCAACAGCCTGGCGGTGCGCGTCACCGACACCCGCGGCGCCGCCGGGATCTGGATCCCGGTGCGCTTCGTGCCGGGCAAGGAGAAGCCCGATGCCCAGGTGCTGACCGATCGGATCGAGGAACTGGTCAAGATCCGCGCCGTGCTGCGGCGCGAGCAGCAGTAGCAGCCGGAGGGAAAGGCATGCCCATGGCGTGCCTCGCCCGCCGCGCATGCCACCGGCAATACCTGCAACCCGCCACACCGCGGTTTGCCGCGTAAGTGCGAGGAACCGGACCGATGCGAAGTAGCATCCTCCTGCTGTCTGTTGTGTTGCTGGCGTCATGCTTGAGAATCGGAGACACCTCACAGGTGTGCGGGGAGATGGAAGTGAGCATGCTGGAGAAGAGAAAAGCCGGAGGATGCGCGATGGACAAGCTGAACGTGGAACTCGGAGAGCCGGTCACCGTGGTCCAAGCCCCCGCCAACATCCGCGCCTGGGGCCCCTACCAGTTCCCCGGTCTCGAACGCCTGGCGGACGGGGTGATTCGGGTCAGCTTCCAGGTGGGGGCCGATTCCGCCACAGCCGTCGGTCTGCCCCCGATGCAGGCCGTATCCGCCGATGAGGGGAAGACGTGGACGGTCCTGCCGCTGCCGGAGACCAGCACCGGCGCGGTCTCCTGCACGCAGCCGCCGCTCCGCCTGCCCAACGGGGAGCGGATCCAGATCCGGATGCTGCGGCCGCTCAAGGTGGACACGCTCCAACTGCCCGCCGAGCCGGTCGGTAAGTTCGTCTGCTACGGCGGGACGTTCACGTACTACAGCCCGGAGGATCTCCCGGCGGCCGCGCGGGACGGCTGGCGGCTCTACCGCTTTGCCAAGGACGGCGCGGCCCCGGTGGAGGAGCAGGCCACGATGCGCATTCCAGGCGAGTTGCGGGTGGTCACCGAGGGTGTTCTGCCCCCGCCCTGGTATACTGGCCACCGGCTGCTGCGCGCCCCCGACGGCGCGGTCTGGGCCATCGGCGAGGACTGCCGGGTCGTGGACGGGAGGTTCCGCGACACGTGGGCGGCGATCATCCTGCGCTCGACCGACCACGGGCATTCGTTCGATCTTTGGGGCGAAATCCCCTACCAGCCGGACCCGACTGCGGACAGGCAGGCGGCCGTGCGCGCCGGGTTCACCGAGCCCTGCGTCCACTTCCTGCCCGACGGCTCGGTCATCTGCTTCCTGCGCACCACGGACGGCAACGGTGTGGGGCCGATGTATTGGGCGCGCTCCACCGACAACGGCCGCACCTGGTCGAAGCCGGCGGTGTTCGATGACCTCGGCGTCTGGCCGCAGGCGCTGACCCTCGGGAACGGCGTGACGCTCGTTGCCTACGGCCGGCCGGGGCTGTTCGTGCGTGTCACGCGCGAGCCGGGCGGGAAGCAGTGGGGCCCGCGGGTCGAAGTCGTCAAGCCCAGCCAGGTCGGGACGGACACCTGCTCCTACTGCTCCCTCCTGCCGCTGTCGGACGACACGGCGCTGATCGCCTACTCGGAGTTCAACATCCCTGGCCCCGACGGCACGCCACGCAAGAGCATCCGGGTACGACGGATCGCGGTGGAACGTGAGCGCTGATGAAGGAGCAAAATGGCTGACTATCACTCATTGAGCCGAATCAACTTCCTTCCGGAACTGGAAGCGCTGGATCTGCACGGCAAGGCCCGGGTCATCCAGTCGCTGCTCGAGGAGAGTTACTTCCATCCCTCCGGGCTCTTCTACTCCAAGCACAAGGCGACGCACCCCATGACCCCCCGCGAGAACATGCTGTCGCTTTACCGCCGCACCGGCTATGAGTGGGCGCCGGTCTCGTTCCACCTCTGCCCCACAGAAAGGACCACATGAGCGTGACAGCAAAACCCGCGAATGATGCCCGCGCCTGGTCGCGAGGCGAACCGTTCACTCTGTTCAGCGAGAGAGACGGAAACATGGTCTGTCCGGGAATCGCCAGACTGCCCTGCGGCGACCTGCTGGTGAACGTCTGCCGCGATGGGGACTACCCGTTGAGCCGCACGCGCATGCTACGGTCGGATGACGGCGGCGCAAGCTGGCGGGAGGATGACCTGCACCACGATTTCCTGCCGGTGAAATCGCCGGTTGTTTTGGATGATGGCCTCGTCCGTGTTTACGGCGAAGCGGCGGACGTGAAGGGGACGGACGGCAAGGAATACCTTTACTTCTACTGCGACTCCACCGACGGCGGACGAACGTTCTCCGAGATCAAGACCGGCCGCTACACCCTGACGGAACACGAACAGCCGGGGCCGACGATCCAGGGAAGCGCCTATTGGGGGGTGCATCTCGATCTCGTGGTCTACCGGCGGGCGCTGCTGGAGGCGGCCGGTTGGCGGATGCCGCGGCCTCGTCCCGGCGTGGGTCTGCCGGAGTGTTTCGAGGCCAGGCTCCGGGGACCGCTGGGCGGCAGTCAACGGTCTTGCCTGACGCTGGTCGACGGCAGCATGCTGAGCTTTGACTCGGCCTGCATCGCCGGGGAAAGAGCGGATCCCCGCAATGTCGGGAAAAGCCTGCTGGCGCTCGTGTCGCACGACCGGGGCGTGTCGTGGCAATCCCAGGGCGTGGCGGCGACGTACCAGGCGGGCGCGTTTCCGTACGAGGGCTACGCGCACGCCGATTGCCTGCCGCCGTGGGAACATGGGTACTACGAAGGCAGCGCCGTCCAACTGGCCGATGGACGCGTCTACGCGACTATGCGCTCCGGCGGAGGCGGGGTGCCGCTGTGCCATGCCTGGTCGGCGGACGGCGGGCGAACCTGGACCCCGCCGCAGCCGATCGACCGGCGGGTCTGCGGCGTGGCCCCGAAACTGCTCAAGCTGGCCGACGGCACACTGGCGCTGTGTCACGGACGCCCCGGGATTTTCGTCATGTTCGATCCGTCAGGAACGGGCGAGCACTGGCAAGTGGACGATCGGTTCGATCTGACCGACGGCGAGCGGCTCACCCTCGAGACCAACGCCCGCCCCTTCGTCAACCGGCCGGACTGCAATGCCCTGTTGGATCATGTCAACGCACCGCGCGCCACGCTCGACTGGGTGAAGCCCGAAATCCTGGACGCCCACTACTACAGTTGGGAAAACGTGGACATGTGCGAGGTCGAGCCGGGCCGCATTCTCGTGGTCTACGACCTCCAGAGCTGGGTGGAGGAGCCCGGCGCACCGCACCGCAACACGATTAGAGGAACATGGTTGACGGAGCGATCAGACTGAACCACGAATGAACATGAATAGGAGCGATGATGACCGACTACGACAAGCTGAGCAAGATCGACTTCCTGCCGGAACTGGAAGCGCTGGACCTGCGTGGCAAGGCCCGGTTCATCCAGTCGTTTCTCGAGGAGAGCTTCCTCCATCCCTCGGGGCTGTTCTACTCGCTCCTGCTAATCGACGGACCGCACCACGCGCGGCCGATGGGGCGGGCGGATATGGAGGGGATCAGTGACGCCCAGGTGGAGGGGTGCGCCGGGGCCGAGACCAGCGAAGCCGCCAAGAACGAAGGGATGACCTTCGAGAACTCGATCACGTCGGCGGGAAACTACCTGCAGGCACAGGCGGCGCGCTTCGCCGCGACCGCGGACCCGGCGGCGTATGAGCAGGCCAAGCGTGGGGTCAACGCCCTACGCCTCGTCTACGACGACGGGAATCGGCGCGGCCGCGCGGGCTGGATGGGCAAACCCTACGGCCTCCTGCCCAAGGACCACTCGACCCCCGATCAGTACCTCGACGCGCTGCTGGGGCTGTATCGGTTCCGTCAGATCGCGGCTGCCGCCGAACGTGCGACGGTCGACGAGATGCTGCGCGCCATCGCCGATTTCATGACCCGGCGGAACTACCAGATATGGGATTTGAACAAGCCCGTGGATGCGCTCCCCTGGAACTTGGTGGAGGCCTACTGCAATGCGACCTATGTGCTGGCCCAGGCGCTGGCGTTTCGGGTCACGCGTGAGGACACGTACCGCCGGGAAGCCCTGCGCCTGGCCGGGCTCAGCCGGTGGCGCGAGGAATCGAACCTCGAAGTGTGGCGGAGCCAGGGACAGGAGCGCGTGCTCGTATTCGAGCGTGTCTGTCTTGGCGGGTATGTCCTGAAGGCCGCCGGCGCAATCGCCGAGGTGCTGCCGGAGCTCTACGGTGCAACGCCCGAGGCGCGAGCCTCGACGCTGCGTACGCTGTGTGAACGCTGGTGGCGCTTCTGCCAATTAGGCATGGACACCGACGGCTACCAGCACTACTGGATCGACATCGACGTCCGCAACGGCACGTGGCGGCCCACCGGCATCCGCCCCATCGAGAACTCGCCGTTTCCCGGCACATTCGGCGCCTACTACTCCGAGGTGCGCTGGAACGACCAGCTCTACCGGATCATGACCGGCGCGCTCACGGTCGTCGAGCACTGCCCCGAGCTGCGCGACTCCACACTCGCCTGGATCAGGGCCTTGATGGCGAAGACCAACGGCCGGCGCTTGCGCTGGATGGTTGATCTTGACGGCCGCCAGCTCAAGCCGGACATCCGCTGGATGGAGTGCATGCTCTCCAGCGAGGCGCCGTTCCACTACCTGACCGCCTATTGGCGCGGACGGAAACGGAGGTGGTGGGAATGAGCGCAGCGGCGTCAATCGTGACTGATGCGGCTCAGACCCCCTCGGGTATGGCCTACGCGACGCTGCCCCGCCAGTCCGGCGGCCCCGCGCCGACGCTGCTGCTTTTCGCCATGGCCTGCGCGGACACCTTGACCACCGAGCCGTACTGCCGGGTCGGCCGATTGCTGCACGCGCAGGGGTGGAACGTGGTGTCGCTGGACCTGCCCTGTCACGGCGATGACCGGCGTACGGGTGAGCCAACGGAGCTGGCCGGTTGGGCGGCACGCACGGCGGCGGGCGAGGATTTTGTTGCGCCCTTTCTGAAGCGGGTCAACGACGTGGTGGCGCATCTGGCGACGCGGGGCCTTGCGGATCCCGCCCGCATTGCCGCCGCAGGCACGTCGCGCGGCGGATTCTTGGCCTTCCACGCGGCCGCCGCCAACCCGCGCATCCGGGCCGTGGCTGCCTTCGCCCCGGTGACGGACCTGATCGCATTGAACGAGTTTGCCGGGCAGGAACAGAACCCGCTCGTCAAGCGCCTGGCGCTGGCGAACGCGGCAGAGGCTCTGGCCGGCCGCGCCGCCTGGATCACCATCGGCAACGCCGATGCGCGGGTGGGCACGGACAAGGCCGTCGCCTTTGCCGGGGCGCTGGAGATCGCGGCCCTGGCGCAGAAACTAACCCCGCGCGTCACGTTGCGCGTCCTACCGACTCCGGGACACTCCAGCGTTCCCGAATGGCACGGCGAGGCGGCCAACTGGCTGTTGAACACTATGAAGGAGCGATAATGGGCATCACACTCTTGGCCATTGACGACGTTTCCCTCCCGCTGCGCAAGAACGTCTGCCTGTATCTGAACAAGCCGACCGTGCGCCGGGAGCCGGTGCTGACACCGAGTCCAGTGGATAGCAGGGCCCCCGACAACCTGGCCGCGCACTTCTACGGCACCGTGCTGCACGACGCGGGCCGATTCCGCATGTGGTACTACGCCTGCCACCGCGGCATGAACCCCGACTGGCCGCCGCGCAAGCGGCAGCAGGTCGCGAAGACGCCGGGCTGGCTGATCGGCGTCAAGGAGGGCTTCGAGGTTGTGCAGGGGCCGCTGTGCTACGCGGAGAGCGACGACGGCATCGTCTGGACCAAGCCCGCGCTCGGGCAGGTGCTCTTCAAGGGCAGCCGGGACAACAACGCGCTCGACCTGCCGCACACCATCGTCAGCGGCGCAGCGGTGATCAAGGACGAGGGCGACCCAGATCCCTCCCGGCGCTACAAGATGGTCTATCAGTTCTTTCCGGACCAGACCGCGCCGGTCATCCCGGAGTACGGCACACTGCCCAGCATCGCCTGTGCCGTCTCGGCCGACGGACTCACATGGACCGTCACCGCCATGCCCTTTGTCAACCAGTTCGTCGAGCATTGCTCGTTCATCCGGCATCGGGGGCAGTACATCGTGCATTCCCAAGTCTTTCCCGGCAACGGTTGGAGCGGGGCCTACACCGAGGGCGGCGCCGGCGGCGGGCGCAGCGGCGTGGCCCATGCGACGTATGACTTTGAGCGCTGGCCCGACCTGTGGCAGTGGGCCTTTGCGCTGCC
>CAILUI010000299.1 GCA_903837355.1 uncultured Victivallales bacterium
CACAACCCCATGCTGGTCGCCGCCGGACTCACCGAGACCGCAACGCCACTGCCCTGGCTCGCCGGCCGCAGGCTGCGGCTCTGCCTCGGGTGACCCCTGCGGTGTTAGTTTGGTGGCAGGCCGTGGGAATCCAGGCTAGGACGGCGTCCCTGGATAGGGCCGAACAGCAGTGCCGGCGCTCCTCCACCAGCCAGGAGAAGCGCCGCAGTCAAACAGGGCATTGGCGCAGTCGGGCGGCAATCTCAGTGGAGTCTGTTCGGACCCTTGGAGGGCGAAGCTCCCCGGGCGTGCACGCGCCGCGGAGCCACCGTCCAGAAGCCGGAGACGGTGGAGGGCTCAGCGGGACGGGGCTGCCGCCGCGCTCCTGAACCGGCGCGGGTCGATGGCGTAGTAGTCCGCGAGCAGCAGGATATCGGTCCGGCGCTCGCGTAAGGGCGGCACGAACCGCGGGAAGAGGTTGAGCCGGTAGTAGAGATCCTCACGGAAGCGGCCTTCCCGGATGAGTTGCTCCAGATCGCGGTTCGTGGCCGCAATCACCCGGACGTCGGCGCGGATGGCGTTCTCACTGCCCAACCGAGTTATCGGTGAACGCTTCACAAGGCCATCTTTAGCAGCTTTCGTGCTAGACCTGATGTGTGCATCGTAAATATGTGCAGTATATCTACTTAAGATATTATTACCAGACTCGACCAGAGCTTGGTTCAACGCTCGGCAGTGCGTTTCGGAACGGATTCATTCCGCGGCCAGAGACGAAACGGCAGCGGCCGGCAGGCCCCCGCCCCGTAGCGGGATCTGCAGGTTGAACGAGTGCCCGTAGCCGGGGTCGGCGCTGGCGGCACGGAAGAGGACCGCGGGCCGACCCGCCTCGAGGAACACCTGCGGGCGCTCCAGCGCCGCGAGTGGCTGCACCGTGCCGTCGTCCCAGCGGAGCTGCAGCGTCGAGACCAGAGGGTGGCGGGCCAGCCGCCAGTCCAGGCCGTCCGCCGACTCGAACAACACCAGCGACCTCCCGGCGCCGGTGAAGTGCCCGGCGTTGTCCTTGACCACGGCCCAGTAGCGGTCCGGCCCCCACCAGATGAAGGGATCCTCGGCAGGGAAGGCCACGCCGGCTTTCGCGAACACCGCCGCCGGATGCTTGGTGAATGGCCCCGTGGGGCTGGCGCTGGTCGCGGCGACATGAACCACGGGGCCGCCGAAAGGCGGTGTACCGCGAACGTCGACCGCCTTGTAGACCATCAGATAGCCGCCCTCGGGGCGGGCGCAGACCGAGGGGTTACTCGCCATCAACGCGTCGTGGAAACCCGGAGTGACAGCGATCAGCGGCTGGTCGAAACGCTGCCAGGGACCGTTCGGATGGTCCGCCACCGCCACCCCCACGCGCTGGTGGTTGCGGTGTGTCCAGTTGATGGTCGGCATGGCCACGCCGTCGCCGGTGTTGCCCATGTAGTAGAGGTAGTACTTCGAGCCGAAGCGCAGGATGGTGGGATTGTGCGTGCAGAGGCCATCCCAGAAGTCCCGGCCGCGGGCCGGCAGCGCCACGTCGCGATGGGTATAGGGCCCCAACGGCTGTGCGGCGACGGCGTGGGCAATCTCGGAGTGCGTCACCCAGGCCGCAAAGCCGAGCGCTCGTGGCCAACGCGAGGTGTACAGGTGGCATAGCCCATCGTCGCCGCGGACCATGGAACCGCACCAGATGTAGTACTCTGGGTCGCGGAATACCGCGGTCCGCGGCACGGGCTGCAGCCGGGCGCCCAGATCGAGGTCGTGCGTGATCATGCGCGGCGTCTCCTCATTGGGGGCGGACGGGCAGCAGCGCGAAGCCCCAGCGGTAGGTGCCGGGCCGCAGCCCGTATTCGGGGTGCACGTTCCGCGTCCAGCCGGTATCGCCGCCCACCCCCATGTGCCAGCCGTCGACGGTGAGGAACACCTCCGGCCGGGACTTCAGTTCCCAGTGGTGCTTTGCAGCCATGAGGTCGGCCGGAGACTGGTGCAGAACGCTGAAGTGGAACCACGGTGCGCCCTCGACCCTGGCCCCCGCGCCCTGGGGGTCGCAGACTTCGGCCCAGCGCACGTCCTCGCGCCCACCGCACTCGCCGGGACACAGGTAGGGCTCCAGCATCTCCGTGACCGTCCGGCGGTACTCGCCCACCATGGCGCTCTCTTTGCGGTCGACGTAGTTCTCCCAGGGACCGCGCCCGAACCAGCGGACCGCTTCGAGCCCGGCGGCCAGGACGAACTGCATCCCGAGGCGCGGCACGAGGGCAAAGCACTCCGGGATGACGGCGTGCTGCTCGACGGCAATCCGCCCATCACCGTTGATCTCATAGCGGAGTTCACAGCGGATCGGCTGCGCCGGGTCCTTGCCGCTCAGCTCGCTCAGGACGCGGACCACGGCGGTGTGCGGATTGAGCAGGGCGGCGTCGAGACTGACCAACCGCCGCTGCAGATCCACTAACCCGTTCGCGCGCCAGTCATTCAGGTAGCTGTACGGCAATTCCAGCAGCCAGTCGTTGTCCGTCGGGGCGCGGCAGAAGAGTTCCTGCGCCGGCGCGGCCAGGAACTCACGACCGCCGACCTGCCACGACGCCAGCCGTCCGCTGCCGGCCTCCCAGGTCGCCTGCCAGGTCGGGCCATGGACCGTGATGGCCGCCGCTGAGGTCTGCAGCGTCAGTGGCGCCAGCGCCGGACGCAGGCCGGCGCCGGCGGTCAAAGCCGCCCGCTTCAGGGGCACTACGAACTGCTCCCAGGCGACCACGTGACCGGCGCTCGCCCACGGCAGGTCGCGCTTCAAGACCGCCTGTACGTTGAGGAAATACTCAGCCCCCGGCAGGCCCTCGGCCGGCAGGTCCAGCGGCAGTTCAAGCTCAGCCTGCTGCCCCGGCGGCACGGCCGGCGCCGCGAGCATGCCCTGACCCTGCGTACGGCCGTTCACCTGCACCTCCCAGCAGATGTCGAGGTGCGCCAGCGTGCTGAACGGGTATTTGTTCAGGACCGCGATCCGGCCCTGCAGCAGGCTGGCAGCCGCAAACGCCACCGGTGCCTGCACCTTCTTCACTTCGTACGCGCCCGGGTGCAGCTCCAGGTCGGCACCGACAATACCACTGAAGACCTGCGAAGGATGCTCCCCGATGCGTTTGTAGTCGAAGCCCTCGCCCAGGTCGTTGCCATACCCAAGCGCCCGGCGGCCGTCGGGCAGTTCGAAGCGCAGGACCTTGTCCGCCCAGTCCCAGATGCAGCCGCCCTGGAAGGAGCGGTAGCGGTCCACAAGGTCCCAGAACTTGCGGAAATTGCCACTGACGTTGCCCTTGGCGAAAGCGTACTCGCACATGATCAGCGGTCGCCGCTCGTGCGGATCCTCCATGACCTTGCGTACCCAGTCCAGGTCCGGGTACATGGGCACCATGATATCGCTGGTGTCCGGGCCGGGGTTGCCACTCTCGTACTGCACCGGCCGGGTGGGGTCAAAGGAGCGGATCCAGTTGGCCATGGCGGCGTGGTGCGGACCGCGGAACGACTCGTTCCCGAGCGACCAGAAGCAGATGCAGGGGTGATTGCGGTCGCGCAAGGCCATGCGCACGCCGCGGGCCATATAGGCATGCACCCAGGCCGGGTCGTTACTCAGGTCGCCCCAGGTACCATGCGTCTCCAGGTTCGCCTCGTCGATGACGTAAAGCCCGAGTTCGTCGCAGAGCTCGTACCAACGCGGGTCATTTGGATAGTGCGATGTCCGCACCGTGTTGAAGTTGAGTTGCTTCATCAGGATGATGTCGCGCCGCATGTCGTCGACGGTCACGGCGCGGCCGCGGTCTGGGTTGAACTCATGCCGGTCCACGCCGCGCACCACCAGACGCTGGCCGTTCAGCAGCACCTGCCGGTCGCGGATCTCGACCTGCCGGAAACCGACGCGGCAACTCTCGAAGTCCGTCGCCCGGCCTGCCGCGTCGAGCAGCGTGAACACCAGCGTATAGAGGTAGGGGTCCTCCGCCGACCACGGCCGCGGCGCGGGCACCGGCACTGCGAAGGTGGCGCCGCCCTTCTCCTGCAGTCCGTGCGCCCCGGCAGCCGTGCGCTCGGCAAACGGCGCCTGCACCGGCGCGGCCCATACCGGCTGCCCCGCTGCATCGAAGAGCATGATCTCGGCGCGGTAGGCGGAGAACTCGGGATCGCAGTGCCGACGCGTCGGCAGCGGGTGGAACGCGCCGGCCGGCCGCAGATGCTGGAGGTTCGAGAGGTAGGCCACGGCGTGCAGGGTCGCATTCGTATAGGCGGCATCGAAGACCGTGCGCACCGTGAAGTCGCGCAGGTGCGCCGCCGGCTTGCTGTAGAGATAAACCTCGCGCTGAATGCCGCTCAACTGCCAGTAATCCTGGTCCTCCAGGTAGGTGCCACTCGAGTAACGCAGCACGCGCACAGCCAGGGTGTTGCGGTCCGGCCGCAACCACGGCGTGATGCGGAATTCCGCCGACAGCCGGCTGTCCTGACTGTAGCCGACCGGCTCGCCGTTCACCCACACATGGAAGGCGCAGTCGACCGACTCGAAGACGAGAAACACCTCGCGGCCAGCCCAGGCCTCGGGAACCGTGAAGTCGCGGCGGTAGCAGCCGGTCGGGTTCGCCTCCGGCACGAACGGCGGATTCGGCGTGAACGGGTTCGCAATGTTGGTGTAGATCGGCTTGTCGACGCAACCGCGCTGCGTCAACTGCCAGTTGCCCGGCACCGGGATGGCCTCCCAGTCGGAGGCGTCGAAGGCGGCGGACCAGAAGCCCGCGGGAGCCTGCAGCGGTGACGGCGCCAGCCGGAACTGCCAGGTCCCATTCAGGGTCTGCATGTAGGGCGATGAACGCCGGTCGCAGTTCCGGGCGGTGTCCGCATCGGCGTAGGCGCCCAGCGGCACATGCATCGTCTCGCGGTTCCGCTCGAACACCACCGGGTCTTCCCAGTCGTGACTGATCGTGCGCATCGTGTCGCTCCTTTGGTTGGCAAGAAGGCTTCACGTCAGGTGCTCCGCGCTGACGTGCTGTAGCTGCAGACCGCCACATCGCTGTCGGCGCCGCCCAAGCGGCACGGGCCCCCAGCAGACCGGTCTTCGGGCTACGGTGCGCTCGTGGCGGTGTCCGCCAGGAAGCGGACGCCCTTGGCGGCGCGCACCTGGTCCAGCTTGGCGCGCCCCGGTTCATCGTTGCGCAGGAGGTAATAGACTCCGCAGGCGACCTCCGCCAGGGGCAACTCGACAGACTCCTGGGTCACGATGACCTGGGACTGATCACGCAGGGCCTCGTACACCAGGTACTCGCCGCCACTCGGCACCGGCACCCGTGCAGACACCGTGACGCCGGGCTGCTGGAAGCGCAGCCGTTGCCGACGGTTACCGTCGTAGACGAAATCCCAACCCTCCAGCGCCTGGCGGTTCCACACCACGTGAACCGACCCCTCGGCGATACGGTAGGAGTGGACGAGGGCAGCATCCACGCTGGCGGCGAGTCGCTCGGCCCCGAGGGCCGCGGCGAGGGCCCGCAGCAGGCGCCGATCCAGATCCACCGTACCAGGCTCTCCCGCGCGGTAGTGCAGATACAGCACGCGGCTGCCGCCGGGCCCGCCAAACTCGCTGACCAGCGCCTTCCCGTCCACCTCCAGCAGCGCGCGCCCACCCGCGGCCTCGTAGCGCTCTGCCGGCAGGGTCAGCCGCTCACCCACGGTGAAGGCGGTATCCAGGGGCGCCAGCGCGCCGGTCACCGCGCCGCCGGCAAAGGGGAGCTTGGAGATCCTGGGCAGGCCCCAGGCCGCGCCGCCGTCGGGATCCTCGACGACGTCCTGCGCCCAGTTCCAGGGGTTGTAGTGCAGCCCTCGCATCCGACGCGTGGGCTGGTAGCTGTGACAGACCAGAACCCGTGACGCATCGCCCGCCAACCACTGGCGAATCCGCTCCACCGCCGCCAGCGGGGCCTCGGGGTAGTTCCAGAAGACCGTCCGGTGTGCCTCGATCGGCGCCCAGGCCAAGGCGTCCATGAAGTCGAAGCGCAGCCCCTCCCGTGCCATGGCCTCGGCCAGGCAACCGTCGTAGCTGCTGGCCGTCGCACCGAAGCCGTAGAACAGATCGCCCCGGTAGCGGTTGATGTTGCGGGGAGTGATGACGGCCACCGCCGACGCCGGCCGCCGCGCCTGGTCCAGACGGAACTGGTCGAAGGCGTAGACCTTGCCCAGGCAGTCGCGGAACCGGTCGAACTGCGGATGCGCCCGATCGGTCAGCACGGCAAACGGCGTCTCGTCGATGAAATCGTTCTTGATGACGTCTGCCTCGAGGGCCGCACACAGGTCGTAGGTGGTGGCGTAGCTGACCTCGGCATCGTAGTAGGGGACGCCGTGCCCGCCCACGCCGGTCTCCAGTTGCGGGCCGATGAAGGTGCCGGCAGCGCGGCAGTTTCCGCTCAGGTAGGGGCCGGAGCGGTACAGCGCCTCCGTCCACAGCGGGTTGCCAAAATACTCGGGGAAATTCCCCTGCAGGCCCACCAACCGCGCCGCGTAGACGAAGTCCGCCGCATCGCCAAGATCCTCGGGGTTGGGGATGATCCACAACGCGCCGCCCCGAGAGCGCAGGTACAGCCCCAGGTCGTTCAGGAACTTGAGCCACTCCCAGTGGTTGAGCGTGACCAGCAGGAACAGGTTCCGGCGCTTCACACCCTCATCGGCCCAGGCCTGGGCCTCGGTGACCGGGACGTAGTCCTCCCAGCGCTCGAGCCCCAGGTCGGCGGGCTGCATCAGGTACCCGGAGTAGTCTGCAAAGTAGTCCCAGAAGGCGATGTCCCGCTCGCCGCCGGCCGCGGCGACGCGCAGCCCACCGTCTGTGCCCGCGAGGGCCTTGCGGTAGGCGGCAACCTCTGCCTCACCGTACCCCCATCGCCCTCCCCAGTATGGCCAGACATAGTCGAAGAAGACGAGCGTGTTGATGCCGGCGGCCAGGCAGGCGTCGGCCCGACGCTGATGCAGCGCCAGCACAGCCGGATGACAGACCGTGGCCGTGTGCATCACATTGAACTGGCCGGGCGTCGTGTTGTTGCCGGCACCGTCGAAGCGCGTCCCCCAGGCGCCGGCAGCCGTGATCTCGACCGCGAAACTGCCGCCGACACTGTCCTCCTGGACCAAGGCCCGTCCCAGGCCGCGCGTCCGTTCGCTCAGTCGGGCCATGCCGGCCGGGCTGCCAAAACCGCTGGCGGAGAAGCCGATGGACGGGCTCAACGCCGCGAGTTTCTCGACGAGTGAGGCCTTGGGCTCCTGCGTGAAGCCCCCCGCGCTTCCGGCAAGGTAGGCGGTGCCGGCAGGTCCGGCCGCATTCAAGGGGGCGGCCGGGCCGTCGGGCCGGGGGTACGGCGTCGGTAGGAGATCGGGGTCCAGCAGGTTCGCGTGGCCCGTCGGGCCGGCCAGGATGATGTTATCCAGGTAGCAGGTCAGTTCGCCCCCCTCGCCATTGGGCTCCAGCCCGAAGGCGCTGATCGTCTCCCAGTTACGCTGATCGTTGCCCAGCCCCCAGAGCCTCAGTTCGTCACGACCGAAATCGAAGCGATGCCACGCGCCCAGCGGCAGCTTCGCCACATCCACCGGCGCCACCCAGCGGTCGCCGTCAGCCTCCGTGAGGTAGACCGCCATCCCCGCTTTGCCGTTGCTGCTCGCGACGAACAGATCGAAGCTCAGTCGCTCGTAACCCTGCGCCCGGACTCCCCAGCCGAGCACCCACATCCTGAAGTCCGTGGTCAGGTCGTCCTTCCAGGCCACCCTCAGGCTGTAGGGCCCGCCGGCGGTGGGCTGGTCGACGATAGCGGCCTCACCGCTGTCCCCCCACCCGCCCATCGCCATCTGCATGGCGGCTTGCCGTGGCGACAATGCCCAGCCCGGCGCCGCGGCGGCCAGAGCGGCAAGGACCCACAGCCGCAAGACCTGCCGCTGCAAGCCCCCTCTCGGTGCTGAGATCGTACGCATACGTTGCCGCGCCTTGGCTGGGGCTTTGCCCCACTGCGGGCGCCTCTTCTCCTGGCGCCTTGGGAGTGCTGCTGTTGCCGGACTTGCCGTCGCCGTCGGCCGCGCTGACCGCAAGGCGGCAGACGTCCCACGCGCGTCCCTGCTTACACCACCGGTGTCAGCACCAACGCCGTGATGCGTACGGCCGCACCGGCCGCGTCCAGCGGCTGCAGGCTCAGGCGGCACGGGCCCGGCCCCGGCAGATCCAGTATGCCGACGCGGTAGGAACGGAAGCGCGGCAACTCCCCCCAGCCGAAGACGGCACGCCGGGCGCGCTCGCCGGTGTCGAGCAGCGGGAACACGACCGCCGTTCCGCCCACTTCGAGTCGCCACTCGGAATAGTCCCCAGCCTCGGGACAGGTGTATTCCACGTCGAGCACAAACGCCCCCGGCTCCACGGTCTGAAAGTCCCAGGCCGCGACACTCTCGCCGAGGCGCCAGCCGCCGAGGCACTCGGCGTGCTTCCAGTCGCCGAACTTCTCCATCCAACTCACCGCCTGCAGGTCGCAGTGCTGCCGGTTGGCCACGCCGGCCTCCAGCGGGTTGCGACAGCCGTTGAGCACGTAGGCCGTACGGCTGGCATCGGCAGGACCGGCCAGCTCCAGCGTGATGACCGGAATCAGGGTCCGCGGGCGCGCCAGTGGCAGACTGAGGACGACGGCGCCGGCCACCTCCTGCACCGCTAGCTCGCCGCCACCGGCCAGGCGCGCGCTCACCCCCTTCGACCGCAACCCGGGTACCACCAGGCGGCCGCTGTCAGGCCACTGGAAGACGTGCAGGAAAAGCCGGTTGCCGCGGGTGGTGCACTCGCCCCAGGGCAGCGGCCCGAACGGCGTCGGTCCGGCACCATGGATTGCCTCCGTGTGGGCATCGACCCACTGGCCGACCTCACGCAGAATGCGCGCCGACAGCTCGGGGATGCGGCCGCTGCCGTCCGGACCGACGTTCAGCATGTAGGTCCCGCCGCGGCTGACCACCCGCACCAGGCGCTCGGCCACCTCACGCGGGCCCTTCCAGTTATGATCGTGGCGCGCATAGGCCCAGGTGTCGTTGTGCGTGTCCGGCGTCTCCCACAACCCGGGCCGTGGCAAACGCGGTATCTCCTGGTCGCCGAGGGTATCATAGTCGCCCAGGTCATTGCCGATACGGCTGTTGACCAGACAGTCGGGCTGCAGGCGATGGACCAACTCGACCAGCTCCTTCGACTCCGCGGGTGTGATCGGCCCCGGGGTGTCGAACCAGATGCCAGCCACGGGGCCGTAGTTCGTCAGCAGTTCCGCGATCTGCGGCATGGCCTTGGTCCGCAGGTAGCGCTTGAAGTCCCGGCCCTCGGCCGGCCAGTCCCAGGAGTTGCCGACCCCGTCGGGCTCGTGCCAGTCGGCCGTCTGCGAGTAGTAGAACCCCAGACGCAGCCCCTCGGCCTGGCAGGCGTCGGCGAGCTCCCGCAGTGGGTCGCGTCGAAACGGCGTGGCCTCGACGATGTTGTAGGAACTGACCGCCGACTTGAACAGGGCAAAGCCGTCGTGATGCTTGGCCGTGATCATGATGTGCCGCATGCCGGCCGCCTTGGCCAGACGCACCCACGCCAATGCGTCAAAGCCGGTCGGATTGAAGCGCGCCGCCACCTGCTCGTACTCTGCCACCGGGATCTGGGCCCGGTTCATGATCCACTCGGCAATGCCGTGATAGCGCTTGCCCCGCCACTCCCCGGCCAACTCCGCGTACAGCCCCCAGTGAATGAACATGGCAAAGCGCGAGTCCTGGAGCCAGGCGCCGCGAGTGACCGGCCCTGCCTTGCCAGAACGTCCGCCCCACATCTCCGGCGACGTGCCGTCCATGGCCACCGTCACGCCCGCCTCCGTTACCTTGCCCATCGCTCACTCCTCATCGCTGCCGCCATCACGCGCCTTGCATCTGCCCGACTATAGCCCCGTCGCCAGCGCCGCGCCGCCCCGCGCCCGGTTCGGGGTGCATGACCAGATTGTCGGAAGGACGAAACCCGAGGGGAATTGCGCCTGCAGAGTGTATAGACGCCTACACTGACCATCGGTGTTGGTCACCGGCACGGTGAAAGCGTGAGAGCGTGATTGCGTGAGGGTTACGGCGCGTGTGCCGGCTGTCTGCCACGAATCCACGCCTTCACGTTCTCACGTGCTCACCCGTAGCGGGAACCGCGATCTTGGAACAGCCCTGGCGTCAGCCGGTCAGCGGTGGACCGAGGCTGCCGCCCGGCTTAAGTTGGGGGCATCAGGCGTGACCCCGAGGGATCGAGCCGAAGGTGATGCACAATGTGGAGTTTTCGAGTATGGCCATCCGACACACCCTGGTCCTCGCCTCGCAGTTGCTGGTGCCCGTGGGCGCACTGCCGGCCGCGGAGGTCGCCGGGGCCATGGACATCGGGCGCGCGACGCTGGACGCCTGGGCGGCGCCCTACCGCGGCTGGTATTACCACCCCGACCACGTCATCCCGGCCAAGCCGAACATCCCGGGGTACGAGGTCTTCCACAGCCCGGATGCGCCGTGCATCTACCAACTGCCCGGCCAGCCAGAGACGTGGTATCTGAGCTTCATCGCCTTCGATGGTCAGGGCTACAACTCGTTTGTCGCGCAGAGCACCGATCTGGTGCAGTGGACCCAGCCGCGCCTGGCGATGGGGTTCGGTCCGCCGAACGAGTTTGACCACGGTGGCTGCGTCATCGGCGCCTTCCTCTACGAGTCGTACGACGTGCAGGCGCCGCGCCTGCTCAAACAGCGTGACGGTAAGTACTGGACGCTCTATGGCTGCTACCCGCGCCAGGGCGGCTACGAGTTGCGTCCCGGCTACGAGGGCGTGGCCTGCAGTACCGACGGGCTGACCTGGCGGCGGGCGAAGGACACGCCGATCCAGTCCATCCAGGACCCCGATTGCGGGATGTGGGAGAAGGACTGCATCTATCAGCCGTGGCTGGTCGAGGAGCACGGGCGCTTCTTCAACTTCTACAACGCGGCCAACGCCGGCACCGAACAGACCGGCTTGGCCTTCTCCACCGATCTGCTGAACTGGATGCGCTATCCCGCCAACCCGGTCATCCGTAACCGCGAGGGCGGCTACGACGCGCAGTTCGCTTCCGACCCCAAGGTCTTCCGGGATGGTGATCATTGGACCATGCTCTACTTCGGCGTGGGGCAGGGCGGGGCCCATATCATGGCCGCCTTCTCGCGCGACCTGGTGCACTGGACGGCCCACCCGGAACCGCTCTACAAGGCCGGTGGGAATCCGAGCGGGCTGGACTCGCAGTACGCCCACAAGATCGCGCTGGTCTACCTGCCGAAGAGTGCTACCTTCTACCTCTACTACTGTGCGTGTGGCAGCAGCGGCCGCGGGATCGGGTTGATCACCAGCAAGCCGCTGCCCTAGCCGGAATGGGTTGCGGGCGGGTTGCGGGGGAAAGGCAGACACAAGCGTCCCACCGGACGCCAAGGCTGTTAGGTACTCAGGCTGTAGGCTGTTAGGCCTTACTTCGGTGCATGTTGCGTCTCCGGATTCGGGTCCGGTGTTGTAACCCAATAGCCTACAGCCTAAACCGCTCCAGCCTCTGAGTATTCCATGGGACAGGCGTGAAAGGCAGAGCAGGATGACGCACGGCTACCGTCCGTACACGGCCCGCCTGGCCTGGTTGGCCATGGTCGTGGTGCTGGCAGCAGTTCCGGTGTTGGCAGCGGGGACGGTGGCCCCGCCGACCGCGCCGGCGTCGCGTGAGTTGCGCGTCTGGGTGATCTGGCCCGACCGCGGTCGCGATGCCGCCTTCCGCAAGTTCGAGCAGGAGTATCCGGGTTGGCGCGTCGTCTGTGCCTACTCCAGCGGCTCCATGGGCCCCGGTCAGCAGAAGTTGATGACGGCGGTGGCCGGCGGCGACCCGCCCGATGTGCTGGTCTTCGACCGTTTCTGCGTCGGCGAGTGGGTCACCCGGGGCACGTTGCGGCCGCAGGATGACCTGGTGGCCGGCAGCGCCGGCCTGGAGGCCGCGGCGGATGAGGTCCTGGCCGCGGTCCAGGCCGCGGATCCTGCCGCCGCCCGCGGCGCTCTGAACCGGTTGCGCCGACTGCAGATCCCCTTTGCCGGCGGCCGGCTCGATCTGGCCGCCGCGGCGCTCGAAGCGCAACTGGGTGGCGGCGGTCACGAACTCGGTTCGCGACCGGGGTCGGGTACTGGCACCCCCGACCTACCTGATCGGTCTGCGGCCGGTACCGCCGAGCTCCTTGCCGCCGCCACCGTCCTGCGCGATCTCTGCGACGGCATCCATGAGGCCGAGTACTACCCCGCCTGCTGGCAGGAGGGCAGTTGGAACAACACCATCTACACCGTGCCGATGAACACGGACAGCCGGGCCCTGTACTACAATGAGGACCTGCTGATCCGGGCCGGTTACGTCGATGACCGCGGCCGCGCCCGCCCACCGCGGGACTGGGACGAACTGCAGGAGTACGCCATCAAGCTGACGGAGCGCGATGCGCAGGGCAATATTCAGGTGCTGGGGTTCGCGCCGAACTACGGCAACAGTTGGCTCTACCTCTACGGCTGGCAGAACGGCGGTACCTTCATGAGTGCCGATGGCCGCACCTGCACCCTGGCCGAGCCGCCGATCGTCGAGGCCCTGCGTTACATCACCGGCGTCTACGATGCGCTCGGCGGAGTGGAGAAGGTCGACGTCTTCCAGAGCCGGGCCTCTACCACCATCGGCGACCCCTTCATCAAAGGGCAGCTCGCCATGGCCATCAACGTCGACCAGTGGCTCAACGGCATCAGCGACTACGGGCCGAACCTGCGCTTCGGCGTGACCATCGCGCCGCCGCCCAAGGGCAAACCGGGCATCACCTGGTCGGGCGGTTTCTCCTGGGCCATCCCGGTGGGGGCACGCCACGTCGAGGCCGCCAGCGAGTTCATCCGCTTCATGAGTTCGCAGCGCATCTGGCTCTATCAGGTCGAGGTCAACGCGCGCTTTGCCGAGAGCCGCGGCCGGGCCTACGTGCCGATCATGTCGCCGATTCCGGCGATCAACGACCTGGTGAACATGCGTTTCGTGGCCAACAACTCCAACCTGCCGCGCTGTGTGCGCGAGACCTACCCGCTGTTCAGCGACATCATGCGGGTCTCCTTGTACCGTCCCGCCACCCCGGTCGGGCAACTGCTCTGGGACGAGCACGCGCGGGCGACCGACAAGGCCCTGCGGCATACCTACGCGCCGCAGGAAGCCCTGGAACGCGGCCAGGCCGCCGTGCAGCGCCAACTCGACGCCACCTACCGGGAAGCGCCGCGGTTGCGGGTGAACTGGACCGGCCTGGCCGTGGGGCTCGCGGTCGCGGCGCTGGTGGCGGTGTGGATCACGGTTCGGCGCGGGCTCTGGGTCGGGCTGGGGGCCCAGTTGCGCCGTTCCGAGAGTCGGGCCGGCTACCTGTTTGCCTCGCCCTGGTTGCTCGGCTTCACGGCCTTCACCGCCGGGCCGATCCTGGTGTCGCTGGTCTACAGCTTCTGCCGTTACAATGTGCTCGAGCCCGCCGTCTGGGTCGGCCTCGAGAACTATCGGCGGCTGCTCTTCCACGATCCGCTGTTCTGGCGGGCGCTGGCCAACACCGCCTACATGCTGCTGGGGTTGCCGCTGGGCATGGCGGCCGGCCTGGCCATCGCCCTGCTGCTCAACACCCGCGTCCGCGGCCTGAAGATCTATCGCACTATCTTCTACCTGCCGGCCATTGTCCCGGTGGTGGCCAGCTCGCTGCTCTGGCTGTGGGTGCTGAATCCCACCAACGGCCTGATCAACTCGCTGCTGCGTCTGACTGGGGTCGACCAGCCGCCGCTGTGGCTGCATTCGGCCTCGTGGTTCCTCGGCTCCAAGGCGGCCATCCTGCTGATGGGGCTCTGGGGTGCCGGCGGCGGCATGATCATCTGGCTGGCTGGTCTGAAGGGCATCCCGGGCCACCTCTACGAGGCCGCCGAGATGGATGGGGCCGGTCCGGTCCGCTGCTTCTGGCACATCACCCTGCCCATGCTCTCGCCCTACATCTTCTTCAACCTGGTGATGGGGGTCATCGGCACGATGCAGGTCTTCAGTCAGGCCTTCATCATGACCGGCGGCGGGCCGGACGACTCAACCCTGTTCTACGCCTTCTATCTGTTCAACCACGCCTTCAGCTACTTCAACATGGGCTACGCCTCGGCCATGGCCTGGCTGTTGTTCATCGTGGTCATTCTGCTGACCGTGCTGCAGACGTGGGTCTCGAAGCGTTGGGTCTACTACGAACACGAGTGAGAACCGATGAGACTGGTGGCCGTGTTTCTGGTGGTGCTGGCCGAGTTGGTGTTTGTCACCGCGGCTGCGACCGTGCTCATTTGCGGGCGCCTGGATCTGGGCCCGGGCTTCTTCATCTACAGCGGTGGCGTGTTGCTGGCGCTGGCCCTGGCTACGGCGGTGGCGCTGCCGCCGCGCTGGGCCGGGCGTCTGGCCACGCACGGCGCGCTGATCTGTGGCGCCATTCTCTTCGTGTTCCCGTTTGTCTGGCTGGTCGGCACCAGTTTCAAGTACACCGAGGAACTCGGGATCTACCCGCCGCGCTGGGTCCCGAGTGTGCCCCCGGCCGTCCGCCAGTCGCCCTACGTCACCACCGAGACCTGCAAGCCGGTGGCGCCGCCGCGCCGGCTGTCGCCCGAGCGCTGGCTGAGCCTGCGCCCACGACTGGAGCAGGCCTTCTGGGAGAAGGCCCGTCCCCTGCTCGGAGCGCTGTTGACGCCGGAACTGGATGCCGCCGCCACCCGCGCGGCGCTGTTCGAGGGACTTTGGGAGAACCTGGCTCCGAGCCTGCCCGACCGCGCCTGGGAGGGCACCGACGAGGCCATCTGCAACACCCTCCTGGCCAAACTCGACGCCGAGCGCCTCGATGATGTCTGGCTCGCGGTGCACCGTGGCGTGGCCCTGCGCCGGCCGTCTCTGACCGACACCGAACGCCATGAGCTCGTGCTGCCCCCGGCGGCGGACTCCGAACCCGACCTCGGCTGGCGGGCTGGTAATGCGGCGGTGCGGCTGCGTACCCAGCCGGGCAGCCTGACCACCGAGACCCGCCCGGTCTGCGAAGTCCGCTACGACCTGGCAGACTCGGCGGCGGCGGTGGTCACCGGCGAGTTCCCTCTGCCCGTGCCGGCAGAACAGCTCCTAAGTGTCACCGTGCCCCTGCGCCAGGACCGTTCGTGGCACCGGCTGCATGTCACTCTCGAGGTAGCCGGGCAGCGCTACGAGAACAGCGAGGCCGTCTACCTCGGCGCCTACCGGTGGGGGGAGTTGACCCTCAAAATCCGTGAACGCGACGCCTCCGATGAGCGCCGGCTCGGGGTCTGGTTCCTGCGCCGCGTCGAGGGCCAGGCCGTCACCGGACTGCCCGCGGACCACTTCCGGCTGACCCTCGCCGTCGAGCGCGCGCCCCGCTTTGTGGCTGGCTGGCGCAAGTACACGCAGAGCTACCGCAATGCCTGGTACGCCGACGAGCACTGGCCGCGCTACCTGCTCAACTCGCTGTTCCTGGTGGTACTCACCGTCGTCGGCCAGATCCTGAGTTGCTCGATGGTGGCCTACGCCTTTGCCCGCCTGCGCTGGCCGGGCCGCGACGCGCTGTTTATGATCCTGCTCGGCACCATGATGCTGCCCGGGCAGGTGACCATGATCCCGGTCTTCCTCATCTTCCGGAGCCTGGGCTGGTACAACACGCTCAAGCCCCTGTGGGTGCCCGCCTTCCTCTCCTCCGCCTTCTTCGTCTTCATGCTGCGCCAGTTCATGCGCGCCATCCCGGCGACGCTCGAGGAGGCGGCCCGCATCGACGGCTGCAGCTTCTTCGGCACCTACTGGCGCATCATCCTGCCCCTGCAGAAGCCCGCCTTGGCCGCGGTCGGCATCTTCACCTTCATGGGCACCTGGAACGAGTTCATGGGCGCCCTGATCTTCGTCAACGACCAGCGCCTCTACCCGCTGGCCCTGGGGCTGTTCAACTTCCGCGCCCAGTACGGAGGCGACTACGGCATGATGATGGCCGCCTCGACGCTGATGGTCCTGCCGGTCGTCGCCCTCTTCTTCCTCTGCCAACGCTATTTCATCGAGGGCGTGACCCTGACCGGCATGCAGAACTAGAGACAGGCGTCCCACCGGACGCCAAGGCTGTTAGGTACTCAGGCTGTAGACTGTTAGGTCTTGCATCGGGGTATTTTGCGTTTCCAGACTCGGGTCCGGTATTGTAACCTAATAGCCTACAGCCTAAACCGCTACAGCCTCTGGGTTTCCCATGGGACGGGTGTGAGAACCAAAGAGGGATCGACCGATGCTGACTGACAAGAAGATCCTACCCAAGATCGAGCGTATCGAGGAAACCTACGCCGGGCTGCGCTTTCACACCGTGGGCACGGTGCCGGTGACGATGTGGGAGACCACGGCCCACTTCCGGGCCGAGCCCAGCGCCGGCGACGGCGCCGTCTGGGCGCCCGCTCCTCCCGGCACGACCTGGGGCGGCGATGGCCTGACGGCCTGGTTCCAGGGCGACGTCGTCCTGCCGGCCGCGTGCCACCGGGACCGCGTCTTCGTCCGTATCCTGACCAACGCGGTCTCCGCGATCAACTCGGGCTCCAGCATCGACCAGACCCTCCTCTTTGTCGACGGTCGCGAAGCGGGCGTGTTCGACCCGAATCACCCCTGCGTCCTGCTGACCCCGGACGGCCGTAAGGGCAAGAAACACCATCTCGCCTTCGAGTGCTACTCCGGCCATTCCTTCCCGGGCACGCAGCCCTTCGAGGGCCCGACGGTCATCGAGCCCAAGTGCAAGCGCTTCGGCGGCGTCGAGCTCCTCCTGGAGCGCCCGGATGTCAGCGCCTTCGTGTTCCGTCTGAAGACCCTTATACTACTAGCTAAAGCATTGGACGATAATAGCTTACGTAAGAATACAATCATGCGGGCGCTGGCCGATATCTACGCCGTCGTGGACATGTTCCCGGCGGAGACCGGCGAGGACAGTTGGCGGCCCCGGCTCGCGCAGGCGTGGGCGATCATGGAGCCCCTGCTGGCGCGGCACAACGGCCCGACTACGCCCTGGGCCGGCCTGGTCGGCCACTCGCATATCGACACGGCCTGGCTGTGGACCCTGGCCGAGACCTGGCGGAAGTGCGCCCGGACCTTCTCTTCGGTGCTCAACCTGATGGAGCAGTACCCGGAGATGACCTTCGTCCAGAGCCAGCCTTGCCAGACTGAGGTCATGCGCCGCGAGTACCCCGGCCTGTTCAAGCGCATTCAGGCCATGGCCAAGGCCGGCCGCTGGGAGCCGAACGGCGCTATGTGGTGCGAGCCGGACTGCAATATTCCTTCCGGCGAAGCCTTCGTGCGTCAACTCCTGGTCGGTCAGCAGGCCACCCGCGAGTTCTTCGGCTACACCTCGGACACCCTCTGGCTGCCCGATGTCTTCGGTTACTCCGCGGCCCTGCCGCAGCTCCTGCGCGGCGCCGGGGTCGAGTTCTTCTGCACCACCAAGATGAGCTGGAACGATACCACCCGCTTCCCCTATGAGGCCTTTGTCTGGAAAGGCATGGATGGCACCCCGGTGGTGGCGCACCTCAACCGCATGCACTGCTGGCCCGATCCCCACGAACTCATCCACCAGTGGAACTGGTACCAGCACAAGGATGTCCAGGACCGCTGGCTCTGTGCCTACGGCTTCGGCGACGGCGGCGGCGGCCCCATGCACGAGATGCTCGAGGTCGCCCGTCGGGTTGCCGACCTTGAAGGCTGCCCGCAGACCCGTCACACCACGGTCAGTGAGTTCATGTGCGGACTCCGCGATGACCTGGGCGCGAACCTGCCGGAATGGGTCGGCGAACTCTACCTTGAGCTCCACCGTGGCACTCTGACCTCTGTGGCCCGCATCAAGCGCGGCAACCGGAGGACCGAGTTCGCCCTGCGCGAGGCTGAGTTCCTGACTACCGCCGCCCGCCTGGCCGGCTGCGGCGAGGTGCCGCGCAGCGAGCTGAAAGAGCTGTGGAAAGAATTCCTCACCAATCAGTTCCATGACATCCTACCGGGCTCATCCATCGCCGCCGTCAACGACGAGGCCGTCGCCGCCTTCACTCGACTGACGGCCGCCGCCACCGCGCTGGCGAACAGCGCCCTGGCCAGCCTGGCGGGCAAACCGTCTCCGGCGGCCGCCAAGGCCCCGGCAGTGCTCGTGGCGAACAGCCTGAGTTGGCCGCGCACCGGCGAGATCGCCATCGCCGCCCCGCCCGCCGGCCTGGTTCCCGCGGCCCCTGCCATCGTTTCGCAACGTGTGACCACCGTGGATGGGCGCGAGCAGCTCCTGCTCTCTGGAGTGAGCCTGCCCGCACTGGGCGCCACTCTGGTCCAGCTCAAGAAGGGGCCAGATAAGGCCGCCGCCTCGCCGTTCAAGGTCAAGGGCCTCACCGTCGATACCCCGCACCTCGCCGTACGCTTCGCCAAGGATGGCAGCCTGGCCTCCTGCGTGCTCAAGGCGACCGGCCGGGAGTTGGTCAGGGCCGGCAGCGCCCTCAACGTCTTCTGGCTGGGCGAGGACGTCCCGGCCGCCTGGGACAACTGGGATATCGACCGCGACCAGCGCCTGAAGATGAACCCCGACATGCGCCTGATCTCGCGGACGGTCATGGCCGCTGGGCCCTTGCAGTTGCGCCTGCGCTGTCAGTACAGCCTTGGCGCCCGGTCCGCCCTGGCCCAGGACATCGTCTTCCATGCCGATACGCCCCGGATCGATTTCGAGACCGAGCTCGACTGGCACGAGAAGCACGTCCTGTTCAAGGTCGGTTTCGACCTCAACCTCACGGCCGACTCCGCGCGCCACGAGATCCAGTTTGGCCACGTGGTGCGGCCCACCCACACCAACCAGGCGCAGGATCGGGCGCGCTTTGAGGTCTGTGCGCACAAGTGGACGGACCTGGCCGACAACGGCGTCGGCGTGGCCCTGCTCAACGACTGCAAGTACGGCGTCGGCGTGCAGGGCTCCGAGATCCGCCTGAGCCTGCTCAAGTCCGGCACCCACCCCGATCCGCGCGGCGACGCCGGCGTGCACCTCTTCACCTACGCCCTGCTGCCCCACGCGGGGCCGTTCTCAGTCGAGGCGGTGGTGCGGCCGGCCTACGAGCTGAATATTCCGGTCAGCGCCGTCCCCGCGGGTGCGGGCGCGCCGCCGCTGGCGTCGCTGGCGACGGTGGATGTCCCGAATGTGATCATCGAGGCGGTCAAGGCTCCGGAGTCTGGCGAGGGGCTGGTGCTGCGGCTGTACGAAGCCGGCGGCGCCAGCGCCACGGCAACCGTGCAGTTGCCGCCGGCGGGCGCCTGGAGCGTGCAGGCCACCAACCTGCTCGAGGAAGGCGGCGTGGCGGTTCCCGTCACGGCGAACGCCGTACGCCTCGACTTCCGGCCCTTCGAGGTCAAGACGCTCCTCTGCCGGCAGGCGCCGTAGCAGGGCGTCGGGCGTTGGCAACGCCACGTCCACTGCGCCTGGCAGCGGCCCGTTCTTTGGCCCTGCATCGCAACCGTCGCGCCATTTCGCGGGCATGGCGTTGGGACAGAATGCGGAGGTGTCCCAGTCGGAGCTGGGACCTACCTCCGCGGCCCACGACCGAGGCCGGGACCGGGTAACTTAGCGGCATCGGAGCAGGGAACATGGGCGCAATCCCCAAGCCCTGCGGATGGCTCAACTCAACACAGATTGCGCGGCGGCGTCACGCCGCGCAATCTGTGAGTCGTTTTGAGGACGCGGCCCCGTACATCGTACCGGCAGCGCATGTGGAAGGAACGCGTCGCAGATGGTCAGTCCTGTTCCGCCAGGTACGGTATTCCCACATACCCGCCCTTAACGATCGAGAACCCGTGACGAAACGAGATAACCTCATGGTCGCCGCCATCGCCATCCTGTTCGCGGCGACCGGTCTGGTGGCCCAAGCCGAGGATGCCAAGAAACCCGAACGGGTCCTGGGTGCCGAGAACGGCACCTACCAGACCGACGTCCGGCCTGGCGCTGCCGCCCAGGTACCGATGCGTAACGGCTGCCGCGAGGTGCTGTCCCTCGCCGGTACCTGGACCGTGGTCATGGATCCCCAGCAGGTGGGTCTCAAGGAACGTTGGTACGAACGCCCTCTGGCATCTGCGCGTGCCATGGCCTTACCGGGGACCTTGGACGATGCCGGGCTGGGCGAACCCATGCAGCCCTCGCGGTTCGTGCTCACCCGCAAGGCGGAGTACATCGGCGAAGCCTGGTACCAGCGCGAGATCGACATTCCCGAGAGCTGGCGTGGCAAGCGGACGGGCCTGCTGTTCGAGCGGGTGATGTGGGAGAGCCGCGTCTGGCTGGACGGCCGGCTGGTCGGCAGCCAGGACAGCCTGACCACCCCGCATACCTACGAGTGCGGCGAGCTGTTCACCCCGGGCCGGCATCTCATCACCGTGCGCGTCGACAACCGCGGCCGTCCGGGGGCGAGCTGCCACGGCTATGGCGAGGACATCCAGATCCGCTGGAACGGCATGGTCGGACGCCTGGAACTGACCGCCCGCGATGCCGTTTCGGTCCAGTCGGTCCAGGCCTACCCGGACCTGGGGCGCAAGCGCATCCGTGCCGTGGCCCTCATCGCCAACCACACCGGTGTGACCGCCGAGGGCGAGGTCCGTTTCCTGGTCCGCCGGCAGGGCGAGGACAAGCCGACGGCCGAGAAGACGGCTTGGTTCAAGGCGGCCGGCGACGTCATCCGCGCCGAGCACTTCCTCGACCTCGGCGATGGCATGCAGACCTGGGACGAGTTCACTCCGGCGCTCTATGACCTCGTCGTCAGCGTCGGCGCCACGGCCGAAGGCGCCAGGCTGGCGGATGACCGCAGCGTGGTCTTCGGCATGCGCGAAGTGGGAGCGCAGGGGACACAGCTCACGCTCAACGGCCGTACCCTCTTCCTGCGCGGGACGCACGACGGTGGCGCCCTGCCGTTGGACGGTCGCCCACCCCTGACGGTCGAGGGGTGGCGTCGCATCTACCGCATCTGCAAGGAATACGGCCTCAATCACGTACGCTACCACTCCTTCTGCCCGCCCGAGCCGGCCTTCGTCGCCGCCGACGAGGAGGGCATCCTGCTCCAGGCCGAGCTCCCGCACTGGGGCAGCGTGAAGGACGACTGGGCGGGCACGCCCTTCCTGCGCCAGGAGATGGAGCGCATCCTGGAGTTCTACGGCAACCATCCCAGTTTCGCCCTGATGAGCATGGGCAACGAACACGACGGCGACTGGGAGACCCTGGGCGCCTTCGTGGAACACGGCAAGCGCACCGATCCCCGCCATCGCTACGCCTCGACCAGCAACGCCTACATCCGCCGGGGCGAGCTGCCGGTCAACCCTGGCGATGAGTTCGCCACCATCATGTGGGGCAAGGAGAAGAACGGCCTGCGCCCGCGCATCCGGTACATGGAGCGCTTCATGACCCAGGACGAGGATGTGGCGCGCGACCAGGACTGGCGCGACATCCTCGACGGTTTCACCGTACCGGTCCTCGGCCACGAGCTTGGCCAGTGGTGGGTGTACCCGGACTTCAGCGAGATGGCGAAGTACACCGGGGTCCTGCGCCCCACCACCCTGGAGGTGCAGCGCGACCTGGCTGCCAGACATGGGACGCTGGCGCAGAATGCGGCTTTCCACCAGGCGTCGGGCGCGCTGGCGGTGGAGCTGTACAAGGAGGATATCGAACGCCAGTTGCGCACACCGCACCTGGCCGGGTTCCAGCTCCTGGACCTGCATGACTACAGCGGTCAGGGCTGTTCGCTGGTGGGCCTCCTGGACGCATTCTGGGAGTCCAAGGGCATCGTCAAGCCCGAGGACTTCCGGCGTTTCTGCGCCCCGACAGTGGTCCTGGCACGCATCCCGAAGCAGGAATACGAATCGGGAGAGACGGTACGCATCCCCATCGAGGTCGCGCATTACGGGGCCGCAACCCTGGCCCAGGCCTCGGCCTCCTGGCGTCTGACCGGCGACGACGGCGTGGTGGTGGCCGAGGGGCGGCTGCCGGCGCGCGACATTCCCGTGGGCGGGACGACGGACCTGGGGGTGGTGACCTGGGAACTCAAGGGCGACAAGGCCAGTTGCCTGACTCTCGAGGCCGGCATCCCGGGTGCGGGTCAGCCCAATCGCTGGCGCCTCTGGGCGTACCCGCGCCAGCCCGCGGTCACGCCCGCCATGGCACAGGTACGGGTGACGCGAACCCTCGACGACGAGACCATCGCCTTCGTCAGTCAGGGCGGACGTCTGCTCCTGGTGGTGGATTGCAGCGACCAGACCACTCCGGTGTACTTCCCCGATCCGGTCTGGAACCCAAGTTGCGGCATGGACACCTGTGGGGCCTACATCGACCACCGGCATTCCGCCCTGGCGGCGTTCCCCACCGCGTCGCACTCCGACTGGCAGTGGTTCAACCTGCTGCGGCACGCCAGCGGCCTGGTGGTCAACGACGCCGTTCCCATGCCCGGCATGATTGCGCAGGCCATCGATGCGCCGTTCTGGCGCGGCTCGCCCATCATCCTCATCGGCGAGGTGACGCTGGGCAAGGGGGCGGTGGTGCTGACCTCCCTCGACCTCATCGATGCCGTGGGGAAGTCCCCGGCTGCCCGGCAGCTCCGCCACAGCCTGGTGGCCTATCTTGCCAGCGACCCGTGTCGACCACCGGTCACGGTAGATGCCAGGCAGTTGCGTACGCTGGTGGAGGGAGAACGCTTCCATGCCGTCAGCGGGCCACCTGCCGATGCCCAGGTGGTCTTGGATGTGAGCGGAGCGGCGCAGGCTCCCGAGGATGGCTACCAGCAGTGGAAGCGGGAGCACGATCGGGTTGCCGTAGCCACCGAGGCGTTCTCCTACGGGCTGCGCCGCTGGATGGAGCGGTGGCAGCCGCCGTCCCCTCCCGAGAGCTCCTGGCGCCGCGGCGACAAGCATGGATGGAGCATGCCCAACGTCTACCTCGACCTCCAGGTGCCCAAGGGGTTCACCGGGGTGCTTCACCTCCACTTCCGTGATCAGGAGAGCGGCAAACGCGACGGCTACGCCTATGCCTGCGGTCGGACCTGCATGGTGGGCCGCCACGGTGGGCCCGGCAAGTGGCTGGCCTTGACCATGGACGCCGAGGACACCGCCGCCGGCACCGTCCAGGTCCTCGTACGCCGGCGCAGCTTCGGCGACGCCTGGTCGACCGCGCCCATCATCGACCGCCTGGTCCTGACCAAGCCCTGATCCTGAAAGCGAGGCGAAGCATGCATCTTGGCGCCATTGCCCTCGGCATCCTGACGCTGGTGCCATTCATCGGCGCCGCCGACGCGCCGGTGGTCAAGGTCCTGGACCTCAAGGGTCTTTCGACCGAGGAGAAGGCCGTCGCCTACGCCCTCGCGGGGCTGCTGAACCGCGAACAGCCGCGGGTGTTCCTGCGCGGCGGCCGGGACGTGCGCTGGTCGAGCCTGATGCTGGAGCCCGAGAAGAAGGAGCACGGCGAGAACTGGGATGCGGCGACCAAGGCGCAGATGACCACCCGCTTCGGGGCCGATGCCTGCACCGAAGACTTGTGGCTGGAGCGCTTCACCGCCACCGGCCGTTTCCGCTTCGTCCAGACCGCCCTGCCGGACCTGCTGAGGTCCGCCACCGTGCTCAAGGGCTGCATCCTCTACGACAACCTGCGCGAGGACTGCAGCCCCGCGGCCACCTTGGCGGGGCTTGAGGATGCGGTGCCGTTGACGGCGCCGCTGCGCGAGCAGTTCGCGGCCGCAGGGGTGGCCCTGCCCGTCGTCGTCGACTACACGGCCATCCGCGCCGCCTTCCCCGCCGGAACCGACCGGCGCCTGGAGGGCCACCGCTGGGCCATCGCCACGCTGCTGCCGCGCTGTTCACGCACCGGCACGGTGTCTCGCGACCGCACCTACGGCCTCGATGTCCACGACACCCTGGTGGACATCGACCAGGCGGTGCAGAAACGCTGGTTCGTCTACGACCTCGACCACACCGCGGTCGCGAACCGGGTGGACGGCAAGGACCAGGACCCGCCGGACCGGGAGCTCCTCGATGCCATCCTCGGCCATGCGGCGCCATTCAGTCCGGTGTTCGGCTGGGGTCGGCCCGAGGAGTGCCATTTCACCCGCAGCGTCGGCCGCAACCGGCAGGTGGTGGTGTGTTCGGGCGTGCTCAACAACTCCTTCTTCGCCGCCTTGCCGTCGACGCGGACGACGTGGAAGCAAAAACACCAGGCGGTGATGCCCGAGACGGTGGTCCCTGAAAGCAGGATCTACGTCGCCCTCATGGTCAACGAGGGGGATTCGGTGAAGGAGGCCATCAGCCTGCAGGGCATGGGCGGCTGGACCCAGCCCCAGCGTGGCACCATCCCCATCAACTGGGGTATGGATCCACTGCTCTGCACCACCCATCCCGGACTCATGGACTACTACTACGACACCATGAGCGAGCAGGACTACTTCTTCGCCGCGGCGGCTGGGTGGGGTTACGTGCACCCGGGCTTCATGGAACCAGCCATGGTGAACGACTACGCCGACATGGTGAGGAGGGGCGGTGCTCTGGGCGATCTGCGCTACATCGACGTGTGGTGGATGGGCGGCATCGAGCAGCAGGACTTCCTGCGCCGTGCCGGCATGCGTGGCCTGACCCTGTGGGATGGCGGCGAGCAGTCGGTCCGCTACGCCGACGGCGGCGCCCCGGTGATCCATGGCAACAACTACTACACCTTCACCCAGGGCCCGGAGTCGTTCGCCGAGACGCTGATCGCCGACATGAAGGAGGTCCAGGCGCCCTGGTTCGTGATCGTTTACGGCGCCTTCGACCATGCCACGCCCTACCGCTTCTCGGAGATGGCCAGGCGTCTGCCCAGGGAGCGCTTCAAGGTGGTGCTGCTCGACGAGTTCTTCTCGGTAGCCGAACGGAGCCGGGCCGCGGTTGAGAAGCGCGTGTGGAAGCCCGGGCCCAATGCCCCCAAGGGCGTTGCGCCGTAGCGATCATGGAGAAGGCCGTTGGTCCACCCAAGCCACGTGCATGGCGGCATGACCATCAGACCTCAGGAAGGTGATCTTGGACGACCCGCGAGTTGAGCGCTGATGTCTGCTGGCGACCGGTTGCGTCTCGCGGCAGGCGCCAAGCACGGATCGCGCCACCGGAGCTCCGGCCAGACGCTCCGCCAGCGCCGACACGAAGGCCGCCAGCAAGCGCACGGCCGAGGCTCTGCCGGTCCACAGCTTCCAGACTCTCCTTGCCGACCTGAGAACCATCGCACGCAACCGCATGCAGGCCAACATCCCGGGCGCCCCCTGCTTCGAAAGAACGACCCGCCCCACCTCGGTCCAGCACGCGGCCATGGACCGCTTCGGCGTTCCGGTCTGAGAAACCCTACGCAGCCAGAACAGCCACCACAAAAACACACGTAACTATCTTATCCAACAAGAGATATAGTCCGTAGAGGTAAAGAACTTCGGGCTAGGGCCTGAACTCGATGAAGTCGATGGTCTGCAGGTTGACGGTCACCGTCGCCGTACTGCCGGTCAGTTCCAGCGGTACTGCTTCGCCGCTGCTGAAGGCTGTGGCCTGTCGGTAGGGGCGCTGCCAGGTGACCCGGACGGTGAGTGGATGGGTGTCGGCGGTGGTGTACTTGCCCAGTACCAGCAGCGCCTGCTTGCCGGGTTCCTCGAAGGTGCCGGCGTTCACTCCGCGGACCGATAGCGCCACCGCCGGCTCGACCTGAGCCAGGGCCAGCGGGGTCAGCAGCAGGTCCTGCAGGTGCTCGTCGAAGAGCCGCTGCCAGGTCTGCTTGTGGGGCGTGGCTCCCGGCGCCGGCGGTGGCGAGTACCACTCGACCAGCCCCAGCGACGGCTTTGCCGTCCGTGCGTAGGCGGCCCCCAGGCAGGTGCCTGACTTGACCACGAAACCCTGGCCAACGGTTACGGAAGCCACTGCTGCCGAACCGTCACCGTACCTTCCAATGACCTGGGAGGCAGGAAGATTCAACGTCTCCTTCCAGCCCAGCGCCGGGAAGGTGACAGCCTGCTCGCCAAGGCGGGCCGTGACGGTATCCAGCACCCGCAGCTGGTCCACGTTGCGCTGGTTGTAGTTGGCCGCCATCCGCCAGGTCTCGCCGAAGAGGCCGCGTTGGGCGAAGGTGCCCTTCGGCTCGTAGTCCGCCACTCGCACCGGCTCGGGCACGCCCGTCAGCGTTGCCAGCAGGTCCCGCGGTCCGTTGCTCTCGTCGCGGGTCGCCGCCTGCGGTCCCAGGTAGAGCACGCCGCCGCGGCGGACCCAGTCTGCAATGGCCTGCTGGGCCGCCGTCGAGACATTTGGGTCATGGACGTAGAGGACGCGCCAGCCCTGCTCCAGCGCGCCGCGTTCGATCTGCTCTTCGGGGAGCACCCCGACGGGCGTGCCGCGCCAGTGCAGGGCACAGTGGGTCATATCGCGCTCGCAGGCCCAGCCCTCGGCGCCGCCTTCACCGCGCGAGGCCGCCAGGAGTTTCGCCCGTTCCTCTTTGGCTTCCGGGTGGCCGAACAGTTCGATCATGGCGCTCTCCTTACTCCCCGACCAGACGTTGGCGCTGCGGGACAGGAGCGTGGCCACCCGTGGCTGCGGCGCCACCCCGTGGGTCAGTACCGTGGCATAGCGGGCCGCCGCCTGGCTGATGGTCGCCGCAGCGGCGAAGTTCTCCACCCGGAAACGGTCGTCGCTGAACCACTCCCAGCCGGCGTAGAGCGGGCCGTAGCCATAGTAGCGGATGGCGGCCAAGCCCTGAGCCAGTGCCGCGGCCCCGGTCAGCAGCACTCCTTCGGGCTCGTTGATGCGGCAGACGAAGTAGAGGAAACCGGGGCGGGTGTGGCCGGCGCGGCTGGCGCTCGCGAACATGTCCGCGTCGCAGAGGTCCCAGGTGTAGCTGAATTCGCCGCCGAAATGGTGGCCCTGGCGGTCGGTGGCGTACAGGTCGCTCTCGACGAAGTAGTCCGGCGTGCTGTCGAAACCGCCGTAGTAGGCGTCCGTCATCACCTCGACGCGATCACCCCAGAGGTCATGCGCCGCCGCCCGGTAGGCCGCGAACCGGCGCGCCGTGCTCTCCTGGCGGAACCACACCGTGTGGTAGCAGAGCCGTCCCTGCTCCCGGTTCCGGACCTGGTCGCGTGCCAGCGGCAGCACCTGCTCCCAGGTCGTCTGCCCGACGTCCTGCGGGGTCCGCACCCGGGTGGGCAGCCACTGCCGGAAGGCGGCCAGGCCGGGCTCGGACGTGAGCAGCGCCTCCAGGGCAACGATCCCGGGCTCGTCGCCCAACTGCAGCGCGAAGCGCCCCGGCGGCGGCTCCGGCAGGCTGGTACGCAGGTGCACCGTGAGCTTCTCCGCCAACTGCAGGTCCCAGGGGCTGACGTCGGCGAAGGGCACCATGGCCATGGGCGTGTTCCGGCCCAGGAGAGCCCGGATCTGCGTTTCGACCTGCTCCGTTGTGGGGTCGTAGCAGCGCGCATGGTAGCCGGTCATGGTGTCGACGCTGATGGGCAGCACCTCCTGCGGCGGCACTGGTTTCAGCCCGCGCGCCTGGTACACCGACAGCCTGTCCTTGGCGTAGTCGTACACGGTGCGGATGCCAGGTCCCCAATCCTGCAGGGGCCCCCGGTTGGCCGGCAGGCAGAGGGCCAGGGTGGTGAACTCCGAGGCGTAGCGGACTCGCTTCACGATGGCGCCATCTTCTGGTGCGCTGGCAAAAGCCAGTTCGACATCGTAGGCGGTCACGTTGCCGTCGTCGGCCTTGGCTCCCGCCACGACCGGGAGCCCGTCCTGCCAGAGGGCCACGGCCAGCGTCGCCTGCGTTCTGGGCGTGGCGAAGAAGCCGCTCCAGTCCGACCAGCCCGTGCTCTGGCCAACGGCCAGGGCCTGCCCCTCGGGAAACTGGCCCCAAGGGATGCCGTCATGCCAGCCTACCGGCAGGGGCGCCGCCTGGCCGTTCGCGCCGAGGAAGAGCTTGTGCAGCCGTTCGTGGATGGCCCCGTAGAAGGTCACCGCCAGCTTGGTCGGCGCCGCTGGGGTCACGCCGTGCAAGGTCAGCCGGACGAACACTCGCGGCACACTGGCCAGCAGGCTCTCATCGGCCGTCGGGGCGTAGGCGAAGGACGTGAAACGGGCCTCGCCGTTGGGCACGGAACCCACGGGAATGCGCTCCTCGTTCTTGTAGGGGTTGTCGTCGAGAAAGCACAGGCCCGCGCGGGCAGCCGTAGCCAGCGCCTGGGCGTCCACGCAGCCCATGGCCCAGTACTGCTGGCCATCCAGGCTGTAGAGGCCCCAGATCCGCGTCCCGGCGCGCAGCAAGCGCAGCCAGAGCGGCCGGCCTTCGCGGTAACCGGCCGGAGAGGCGGTGAGCTTCTCGCCGGCCGGTCCCAGCAGACGCAGATCGTAGGGTTGGCCGGGGCGTCCCACGAGCAGGCGCACCGAGGCCTCGGGGGTGCCCACGTAGAGCCCGGCGTGCTGTTCGAGCAGCGGGCTGCTGAACACCAGGCAGGTATCCAGCGTCCATTGGGGCCCCAGGCCGCCGCTGTCCTTGTACAGAAACGTCCCCGTCTTGGCACCCCAGGGCTCGCTGCGGGCGCGCAGGACAAGGCTGCCGTCGTGCAAGGCGATCATGCTGACGCTGGTGTCGAGCCCCGTCTGACCGTCCATGGCGCCGGGGCCGATGGCCTGTTGGGCCTGGGCGAAGTCGACGCGCATGGGTTCTGCGGCCCTGGAGGTGCCGGTGGCCAGGGCCAGGGCGACAGCTAGAGCCGCGCCGTCGATTGAACTCGTCATAGCAGACTCTCCGATCCTGTCGAGGTGCCGGTTTGGCCGGGGCCGTTCCGGCGTTGTGTGCTACCCCGGTTCAGGGCGCCGGTGCCGGCGCGCTTCCGGCAGCGGAGGCGGCGCCAGCGGCCAGGAACGCATCGTCCAGCCACGCCAGGCCGGTGCCCTCGGCCCACACCTGCAGGTTGTAGCGAGCCGTCCACGCCGGCAGGGTGACCGTGCCCTCGAAGGCAACCCAGTCCGTGTCCCCCTGGGTATAGCGGACCTGCTTGAACTCGTTGCGTTTCCACTCCGCGTCGAAGGCCTGGACCGCCACCTGTGCCCGTACCTCTCCCTGGCTGCGGAGGGCGCCGCGGATGCGCAGCGTGGCGTTGGCGCCGCCCTCGCGCATCTGGAAGGCCTGCCCGGTGCCGCCCCCGACCTCGATGCGCAGGGAGGCGGGCGCCGAGCGGAAGACGGTCGTGTCGCGGAACGCCTTGGCCGCGCCCCACGTCTCGGTCCAGCCGTCGGGCCTGTCACCGCCGGCACTCATGTCGCCGTTGGCCAGGAGGTTACGGTTGCTGTCCGGAGCCACGACCAGGCTCACCAGCACGCCCGCCGCGACCTCCGGGGTCAGCGCCGCCGCCTGGCGGTCTTCGTCCGTGCTGGCGTAGCGTCGTGTCCCGGGCGGGAGATGGGCCTTCGGCCAGCGTGCCCGGAAGAAGCCCATGCCGTAAGTGCCGATGACGATCTGCTCGGGGTCGCAGGGATCGAAGGCGCAGGCGTTGGCCCGCAGCATAGGCAACCCGTCGTTGGCAGCGGACCACGAAACGCCATCGTCGCCGCTGATCCAGACCCCGTTGCCGCAGGCCTGGTCGTAGAAGGGGTCCATGGTGGTGACCAAGAGCAGGCGCGTCGGGTCGCTGGGATCAGCCTGACAGGCGAAGGCCTGGTCATCGTCGAGCAGTCGGTCCCATCTCCCGATCTCCGGCGTATAGCGCCAGACCCCAGTGCGCCCCTCGCGCCATTGGCAGACCAGCACGCGGCCCCGCGCATCGCAGTGGATGCGGCTGCGCGGACTGTTGCCGGGCAGGCCCAGGTTGCGGAACTCGCGGCCCTCGTCGGTGACCAGGATGCCGCCGGCCGTCTTCACACAGAAGCGCCCGAGCCGGGTCGGGTCGCCGGCCATGCGGTTGGCGCCGATGTCCTTCAGTACCCAGGCCCAGGTCTGCCCCGCGTCGGTGGTGGTGAGCAGACCGCCGCCAAGCACAGCCCAGGCCTGCGCGCCCTGCTCGGGATGCACGAACACCCCCCCGAACTCGGGCCCGTTGCCCCAGCCCGCCTCGGGCAGGCCGCGGGCTGCCCCGGCCAGCGTCGTCCACGTCTGGCCCCCGTCGCGGCTGTGCTGGATGCCGTTCTGCTGTCCGAACTGACCGGTAGTCAGGTAGATATGACCATCGCGACTGAAGCCGGCGTCCTGCCCTCCGAGCCAGGGGTGAGTCTGGCCCATGGCATAGCGCCAGGAAGCCATGTCATCGTCGCTCAGCCAGCCGCGGGCGCCGTCCATGCCCTGGATCAGCACCTGGCCGCGCCGCCAGGGGTTGAAGGCCACATTGGTGCTGCACCAGCCCGTCCAGCCGCGCCCGCGCCAGTGGTCCTTGCGGGCAGGCTCCGGGCGGTAGGCGGTGGCATCGTCCCAGGTCTGGCCGCCATCGAGGGTACGCAGGATGAACTCCGAGTTGAAGCCATAGGCCCGGTCCGGACTCGAGGGGTCCGCCACCAAGGTCAGGCTGACGCCGGCCCAGGTCCCGGTCTCCACCTGGAAGGCGCGCCGGCCGGTCTCGGTGGGTTCGGCGCCAGGGCCGCCGCGGGAGGCCACCGGCACCCACGTCTGACCGGCGTCCGTGCTCTTGTAGACGATGGCGGCGCTCCAGGCCTGGTCGCAGACGTAAAGGACATCGGGGTTCGCCGGCGATAGGGCCACTCCCTTGAACCACGAGGTCAGGTTCTCGTTGTCATCGCCGCCTCTGACCTTGCGGAGGCCCCCTTCGCAGGGAACGAAGGTGGCGCCGGCGTCGTGGCTGACGAAGACCCCACCCGGCTCGCGGCCGGCATCCTCAGCGCCGGGCCTGTGGTTGTGAGTGGTGGCCCAGACGGTCTGGGGCCGGGTCGGATGGAAGGTCAGCCCGGTGATCGGGCCAGGGAGGCCGGATGGCCCCCGCGGCCGCCAGGTCCGGCCGTCGTCGTCGCTGCACCACCAGCCGATGTGGTCGCCGAGCACGTGCACCCGGTTGCCCGACCCGGGCTCGTAGGTGGCGAACCAGAGGTTGACGCCCTTGCGAGCCTCGCGGCCGAAACCGTCGCGGCTCAGCGTGGCGATGTGGCTCCAGTGTTCGCCGTCATCGAGGCTCCCCCAGATCCAGCCGAAGGAGTCCGCCTCATTCCAGCGCCGCGCCGTACCGCCAAACGCCAGCAGGCGGCCGGGTTGGTTCGGGTCGAAGAGCACCTTCTCCACGATGGCGCTGTAGCGGCCGCCCTGCGCCGGCGGCAGTCCCTCCCGCCGGGAGAGCCAGGTGCGCCCGCCGTCCGTGCTCTTGTAGGGGCCCATGCAGGTGCCCAGCCAGACGGTTGCCGGTGCGGTCGGGTGGAAGGTGACATCGCACATCTCGTAGGAACTGAAGCCGAAGGCGGGCTCCCAGGAGTCGCCGCCATCGTGGCTGACGGTCGCACCGAGCATGTCGCCGCTGGCGACGAGGTGCCGCGAGTCGTGCGGCGAGACGCGCAGCGCCACGATGGCCCCGCCACCGCCCGGTTCGCCGAGGGGCTGCCAGCGCAGCGGGGCGGCAGGCGTCGCCGGGGCGGCGGGCGCCCGCGACTGCACGGCCGCGAAGGCCAGCACGAACAGCGCCAGCAGCGCCGCGGATTGCCCCAAGGCCAGCGCGCCCGGGGCCCGATCGCGAGCGTCAGTGTCTCGGCTTGGACCGGTCGCCCTAGTCATGGCGTCTCTCCTGAGCGTGTCACCGATGCAGGCAATGTAGTTTCAGCCGGGTGCAGAACCAGCGGATCATGGAGGGTGTAGCCCGCCGCGCCCGGGATCGGCCAGCCCCGAAGCGTGCGTCCGAGCGCAGCCTGCGCGCCAAACTGGTGCCCGGTACGCGGAAGCCATACATTGCCACGGTGCCCTTGAAGCTCGCTTTCATGCGCCTGACCCTCGCTACCCCAGGCCATCTGATCATCAAGCAACTCGTGGTGCTGGACCTGACCTGGACGGCGCTCCAGGTGACCGGGCGCTACCGCGTGACGAACCTGCAGAAGGGCGACGCCGGCTGTATGCCTCCCACACGCCCGGCCGTGCCGTGCCGAGCTGCTGGAAGCATTGCGGCGGCAGATCGTAGCCGAGGCGGAACGCATCCTGACCGAGCAAGGGAAGGTCGGCTTCCGCTGGACCCGGCGCTGGCCCGGGGCGGAGACCTGGCAGTGGGGCCTCTTCGCGCGACCCGAGGGCGGTGTCACCCTGGTGCGTGCCTGGCGCCTGACCGGCGAGGCGCGGTTTCGGCGGGCCATGGTCCTGGCGGCGCAGAGGGCGGTGGGTGCCAACCCCAACAACCTCACCTACTGCGCGGGCCTCGTGCCCCGGTACCAAGACTGGCCCCTCACCGAGTTCTGCGTCGACTCGGGCCGCGTTCACCCCATCGACGAGTTCACGCCGGATGCCACCATGGGGCCGGTCCCCTATCTCTGGGGTTCGCTGGGGTTCTGATCGACGGCGAGGCAGGGAACCGCGGACTGCCTCCCTATCGATCCCGCGCTCGGAGCGTGTCGACAGCAGCGTTCCCGCACGGCACCGGACGCTGCATCAGGGCTTCAGTGTGTCCCACTGCCAAGCGGTGAATGCGTTGATACTCATCGGTTTGACCACGAGCGGCCCTTTCCCGACCCGAACGCTGACCCCACCCTGCAGGCCGTCCGGGAGGGTCGAGTCGTACCAATAGTGGTACAACTCCTGCGTCGGCAAGCCCCGCAGCATGATCTTCTTGGGCGTGGCGCCGTCGTTCACCACGACCACCGCCGCCGCGCCCGTGGGACCGATCAGGGCCGCAGCGTGCACGCGCGTGTGGCCATCTGCGTCCTGGCCTCCGGCGACCCGGCACGGTGCCACTCGTGCCCCTGGCCGGATGGCCTTGGTGAGTACTGCATAGCCGTAGTACACGGGCCGGTTGGGCACCAGGCTGCCGGCCTCGATCAGGAACGGACAGAACCCAGGTGCCATCAGTCCGGCGTCCAGGCCTACCGGGTAGTTGTAGGCCCAGCGCGCGAAACCGCGCACCCCGGCATTCAGGCAGCCCAGCACGAGCTCTGCGTTGCTCAGGGTACCCCGGTAGGTCGCCTGATCGCCCCTGAGCCCGCTGCCGAACTCGCCCAGGAAGAGCGGTTTGCTGCCCAGTGCGGCCACGGCGGTCCGGTACCCGGCAAGGAAAGGCATCATGGCCCCACCTCCGCAGGTCTCCCCGGGGGCCTCGACGGCCGCGACGTAGTCGTGGGCAGAGAACGCATCGAGGCCGCCGTCGAGCACGGTATCGAGCCTGGGAAACGCCTGTGCCGCGACGCTTCCTCCCTGCGTGGTGTCGGCGCCGACGATGCCGATGGAGCCCCTCATCCCCCGAATGCGGAGTTGCTGATCCAGCGCCCGCCAGTAGGCTCCGAAATCGTGCGGGTAATGCCCGCCCCTGTACCACCAGTCCGGTTCGTTCCACAGGGACGCGTAGCGGATCCCCGTCAGGCCCTCCTCGCCCACCCACTGCTTCAGAACGGTGGCAACGGAGTCCGCGAATCTCTCGGCGGGGTAGGGCGGATCGGGGTAAGGACTCTGGTCTCCATAGTGCCAGTTGCAGGCCAGGATCGTGGCTCCGAGACCCTGGAGCCCGCGCAGGACCTGCAGGTAGAGCTTCGCCGCTTCCCGCGTGCCATCATACTGGGCCGCGGCCCGGCGGCTGTCCTCCTTCAGGCAGGCTTCTGCCAGAAAACCAAACCGGACAAACGACTGCTGATCCCACGCCGCATACCGCAGCAACTGGTCAATGCGTTCACGGGGCATGCGCATCTCCGAGTCCCGTTCGAACACGTAGGCCCAGTTCCAGCCGACGCCCAGCACCGGGAGGGGGTTCAGCGTCTCCGTATCCACAGCAACGATGGCGCTGGCATCCTCGCGAGGGGAGTACCGCAGCGCGACCTCCTGCACCTGGATGCTCGCGAACCAGGCCGTTCCCCGCGCGTAGGAGAGCCCGGCTTCCAGGGTGACCGCCGCGGTGCCCGGCGGGACGACGAAATTGCCCCTCAGTTCCTTCCAGTCGAAGGTTCCGCAGAAGTACCCGGACATCTCGCCCACCCCCAGATGAGTGAAGCCGTGATTGTCCGGGGTGAGGATCTCCTCGCCCTTGGCGTTATGGGCATGCAGCATGAGCCGGCCGGCACTCCAGCCGCCATGGTGTGTGATCTCAATCCCCTCGGCCTTGACCCACACGCTCACCGTGATCCGCCTGGGGGTGTCCCGGGAGGCTCCCAGCAGCATGGGTTCCGTGTGGAAGACGGAGTGGGTAAGCCCGTCGCAGGTCACGCGGATGCTTGCCTGGCCTCGGCGAGCCATGCCGGTGTCCACCGACACCCCTGGGCCGTCAAGGCGAACCCCAGAGCACGTTGTCGAGTCGGGGCCCTCGACGCGCAGGCTGGGCAGGGCGGTCCCGCAACCGACACACAGGAGCAGCGGCACCACGGGCACTAGGAGGGTCAGTCTGAATGCCCCCCAACGGAGGACGAGGGGGCTCATAAGACCGCGTGAACGCGGGACTACGAACCGGGCACCCGCCAGACGCCTCTGGGTTTGTAGTCCCGCCGTCAGGCGGTCTAAGTTGGGGGGCATTGGGGTCAGTTTCATGCTCTTCCTGGGGTCTTGCACCGCGCACCGCACAGGTGCAGGATACTGCCGGCACCGGCTGACGGCAAACGGCGATCGGCCGGGCCCGTGGCCCGACGCCACACCTGCCCTGCGGGAAGCGTGTGCTGCGGCCTGCCCCGGGCCCGTCGGTGCGCCGGGTGGTCGCGGGTTGGCCCTGCTCGATGCCGAAGAACGTCTGGCAGGGAAGGGTCTCCTCCCAACTCGGACTGCAGGAGCCGCAGTTCCACCATGGGTTGGGCGCTGGCCTGCCGCCCAGCCTGGGGCGCCGGCGCCATGGTGGGTCGCCCGTGCTGGACAGCCCTGACTCTGTCGCCGTGAGTCTTGTCGGCAGCCTGGTTCGGCGTATGTTAGCGTCCCGAGGCCGGAACTCCAGCATTGCCGATGCCACATTGCGCTGGCGGAGTCATCTCCTATGCAGCGATGGATTGGTCATCAGACCCCATCCTATGGTGTGCACACACATAAACCGAGATAGTAGCCCTGACCCCATAGCGATGAAAGCCAGGAGATTCAGAACCCATTGGGTTGCTCTGCTCGTCGTGACGGGCGCTTGGGCGCAGAGCCTCGCACCGCTCTGTTTCCCCTTCAACGAGGCATCCGGCGCCGTTGCGCGCACCTTTTACGTCGCCCTGAACGGCAATGACGCCTGGACCGGGACGCTCCCCGCGCCCAATGCGTCCAAGACCGACGGTCCGCTGAAGACCATCGAAGGCGCGAAGGGGTTCATTCGAAAGTTGAAGTCGGGCGGGCGGCTGACCGGGCCGATCACGCTGTTCCTGCGCGGCGGCACCTACCGGATTCGCGAGACGCTCGTCTTCACACCGGAGGACTCCGGCACGAGCGAAGCGCCCATCACCTACGCCGCTTACCGCAACGAGGCGCCGGTGGTCTCCGGTGGATTCGAAATCAGGAACTGGAAGCAGACGGGATCCACCCTCGAAACAACCCTCCCTTCGGGGACGCATTTCCAGGAGCTCTATGTCAATGGGAAGCGCGCCGTACGGTCCCGCCATCCGAATGTCGGCTATTTCAGAATAGTTGGCCCCGGCGACCCTTCCGAAGGGCAAATCAGAAACGAACCGTTTCGTTATGAGATCATCGTCAAGCCGGAAGACCTCCGCGACTGGGAGAACCTGACCGATGTGAACCTCACCCTCTTCCACACCTGGAACGCTTCGGTCCATTGGCTCAAGAGCGTCAACCTCGCCGAACACAAGGTCGTCTTCGCGAACCCGTCGCGCTACCTGGGCAAATACGGGGAGAAGAATTCCCGGTATTTCCTAGCCTGGATTCCCACGTTAGCTCTCGCAGTTAACACCACGGGGATCGCCCGCCTGGTCCGGCCCCGCAGGGCCGACCCGGTTGGTGCCTGAGTCACAGTAGCGCATCCTGGCGCCGAAGGGAAGCGGTTGGCCAGG
>CAILUI010000300.1 GCA_903837355.1 uncultured Victivallales bacterium
CCCCTACGGAGCTGACTTGCGCCCAGCGATTTCTCAGGGCGGTTTCAAGAAAGCGCCGTCAGCCTCGGGACGGCGGCACCCGTAGGTCACGGCTGCAACCGGCCCGCGAGCGGGCCAGACGTGACCCGAAGAGCGATCCTGCTGGCCAGCAGGATCGCCCACTTGGGCGGCCCGCGCCTGCCCGGTTGCCCGCCTGCGACGGGCCCGATCTTGAAACAGGCCGTCACGGCCGCGGGGGCGGGCGGCGCACCGTGAAGGCGGGGTGATAGAACGTGGAGCCGGCATCGCGGCCGGCGCCCTGGATACGGAGGGTGACGGGACCATCGGGCAGAGCATGCTCGGCCTGCAGGGAGGCAATGGCCGGGACTAGTTCCCGTTTGGCTACCAGGAGCTGTCCAAGCCGGGGCACTTCGGAAACACCACTCCACTGCTTATCAGCGATCCCGATCACGAAACTGCTGCCATCGGCACAGCCGAAGGTGAGGCGGAGGGCGGGCAGCACGGCCAGCTCGGCAGTGATCTCAACCGCCACACTGACGGTCACGGCCTGAGTCGGGTCAATCACGGCCGGTTCCACCGTGAGCCGCCGGAGGGCCACGCCCACCACCGGCACGATGAGATCCCGGTGCAGGTCGGCATCGCGGATGCCGGCTGCCTCAAGCTGGGCGCGGACACCCTCCTGCTCCTTGACGGCGACCCCTGCCGGCAGAGCCATGAGGCGTTCCACGCTGGGCCGATGCAGGGGGCAAAGCGCCAACGCCTGCTGGTAGAGGTCGGCAGCCCCGCGCAGGTCGCCCGCCAACTCGGCGGCGCAACCGGCGCTGAAGAGGGCCAGATGCCCGAAACGGGCAATGGCCGCCACCTGGCCCGGACCAGTGGCCCACGCGACCAGACGCTCCCGGACGGCTGCCAGGTCGCCGCCCCCGGCGGCGCCAGCGCTCTGGGCTTGCCTGACCCGCAGCACATCGGCGACCAGGGCCACCTCGTCGCGCCCGCCCCGCTCGCTCAGCAGCCGGTCGGCGACCGCGAGTCCCTGAGCGCAGACAGCGGCGGGCAACTCGGGCATCCCCAAGAGCGCCTCCAGGGACTCCAGCGCTTTCTGCCGCTCCCCGACCGTGAGCAGCCAGCCTGCCAGCAACGCCTGGGTCTCAGGGATCTCCGGGAAGCGCGCCACGAGCACGCGGCCCTGGCGCAGCGCCCGGTAGTAGTCCCCAGCGGCGGCAGCCTGCAGCGCCGCCGCGGTCAGGGGGCGGCAGAGCGCCTGTCGCGCCTCGGCTTCGGACTGGCGCAGTTCCGCATAGAGCTCGCCCGCACCGCGGGCGCTGGCCAGGGTCAGCCGCCGCCGCGCCAGTTGCACGGTCACCTCCGCGCGGGACTGCGGGTGGGTCCGCGTCAACTCGTAGGGGGTGATGTCCTCGGAGTCCTGGCGAGTGAAGCGTTCGCGGTTGACGCGTTCCATGGTCTCGATGAGGGCGGCGCAGTGCTCGTAGCGTCCCTGCCGGAAGAGCCGGTCGTAGAGGGGCTCGAGGCAGAGCAAACGGGGAGGCACGATGGCGATGAGTTTCTCGGGATCCGGGAAGACCCGCTGCAGGCTCTCGAGCACGTCCGCCGAGCGGTCGGGCTGTTGCTCGAGCAGGGCCGTACCCATGGCGGCAAACAACCCCCCAAGGCGATCCAGGTCGGTGGCTGAGAGCTCGTCACGATCGACCGCCAGGATCTCGGAGAAGGCCTGCAGGCACAGCCAGGTCACTTGGGGCACATTCGGGTGGTTAGCATGGGCGGTCTCGAAAGCGCGCACCACGGCCGGAATGGCCACGCTGGCATCGTACCAGGCAGAGCGGTTGAGCTCCTTGGCGTAGAGGGCCTGATAGTAGCCGGCGACGGGGAGCTGCTGACAGAGCTGGCGCGCCGCGCCGCGGGCCGCGATGACCGCTGCCTTGGCCTGTGCATGCTGCTCGGGAGTGATCTGCTGACCGGCGAGCTCGCTGCTGATACGGGTGGCCAGAGCCTCCGTGTAGGCCGCCTGGTAGTAGAGGGCCTGCTCATGGTCAGGGAGGTCATGCAGGATGGCCCTGGCGCGGTCGATGCAATAGGTCGCCTGCGTCTTCCTGGCCGCCCCTGTGTTCGCCTGTTCCGGGGTGGCCCCGGTGATGGCGCGGAGGCTCATCAGCCTGGCGCCGGCCCGGATCTGCGGCGGGTAGACCCAGAGCGCTGCGCCCGAGACCGCGACGGCAGCCGCAGCCAGCCCCAGCCGGGCGCCGGCCCGGCGCCCGGTCTGAGGGCGGGCGCCGTCCGTCCGTTGCGGCGGATCGCCTTGCCCGGTCACCTCTGGCCCGCCCTCGGGCCGGGGGCCGCCGTGACCTGCCTCGGGCTGCGCCTGGGCGACGGCCTTCCTGGTCCGCTTCGCTCTCTTCTCCCCCTGTTCGGATGCCAACAGGCAGAGAACGGCGAGGGCCGCGGCCACGAAGGCGTTGGCGGGGGCGCGCAGGCTGTAGTCGACCCCCTCATGCAGCGCCAGAGCGAGCAGGCCACACCAGGCCGCGAGACCGAGTGTCCGACAGAGCGGGTTCCGGCAGCGCAGCACTCGGCGCAAGCCGTACGCCATCGCCGTCAGCACCAGCAGCAGGCAGAGGATGCCCAGCGGCAGGCCGACCTCGGCAAGCAGTTCGAGGTAGTCGTTGTGCGCATGGAACGAGATCTTGCCTGCGGCGAACCCACTCTCCACCAGCGGACTGACACGCTCGAAGGCATCCAGCCCGATGCCGCACCACGGGAAGCGCCGCAGCAACTCGAGGGTCTCGCGCCAGACGGTCGTGCGTCCATCGAGGCCGATGTTGCCCAGGGTCACCAGGGATTCATAACGGTTCCAGAGATCGGTCAGGGCCTCAATGGCCCCGAGCAGGATGGCTCCGACCAGCAGACTGGTGACGATCCACAGGGTCCGCCGGGTAGTGCTGCTGCCGCCGCGACTGCCCAGACCGATAAACACCAGCAGTCCGGCGGTTACGCCCATGGCCGCGCCGCGCGACAGCGAGAAGACAAGGCCCATCCCCACCGGCACCGCCGCCAGGGCCAGCAGCAGCAGAATCGGGCCGCGCCACCGATCGAGTTGCTGTTCGAGGGAGCGCTCACGATACCCGTTGCTGCGCGGCCGGGTGTCACGGGCCCGAAAGACTGCCCAGGCCAGCCCGGCAAGCTGGATCAGACCCAGGCCGAGGAGGCAGCCGAAGTGATTGCGGTTGAGGAAGGTGCCGCTGAGGGGATGGGCCGTGACGCCGAGACTGGCGTAGAGGGAGGCGCCACCGAGGAAGGTCGGTGCGAAGCCGGCCAGGGCATTGGCCAGCGCAGCGGTGCTGACGCAGGCGGAGAGCAGCAACAGGCGCCGTGGCGTGGTGAAGGTGTTGTAGACCAGCCACCCCGTGAGCCCGATCTGCGCCAGCAGCAGGAGGGCGATACGGGTGCGCGCCGGGGCCAGGCTGAGGCACGAGGCCAGATCGGTGAAGCCGGCATCGCGGGCGCGCTGCCAGAGCGCCGCGGCCTGCGGCGATAGCGCCGACACCAAGCCGGCCGCCGGCCAGAGCTGCAGGCAAAGGACGGCGAGCAGCAGCCCCGCCACCAACCAGGCCACATGCAGCCGCAGTCGCCGCTGCCGCGAGCAGGCCAGTTCCAGAGCCAGCAGCGCGACCGCCAGAGCGTTGACCAGCCCGGTTGTCGGTAAGACCCAGTTGGCGCGTCCCCCGAGTCCGAAGGGCAGGCCGATCAACAGCGCGCCCAGCAACAACAGCCGGGCCTGGCCAAGGCGGTCGCCAAGCCCAGACAGCCGGTCAGAAGTGCGGTCGGAACGATGGTGGGTGTGCATAGGATGATGAGGGCGGAGGGCTGAAAGCTGAGTGAGAGGGACGGCTCAGCCGGCGCTTCGCCCTCCAACACGGTATAGGGATCGCAGAGTGCTCCTCTGGAGGGCGAAGCTCCCCAGGCGCGTACGCGCCGCTGAGCCGTCTTAGTCCCAATACGGCCGCGCCCGCGCGGCCTCGGCTCAGCCGGCGCTTCGCCCTCCAACACGGGACAGGAATCGCGGCGTGCTCCTCTGGAGGGCGAAGCTCCCCAGGCGCGTACGCGCCGCTGAGCCGTTTCCCATCCCATACGGCCGCGCCCGCGCGGCCTCGGCTCAGCCGGCGCTTCGCCCTCCAACACGGTATAGGGATTGCAGATGGCCGGTCACATCAGCCCACCGTCCACCGTAACTCGCCGAGGTGCCCTTGGAAGGGCCAATCGACCGCCTCCGCGACCAACCCCTTGCGCACGGGGTTGGCGCCGACGTAGTCCAGCTTCTGCAAGTACTGTTCCTGGCTTCGCATCTGCGTATCCCAGCAATCGGGGAGCCAGCGGTTCCTCAGTTCAGGCGCCATCCTGCTCACCCGGCTCTTCCAGAACCGCACCCAGTCCCTGATGCCCGGCGGGAGGTCACAACCGGGAGCGCAGAACCAATGCACGTGATCGGGCATGATCACGTAATACCCCACGCGCCAGCGGTCCGCCTCGGTCCAGGCGTGGTGCAATGCCGCCTGCACGTCGGCGTTTGCCAGGACCGGGACGCGTTCGGCAAGGCATACGGTCACGAACAGAATAACGGGCCGGTTGCAGGCATATACCGGCGGCGGGTGAGCGGGCCGCTTGCGTTGCGGTGTGTCCGGTGCGTTGGGTGGCGATGGCGCCATGCCGTGTTCCCCCTCGGTTGCTGCGCGTCCCGGCCGCGATGGCGCGGCCGCGGCTCAGCCGGCGCTTCGCCCTCCATAAACGGTACAGGAATCGCGGGGTGCTCCTCTGGAGGGCGAAGCTCCCCAGGGGCGTCCGCCCCGCTGAGCCGTTCCCATTCCCGAACGGCCGCGATGGCGCGGCCTCGGCTCAGCGGCGCTTCGCCCTCCAAGACACGGCGGCTCAGCGGCGCTTCGCCCTCCAGAACACCTCGGCTCAGCGGGCGCTTCGCCCTCCAGAAGAGCCGCCGTCTGCAAGACCGCCGTCTGTCGCTTTCGGGGCGTCTTCCCCGTAGCCGTAGCCATAGCCATGACCTGCCCCGTAGCCCTTGCGGTAGTAGCGGCCATAGCGGTAGTAGCCGTAGCGGTTGCGCTTGGGCACCTCGGCATTGTTGATCAGGAGTCCGGCGCACTTGGCCTGGATGGTATGCAGCCGTTCCTTGGCGAGACGCAGGTCGTGGCGGGTGGTACGGAAGAGCCGCACCACAAACAGCAGCGGCACCCCCGCGCCAGCAAGGATGGCGGCGTCCGCCACGTGGAGCAGCGGCGGGCTGTCCAGGATCACGTAGTCGTAGACTTCCTTGGCCGCGGCGAGAACCTGGTGGAAACGGTCGCTGCTCATAAGTTCGGCCGGGTTGGGTGGCACCGGACCGCAGAGCGCGATGTCGAGGTTCGGCAGGCCCTCGAGATGCCCCACCACGTCGCGCAGCTCGCAGTCGCCGATCAGGACCTTGGAGACGCCTACAGCGGCGTCCACAGGCAGGGCGTCGCCAAGCAAGTTACGCAGGCGTGGCCGGCGCATGTCGCACTCCAGCAGCAACACCCGCGGTTTCTCACGGGCCAGGGCAATGGCCAGGTTCAGCGCGACCGTGGTCTTGCCCCCGCCGGGCTCCGAACTGGTCACCGCAAAGCAGCGCTCGTTGCGTCCAGCCAGGCACAGAGAAAGGCTGGTGCGGATGCCGCGGAAGGCCTCCGCCAGCAGACTGAGCGGCTTCTCCACCGCCACCAACTCACTCTCCCCTTCCGCAATCGCCGGTAGGCTGCCCAGGACCACCGTGTCCCCGAAGCAGCGGACCACCTCATCCTGGTCCTTGACGGAGGTATCCAGCAACCCGAGGAAGATGCAGCCACCCGCCCCCAGGCCCACCCCGAGGATCAGGGCCAGCGCCAGCGTACGGGTCCGCCGCGGTGACACCGGGCTCAGGTTCGGGACCGCCCGGCGTACCACCCGCAGGAAATCATTGCCCTCGAAGTCGTCGGTATGCGTGCTGATCTTCATATCACTCAGGCGAGCGATCACTTTACGATAGGCTGTCTCGGCGGCGCTGTAGGTATCCTTAAGGCGGGAGTAGTCCGAGGAGAAAGCATCCAGCGCCACCAGCTCGGCCTCGATGGCCTTGATGGCGTCGGTCACCACCTGCCGGCCTTTGGCGCGCCCCTCGGCCTTGAGGCGCAGGCCGACCAGACTGCTCTCGATCTCGTCGTCGATGGCCTTTCTCAGGTTGGCAATGATGGCCTCCTGCGTCTGCACCTTGGAGTGCTCGCGCCCGTAGGTGCGCAGCAACTCGGGCAGGTCCATCTGCATGCGCAACTGCTCCTGGCGGAAGGTGGTGGCGAAGGGGTTGCTGAGCAGCTCGACCACGGCGCCCACGTGGCCCTGCGTATGCCACTCGGTGATGGTATCCACGGTGTCCTGCGCCGCCCGCTCTTCGATCTCAGCCGTGATCAGGGTCTCGGTGAGGGCGCTGATGCGCTTGGCGCGCAGCTCCCGCTCATAGTCGAGGTCCATCACGGCGTGCTTGCTCTTGAACTCCGAGAGGGCTATCTGGGCCTCATCGCGGGCCTTGGCGATGCTCTCTAACTGCTCGCTCAAACGGTCCATGCCGCCGCCGGCGACCTCGCGCTTGCGTTCCTGGTAGTTCTGGACATAGAGATCGCCCAGGGCATTGGCGATGCGCGCCGCCTTCTGCGGGTCCGTGGAGCGATAGGCGACCGTGATCAGGAACGTGCGGCGTTTCTGGGCGATGGTCAGGTTGCTCGCCAGAACGCCCACCGGATTGCCGACGACGAACTCGGGATCGGCCGCCAGGTTCAGCATCTCGAAGGCGCCGTTAAGGACCTCGGGCGTCTGCATCAGTTCGATCTCGGTGTTCACCGAATCGCTGTAGTTCTGCGCACTCCCGCCACTGGCCATGGGGTCGTAGGTCGAGGTGTCGACACCGCTGACGCGCATGGGCTTAAGCTGAATCTGCAACTGACTCGACGACTCGTATTTCGGGGTCGTGTAGTGCAGATAGCCGAAGGCGATCGCCACCAGCAACACCGGTACCGACAGCGCTAGCCACAAGCGGCTGCGGACCATGTCCAGGTAGTCGAACGCGACCGCCAGGTCGATGCCGGCACCGCCCCTGTCGTCGGACGACGTGGCGGGATCAGGCGCCATCTGCAGCACAATCTGGGCCGGAATTTGCTTCGGGTCATCCATAGAGCGTAGTCCGGGGTCAGTAGTCAGTAGTCAGTAGTCAGTTGTCAGTACCGAGACAACGGGCAGCTCCAGAGAACAACCACTCTGGCGCCGCCCTGCCACTGCAATGTGCTTAATGTCTCGCCGATTGCGGTAACGTCAAGGGGTCATGCCGGGAGGCCGCGCAGGCGCGGCCTCGGCTCAGCCGGCGCTTCGCCCTCCAAAACGGTACAGGAATCGCGGAGTGCTCCTCTGGAGGGCGAAGCTCCCCAGGCGCGCACGCGCCGCTGAGCCGTTTCCCATCCCATACGGCCGCGATCACGCGGCCTCGGCTCAGCCGGCGCTTCGCCCTCCAAGAAGTCGCCGTCCGCAGGACCAGCCGGCGCTTCGCCAGGGGATCGCTGTCACCACACGGTGCTCTGCACAAACAGGACATCGCCCGCCTGGATGCCGGGGTCGTTGACGGCCTTGCCTTCCTGGTACGGCTTCCTGAGGTCGAGGGTGGTGATGGTCCCCTGACGGACCAGGAGAATGGTCGACTTGGCGGCGTAGTCTGTGAAGCCGCCGGAGAGGGTAATGGCCTGGAAAGCCGTTAGGGCCACGCCGGGTTCAAGCTCCAAGGCCCCCGGCTTGCGCACTTCGCCGAAGACGTAGACCTTGTGCCGTCGCGCCACCACCACCATATCCCCCGGCAAGATCGCCTCATCCGCGCCGAATTTCCCCGAGTATACGGCATCCATATCGACTGTGAGCAGTGTAGTTTGGGCCTCGCTGCCATGCCGGAAGACCTGCACCTGCGCGCGGTCGGCGGTCTCAGCCAGGCCGCCGGCCTTGCCCAGGATCTCGGAGCAGCGCAGCGCCGAGTGTCTGCCGACCTGGTACATGCCGGGGGTCGTCACCTCGCCCACCACATAGACCGGCTGCGAGCGCGGAATGATGACGGTATCGCCGACCTCCAGGGTGAGGTCGGTGGCACCCTTGGTGCCCGAAATCAGCGCCAGCACGTCCACGGTGATGTCCTCCAGGGCGCCGCCGTCCCCCTCGCGGCGGACGAGCACGCGGCGCAGGTCGGCACTATCGGTGAACCCCCCCGCCGAACTCACCGCCTGGGTCACGGTCAGCTTGCCCGGCGGCAAGATCTCCAGGGACTTACCGCCCTCGAGAACCTCGCCGATGACATAGACCGTGCGCGGTCCGTAGGCCGTAATCTGCACCGTGACAAAGGCCTGCTCGATGTTGGCCTTGCTGTAGGCGATCGAGAGATCCTCCGCCAGCCCGCCAGGGGTTTTGCCGGCGGCGTCGATCCAGTTGCACAAGGGCAAACGGATACGGCCATCCTCCTGCACGCGCGCGTTCAACGATAGATCAGGGTGCTCGAAGACGGCGATCGCAAGAGTATCGCCCGGGCAGATCGCCGAGGCGAGATGGCGCGCCTGTAGTCCGGGCGCCAGGCCAACCATGACGACCCCGATGGCCCCACGCAGTAACTTGCCCAACCACGCGCTCGGAATGCTGACGGTAATCATAGAAGAGTTCCTGAGTTTCGAGTCACCAAAACCCCAAAGGGGCAACCTACCATAGCCCAAGGCAGCGCCTTGGGTAGCCGTTCCCATCCCCTACGGCCGCGATCACGCAGCCGGCGGCTCTGCGGGGCATGCGCTCATAGGGTGCCAAAGCTGTGTCAAGCCACAGCACTCCATAGCGCCACACGGTGTTGTGGCGCAGTATTACACCGCGTGGCGTAGTCGCCGCGCTTTGGACTGCGGCGGCTAGACGCCGCTTTGGCTCCAGAGGAGCCCTCGGCAGCTTAGCGGGAGCTTCGCCCGCCAAGGGCGCCCGCGCCGCGAGCGGCCCCCCAGGTCACGCGCACGGCCGCGTCGACCGCACGGTACGTGCCGGCGCTGTTTTCATCTGCAGTGCGGTCGATGACACGGGTCGACGCGGTCAGGTCAACCAGACGAAAAGCATAGGTCGCTTCGACCCCGAAGCTGATCTCGGTAATCTGATCGTCATCCTGGCCCGTCTGGCTCATCACTCCAGGCGCCAACGCACCGGTCAGTTTCGGGGTGAAGCGATACGAGACCTTCAGACCGCCGCTGGTGGTGGTCACGCCCGTGCGCCCGGGAAGGTCCGACGGCTCCAGTTGTCGGCGGACCATGGCTGCGCAGTGCCAGCGCGGCGTCACCTGGTAGTCCAGAGCGCCGCGCGCGGTGATGCCCGACTCGCTGCCCCCATCCTGGTAGACCGCCGTCTCGCGCCCCAGGGCGAGCTCACTCTTGACCTTGCTGGTGACTTGCCAGCGCACCAGCCCCTCGACATCCCAGGTATCCGAAGCCAACCTCGTGCCGTCACTGAACTCCTCTTGTGCATAGCTCGTGCGCACCCCCACATCCACCTCGCGGTTCAGCGCGTAGAGCGTGGCCGCGGAGAGAGTATGGGTGATGCTATCGCGATCCTTGTAGGCCGCGTCGTCGTAGAGCACCTGGGCGTAGGTGTAACCGAACTCGCTCTTCCAGCGCGGGCTGCCCCAGTGATGTGTGTAGAGGACGCCCCCCCCGATCTTCGTGCTGGTGGCCCGCTGGGTGTTCGCCGCGCTGACGGCGCCGGTACCGCGGGCCACGTCGGCGGTCACACTCACCGAGTCGGCACCGTCCCCGAGCCCCTCAAGCCGCAGCCTGAGCGGGCCGCTGATGGTGAAGCCGACGCCGTCGAGCTGCGACTGCTCGAGGTACTTGGTGTAGGAGACGCCGACGATAGGGTTGAAGCTCAACTTGCGGTCAAAGAAGAGGGCGGCATGGCTGAGACCGAAGCTGACCCCGGTCTCGGAGTAGAAATCGCTGCCGCTGTCGCCACCCGTGGTGATGTGTCCGTCGCGGCCAAACTCCTGGCTGAGACCCAGGCGCAACGGTCCCCCCTGGGCCCGCTGCGGTAGCCACAGGCCCAGGATGGCGAGGAGAGCAAGTAGTGCGATCCGTTGGGACACGGTCAGGAGCCTCGGGGGGCGGTGGGCGGAGGGCGGTGGACGGGGGACGGGGGACGG
>CAILUI010000301.1 GCA_903837355.1 uncultured Victivallales bacterium
GCCGGGTCCGCGGAGGCGATGGGCACGAAGTCGTTCCACCACTCAAAGCTGGCGAAGATGCAGACGCGCCCGGTGGTCGGGTCAGCCCACTGCCGAGCATCACCCTCGCGATAGCACAGGGTTCGCTTGCCGATGGGCGTCCCGTCCCATTGGCCTCCGGCTCCCGGCGCGCTCTTCTCCACATACGCCCACCCGCCGGTGATCGGGTTCGCGGGGTCGAAGTTGGGATACCGCGCCAGCACCTGCCTTTGGCCACCCACAAAGAGCTGCTTGAAGCTCACGCCCTTGAGGCCCTGCGCGGCGAGGTCCGCCTTCAGGACCTGCCCCTCGCCGGGGACGAAGCCTGTGATCGCCTTGCCGCCGCTCAGCACGGGCTTTTCGTCACCGTAGGCGCGAAAGACCACCGGGGCCTCAGCGGTGCCGGAGTCCTGCGCCTCCAGCTTGAGCGTCTGCGCGAGCGCGTACACACCGCCGCGCACGAACACCGTCGCCGGGCCGGTGAGCTTGCCCGCCGCCCGCAACTCGCGCAGCACCTCGCGGGCGCGTTCCACCGTACCGAAGGGCCGCTCCAGCGTCCCCGCCGCGTCATCCTTGCCCGTCGGAGCCACATAGAGCTCCACCGCCGCCAGGGCGGGGAGAGAACAGCAAACTGCCAGCGCGATCAGGATCAGTCGTCGCATCTGCCAACTCCTTGTCGCATAGGACATCGCTAGAATCATGCGTCGCCGCAGGCCGTTCCCCCGGATCACGGTGTCCGCGCCACCAGGCTCACCCACGCCACGCAAAGCGCGGTGACCGTATCCCCCTCTGTGCTCACTTTCATCTCAACATACGCCGGCGCAAGCCGCCGAGGCCTGCCACGCTCCGAGATTGGGTTGGCCGGGTGGGAGAGGTCCGGCCACCATTGCCCGGCACCAATACCCCGGCACCCAGGCAGGGCGACTCGGGCCGAAGCCGGTAGCCCTGCCATGTGCCGAGGCCCTCGCCGCCCAGCCGGCCGCGAGCATGACCGCCACACATCGGCCCAATCGTCGTGATGTCTTCATAGGCTCATCGTCTCCGCGTGACCGGACAACCGGCGCGCCTGCGGCCACACTCGCCACCGTGATCGTGGCAGCCATCGCGAACGCAGCAACGGCCTCGCACGTCACGTCACGGACGTCTCCAACCTCTGGCGCCATCCCGAGCTTCCAGCGTGCCACGCCGGCGGCCCCAAGTGGCCCGGCGCTACGCCTGGAGCTCCGTAGCGTTCGGCATGACGACGTCCCGCCGCCGTTCCGGGGGCGTGACTGCCAGCCGCTCAACCGTGCCGCTCCGGTAGACGCACTCGACCGTGGTGTTGCCCGGCGCCCAGAGTTTGAAGCTGACATCCCAGTCCTTGGGCCAGGCGGGCAGGAGCAGGATGCGCGCGCCATCCCACTGCAGCACCATGCGTTGCAGCGCGATCATCGCAACCCCGCCGTGATCGTGGTCGGGAATCCAGTCGGAGTTGGGTCCCCAGATGGCAGGGAAGCGGAAGCTGGGATGCGTCCCGCTGAAGTTTCGGGTGACGTCGCGCTGGGCGTCGTCGGTCAGTCCCAGCAGCGCGGCCTGAATCGCGTCCTGCCGCCAGCAGCCCGTGGTCTTGTAGAGACGGCGGGCATAGGTCTCACGGCCCATCTCCACGTCCGGTTTGCCGAGGCCGAAGTGGCGATAGGGGAAGACCGCGTAGAGCTCAGGGTTCTCAAAGTTGGCCAGCACGTCGTACTCCAGCGCGGGGATCAGATACGCCTTCTTGTTCCAATACTCGACCCGCGCCGGCAGCGGCGGCAGGAGACCGCGCAGCTCCGTCCATGCATCCCGGTCGGCGGCGGGCAGGTCCGGAAGCCGCAGCAAGCCCGCGGTCACCCAGCGCAGCCCCGCAATCTCCGGCAGCGGATTGACCGCCACCTGCCAGGTCTCGATGGCTTGGGCCGGCGCGAAGCGGATATTCCCAGCGCCGTCGCGCTGCGGGTAGTGCTCGCGGTAGAACCGCAGAATCGGGCGCGCCAGCGGCAAGAGGGTCTCGCCGCAGAAGCCCTCGTCCTCGGTGACCGCCTGGCAGTCGAGCAGCATCGCCAGCAACTCGATGCCGCCCTGCCAGTAGTGACGGATGTAGGTGTTGGCGACCTCGCCTGGTCGCCACGGAGCGCGCTTCGTCTCGCCTCGAACCGAGGCGATCACGTCGGCGGGCGACATCGTCTCCCCGCTCCGGTCGTAGCCGTAGTTCTCGTTCAGGTAGGTGCCCCAGAAGGCCATCGTCTCGGGGAAGAAGGCGCCCCCATGGCCGAAGTACAGGCGCGTACGGGCCTCGGCCAGCGGCAAGGCATCCTGGTACATGCGGAAGAACGGCTTCATGAGATCGACGTCGCCCGCCATCAGCATCGACCAGTAGAGCAGACGGCAGTTCTGGAACCAGTAACCGCCCCCCCAGAGGCGGTAGTCGGCGTCGTAGGTCGGCGGGATCGCGTTGCCGGCGCGGGCCGCTTCGCGGGTGCCGTCCACCGTGAACAGCGAGCCGTTGAACTTCATCGGGAACCGGCCGCGACTGGCGCACGCCTGCAGGAAGCGTTGCAGGGCATAGCCCTGGCTGACCGTCTCCGCCTCGGGCGATCCGGACACCACGATGTGGCTGCGCTGCCAGAACGCCTCCCACCAGTTCCGGTGCTCCGCGCGGGCCGTGTCCAGCGCGACCCGGTCGGTGTCGGCCGCTTGCGTGAGGATCTGGCCGAGCCATTCCGCCGTGGACGTGGCCGGCGCCACCCGCAGATGCACACTGACGGTGAAGCGCATGCCCGGCGTCTGCGAGCGCAGCGTCGTGCAATCAACCCCGCGCAGGTGCTCGCCGCGGACCACCGCTCCAGAGGTCAGCCCCAGCAACGGGTCGCGGAGCTCCGGAAGCAGCTCCCCGAGGTCCTGATGCCGCAACGTGGCCGCCCAGACAGAGCGCTCGTTGCGGTGACACCAGGCCAGTGCGTCACCGACCCCCAGGATCGTGTCCGGCGCGACCCTCGTACGCTCGTCCTGCGAGAGCTTGCCGATGGGGCAGCTATCCTCGTCCTCCGGCAGTTCGCGCTCGACCGTCCGCCAGACTTCCAGCCGTGCCTCAAGCTCGGACTCCCGATCCGACTCGCTCTCGATCCTCACCACCGGCCGGTTGGCGTCTGCCCAGAGCCTAAGTCGCAGCTCGTCACCGGGCTCGCCCGCCACGATCTCGATCTCGCCACGACCGGTGTTCAGGGTCTGCCGAAATGGCTTGCCGGCGGCGAATGGGTTTCGGGAGAAGTGGAGCCGCAACCGCCCCACCTTGAGCAGTCGCCCGTTCTCGTCCCACGAACCACACGTGCCGATGTACAGCAGCATGTCGCCGTCGGCTTCCGCCCAGGCCATGACGCCAATGTCGCCGTTGCCCAGCGGCATCGCGCCGGCGGCGTCCGCGCTGGGGGTGGCCCAGGTGACGGTATGCGGGGTCATACGGACTCCTTGAAATCGACCCGCCAAGGCGAGGTCCGTCCGCCGACAGCCGATCGGCGTAGACGCGCCGCGGGCGCGGTCTGACAGTCAGTAGGATAAGTAGCAGGCGAAATGGGGGAATACCAGGCCTCCAGAGTGGCACTTACGCTCACAATGGGTGGCATTTCTTCTCCAAGGCACCGTCCTGCGCCTGCTGGCGAGACTGGGTTCCAGACTCGAAGACAACGTCAACCGTCAGGCCTTGCGTGGCGCCCGCTTCTCGCCCTTGTTCAACCATGTCCATGCCAACCTGAGCGCGACGCTGCGTGTCGGGGAGCTTGCCGAACTCATGAAGATGACACCGGAACACCTGGCCCGGGCGTTCAGTGCGGACACGGGCATGACCGTGAAGCAATTCTTGGTGCACCAACTCCGGCAACGGGCTTGTGCACTCATCGCCTTCGGGAACCTGCGCAGCAAAGAGGTCGCGGCCGCACTCCACTTCCGCGATGCGCACGAGTTCACGCGGTTCTTTGTGCGCAGCACCGGCGTCACGCCGTCCCGGTACCGCTCCAGCCATGGCGCTGCACCGCCGTGAGCGGGTCCGCCGGCCGCGCCTGTCATCGAGAACCTCTCCCTGCCCATTCTCCGAGGAGGCGCTCAGGGGGCAGGATCTCGCCCATCCCGGTGCGGGTTCGCACCGTCTGCCGGACTGACCTCGACCACGACGGCGCAGTGGTCGGACGCACTCAGAGGCAGGACCCGGCGCGACGTGATCCGCCACGTCGGTGGCACCAGGACCCAATCAACGATCTTGATTGGATTCCCCACCACGATGGTGCAGTCTGCCGGGGTAGGATCCCGCAGCGGCAGGGTCGTGTAGCCGCCGCCGTCGAGCAGGAGCGACAGCGCGTTCTGGCCGTTGGCCTCGTCTGCGTACGGAAACCCCTTCGGAGTCGAGTTCAGGTCGCCGACCACCAGAAATGGCAGTGGCGACGCCAGGCGCTCCCGTTCGATGATCCGGGCTGACTCGACGCGCACGGCTTCCGAGCGCGACTCGAGGTGCGTGGCCAACAGGCGGATGGACAGCTTCTCCGAGAGGGTGACGTCGCACAGAACCGCGTTGGACTTGCCGCCCAGGATAGTCTCCCAGCGCTCGTAGCCGGGGAACGGCACGAAGCGTAGCTGTTTCAGCGGATACCGGCTGAGTACGGCGTTGCCGAAGCGTTCGCGGAAGGCAAGGAGCGTGGCGGCATCCACGTTCCTCTGCTCGATGCAGAACAGGTATCCGGCCCGGCGGGTGATGTACTGGGCCTGGTTGATGCGGCCCGAGCAGAGCGAATCGAAGTCCACCTCGTTCAGAACGACAATGTCCGCCGCTTCGGAGGCCAGCAGGTCGGCGATGTCCTGCAGGCGTTTCTCCATGGCCGGCTGGTCCTTGACCGGCCACGGGTTGGCGTCACCGCCGCGGCCCCTGCAGATATTGTAGGTGATGATCTTGAGGGTGCTGGAGTATTGCGGCACGGGTTGCGTGGCCACTCGGTTCTCTCTGATCCTGACTGCGGTCAGCCGGTTCGTGGCCCGGCCCACGGCATAGCCCCCGAGCTCAAGGGCCCCGGCGGCCAGGACGACGAGGACGCCGATGCTTGCCAGGCTGCGTCTCCTGCTCATGTTCCCGCACCCGCAATCTCGACCGACCGGGCCGCCGGCAGAGCCAGCAGGCCGGCAGCAGACAGGCCAGGGAATCGCATTTCCATCTCCTTCGTTGCCGGCACAGCACGGCGACACCAGGCGCCGGGGCGCCGCGGCGGTGCGGGGCTCGGGTCACAGGAACGCCGGCGTCAGCAGCGCCACGCCGAGGCGCGGCAGTCGTGCGGTCAAGCGCTTGTCCCGCGGCCAGCAGGCCGGCTCACCGAGGTCCACAGTAGCCGAACTGATCGGCCTGGCAAACTCGATCTCGAACGTCTGTTCCTTGTCCTGCTCCGCGTTGACCAGCAGCAGCCAGGTCTTGCCGTCATGTCCCCACCCGCGCCTGGCGAAGGGCTCGCGCGCCAGGTAACCCAATCGGCGACCGCGTTCCGAGTCATGCGGAGGACGTCGCGCATCCTGCCGCCGGGCACCGGATAGGGGTCGACGCCGACCGCCTCCACCTCGGGCATGTACGTGCTCATGGCCGCGTGGCTTACACGCTCGACACGCCGCGCGGAAAACACCTCGTGCTGAATATGCTCAACCAGCCGGTCGAAGAACGTATCGTCACCGGTGCTCAGGAACCGGCCCCGGTCGAGAACATCACCGTCCAACTCGGTGCCGGCGTCCCAGACCTCAGTGACTCCCGCACGGAGACGCGCAAGTTGAACGCCGGTCATTTTGCGGTGTCGACGGTCCCTGTTACAGCTGCGGGGCATCCTGGAGCAGAGAGATCTGCACGGGTACGGCCCGTCCCTGGAAGTGGTCGCTGATCCGGGCGGACACATCGGCAAGGAAGCGGTTGATGGCGGCCCGCATTGCCGGCTCGAGGCTGGCGCGCAACCACAGGCCGATATGCAGGACGCCGTCACGCAGGTCCATGATCCCGGCGGCGCGCGTGACCAGCCGTAGGATGGCCAGGTCGTCGTTCTGCTGGCCAGCAGAATTATAGTGCCGGCGGAACTCCCCGAGGAGACAGTAGAACACGTTGCGTGCAACGATCTTGGTGCAGTCCATGAGGTGTTTGGCGGCAGTCTCCGGGCGGCAGGCTCCTTCGGCAGCCAGAAAGCGCAACTTGGAGTCTTCGCGGTTCGCGGCCTTGAGTCGTTGTTCGAGGGCGTCGGATTGGCTTTTGGCGCTGTCGATGCCGGCCTGAAGTGCCTCGCGGCGCGTTTCGAGCTTGGGCCGGCCGCGGGCGGCCTTACGGAGAGCATTCCTGCACAGCTCCAGTTCCCCGGCCAGTGCGCCCAGGGCAGCCAGCTCCCGCAGGTGTTTGCCGCAGGCGTCGGGATCTGCCTGGCACTGCTCGAAGCGCCTCTTGATGGCGGGCATGTCCCGGTCAAGGCGCAGGCGGGCCCCCGCACTGTCGCGGTCCATTTGCTTCAGGGTGTCGACGACCCGCTCGCGGTCGTACAGCAGCTTCTGCAGGCTCCGGCGCAGGGCGGCGGCGGCAGCGTGCAGTTCCCTGTACTCGATGCTCTCCACCGGGCGGTCCGTAAGGGTCTGGGCAAGATCGGCGTAGGTTTGCGAACGGCGCGAGGTCATCTGCATGATGCCGAAGTGCCGGTCCAGGATGCGGAAGTCGTTCTCCTGCAGCCAGCGGCTGAAGATCAGCGTCACCGCATCGGTCACCGCGACGGCGGGGTCGGAACAGAGTGCGGCAACCTCGATGGTACGACCTTCGGGGTTGGTGGCGCGGACCACGAAGCGGCGCCAGGCCGGGTCACGCCGCCACGGTTGCTCCTGCACCCGGAACGTCCACTCCAGCAGGTCGTCGCTGCGGTTGCGCGGACGGGTCAGAACGAACGCGGTCTCGGACGCGCCTTCCACCCAGCCGTCGCCCGCATAGCGCTTCTCCCAGGTCAGCAGCCGGTCGTGCCGGGCGGTGAAGCGCGCGAAGGTCTCGATACCGAAGATGGCGCGGTCGATCACGAACAACCGTCCTTTCCGGCCCTCGGGCGGGAACAGCAGGTCGAACCACTCCAACTCGGCGAAGAACCGCTCGCGCATATCCTCGTAGCTGTCGGCAGGGATCATGAAGCAGGGATGCCCGCTGCGCGTATGGAAGAAGTCCAGGTGCAGGACCCTGGCCACGCCGTGCCGCCGGCCGCACCAGCCCTTCAGAAAGGGCAGACCGCCGGTGTACTCCTTGGTGTGCGGATCGTGGTAGAACACCGTCCCCCGTCCGGGGCCGTCGGCGAGCAGCAACGCGTTGCCCCGCAGCAGATCCAGCCACAGTGCCGGGCTCTCGACCAGTAGCCGTGCGAGCGTCTGGCGTTGCGTCTGGTCCGTAGGCACAGGCCCGCCGGTGAACCGGGCCAGGTCCGTGCCGTTCACGTCCCGCAGTTGCTCGATCCGGCACGGGCGGGCTGCACTACCGCCCGCGCCGTCGCCGGTGTTGCCCGACGAGGGCAACGCCGGCCAGCCCCAGCAGCAGGACGGCCGAGGGTTCGGGCACCGGCCCCGCGACGGTGAGCATGAAGTCGTGCCCGACGTCGCCGGTCAGGGCCACGCCGGCGGCGTCGAGGGCGTCGAGGGCCCCGAAGTGCAGGGTGTAGACGCCGGGGGTGTTGGGCACGACCAGCGCGAAGGTCTCGATGGTGCCGCCGGTGATGGTCGAACCGAAGTCAGCGAGGC
>CAILUI010000302.1 GCA_903837355.1 uncultured Victivallales bacterium
ACAACCCCATGCTGGTCGCCGCCGGACTCACCGAGACCGCAACGCCACTGCCCTGGCTCGCCGGCCGCAGGCTGCGGCTCTGCCTCGGGTGACCCCTGCGGTGTTAGTTTGGTGGCAGGCCGTGGGAATCCAGGCTAGCGCCTCCGCACCCCGCGCCAGCGCCAGCGAGGTGGAAGCGTCGCGCGGGGGCGTCTCGTTCTTGGATTCGTGGCAGCCGGCGCAGGACTGCGTCTCGCCGGGCTGCAGCGTGGTCCAGCTCCGCATCGTCTGCACGGCATCGCCCTTCTCGTCGAGGGCCTGGAGGTAGACCGGTGTGCGGGCCGGTACTTCGCAGAAAGCGGAGCCATCGGCTTCGACGGTGGTGCTGCCGAGGATCGTCTTCACGTCCCAGGAGCCGTTGTTGATGGCGATCGGGGTGCAGACCAGGGCGCCGCCGGCCGGGCCGCCGTTGCCGTTGTTCTGTACCCCGGCGGCACGGAAGTCGAGGGCGACGACGCGCAGGCGCTTGATCGTGCCCTTCGGCACCCCTGCCAGCCCCGGTCCGTGGTACACATCCTGCACATAGAGAAGGCCCGTCGACCTGCGGTAGTCGACCACTGTGGGCCGTGGCGGCGGCTCGGCCCGGGGCGCCAGGGGCACCGGCGAGTTGCACGAGGTCCCCTCGCCCCGCACCAGAAGTTCGCGCGCCCCGTCCGGGGTCATCCAATACAGGCTGAAGACGCTGGCCCGCGCCCGGTTCAATGCGGCGGGCACAAAGCTGACCAGGAGCTCGGTCGAACTCAGCGGGTAGGGGTGCCGGAACAGGTCGCCGTCCTGGCCATAGGCGTCGACGCGGACCGGCTCCGCCGGCCGGCGGGGCGCCAGCAGGGTGACCCCCTCGTCCTCCTGGCGGCCGCGGGCCGGGTCGATCTCGATGAGCTTGCCGGCCTGCCAGGTATGGTGCCCGATGGCGACGGCGAGGAGGCGCCGCGTGTCCGGGATGCCACGGGCATGGATGATGGTGGTGGGGAAGTAGGAGCTGTTGCCGTAGACCTCGGCCTGGCCGCTACCGTCGGGGTTCATGCGGAACAGCCCTTGCGGCCAGATCTGGCCGCGGTCGTTGTAGTCCCAGCGCGTGTAGGTCACGGTGCCGTCCGCGAGCACCTGCGGGCAGATCGCGTGCACCTGATCGAAGCTGACACGGCGCAGGTACTTACCGTCGCCGTTGCAGAGGTAGAGGTTGCTGACTTCCGTCCACCAGCAGTCCACGGTCTGCACGCAACGTGTCGATGCAAAGACGAGATCGCCGCCCGGCAGGTAGGCGGGCTCGTAGTCCGCGACGCCGAGGCCGAAGGTCAGTTGGCGGAGTGCCCGCGAGTCGGCCTGCAACTCGTAGAGGTGGTAGTCGTCCGTGCGGTCGGCCTTCTTCCAGGCGAAGAGGATGCGCTTCCCGTCGTAGGAGACCGCGGGGTCGCGGATGACGCCCTCAGGGCTTGCCAGCACCGTCTCCACCTGCACTTCGCCGGTGGCGTCAAGCTGTAGTTGGCAGAGCTCTGAGCCGGGCTGGAAGTGGCGTTCGCCCTGGGCGTCGGAAAGGCCCTCGGTGTAGGCGAAAAACGAGGGCGAGACCGGGAAACGGCGCACGAAGACCACGCTCGGGGCGGTGGCCGCCATCCCGGCCAGCCGCTGCCGCCGGCGCACCTGGCAGGCCTGCTCGTACACGCGCAGCCACTCCGGGCGGTCCCCGGCCGTCCCCGCCAGGCGCAGACGCTCGGCTTCCTGACGTAAGGCCGCGCCCGCCTCGCCGCCGACCGCCTCCAGGGCGCGGCTGACCCAGGGCGTGCTCGCTGAGTCGACGCTGACGGCCGCCTCGAGCCACAGCGTGAGGTCGCCACCACAATCCTGCAACAGCCAGTCCGTCTGTCGCGGATAGGCCGCGAAGGCCGCAGCGGCCAGTTCCGCGGGCTTGCCGACGAAGCTCGCTCGGGCCGCCGTCAGGCTCTGCGCCCAGTCCGCCTCACGAGGGAAGACGGGGTCGTCTGCCCCACGCATGGGCAGATGCGGTAGAAACAGCCAGACGGCCGCAACCGCTATCGCGCTGGCCGTGGTGCGTCGGATGGATCGGTCCATGGGTACCCTTTGGGGTGCGCGGTAACTCACTCGGACGGTCCCTGGCAATATCGCCCGCGGGGCCGCGCCCGCAAGAGACGTAGTTCCGCCTTCGAGGCGGTCTGGGAATGGCGCCAGGAATGCCGCCTTCAGCCGGGCTGTCAATGCCGCGGTGGTGCAGTAGAGTGTGGCCCATAACCCAGGAGGTCGCCAACGATGAGCACGCCCCAAGCCCTGTACCTGGATACCCGTCAGCCGCTGGCCGCGCGGGTGGCCGACCTGATCGGACGTCTGACGCCGGCCGAGAAGGTGTCGCAACTGCTGCACACGGCGCCGGCCATCGAGCGTTTGGGCGTGCCGGCCTACAACTGGTGGAACGAGTGCCTGCATGGGGTCGGCCGCGCCGGCCGGGCCACGGTCTTCCCCCAGGCCATCGGCATGGCTGCAAGTTTCGATCCGGAGCTGCTGCTGGACGTCGCCACGGCGATCAGTGACGAGGCCCGCGCCAAGCACCACCAAGCCCTGCGCCAGGGGCGGCAGGCGTGGTACTTCGGCCTGACCTTCTGGAGCCCCAACATCAACATCTTCCGCGATCCGCGTTGGGGCCGCGGGCAGGAGACCTACGGCGAGGATCCCTACCTGACCTCGCGGCTGGCGGTCGCCTTCATCCGCGGCCTGCAGGGGGATGACCCGGTCTACCGCAAGCTGGATGCCACCGCCAAGCACTTCGCCGTGCACAGCGGCCCCGAGCGGGCGCGGCACGGCTTCGACGCCGTCGTCTCGGGCCGGGACCTGCAGGAAACCTACCTGCGGGCCTTCAAGGCGGCGGTGACGGAGGCCGGAGTGGCCTGTGTCATGGGCGCCTACAACCGCACCAACGGCGAGCCCTGCTGCGCCAGTCCGACGCTGCTGCAGCAGACGTTGCGCGAGGAGTGGGGCTTTACGGGCTACGTCGTCAGTGATTGTGGCGCGATCTGCGATATCTACCAGCACCACAAGGCCGTCGCTACGGCCGAAGCCGCGGCCGCCCTGGCCCTGAAGAACGGCTGCGATCTCAACTGCGGGCAGACCTACGGGGCGCTCCTGGTGGCTTTGGACCAAGGCCTGATCACCGAGACGGATCTCGATGTGGCCCTCACGCGGCTGTTCAGCGCCCGCTTCCAGCTTGGCATGTTCGATCCACCGGAAGGCAATCCCCACGCGCAGCTCACGCCCGCTGTGGTGAACTGCGACCGGCACCGCTCCCTGGCGCGGCAGATGGCCCAGGAGTCGATCGTGCTGCTGAAGAACGCGGGCGGGTTGCTGCCGCTGCGCCCGGAGACCGGGTCGGTGGCCGTGGTCGGGCCGTGTGCCCTGGACTTCAGTGTGCTCTGGGGCAACTACAATGGCTTCTCCGGTGAGATGGTGACGCCCTTCGAGGGCATCGTCGCGGCGGTGGCGGCTGGCACCGAGGTGACCTTCAGCGAGGGCTGCAAGGCGAGTGGCGACCGACCCATCCGCGAAGGCGATGTGCAGCGCGCCGTCTCCGGGGCGGACGTGATCGTCGCGGTGCTCGGGTACACGCCGGCGCTCGAGGGCGAGGAGGGCGACGCCGCGGACTCGGACGAAAGTGGCGACCGCCGACGCATGTCCCTGCCCGGCCGCCAGCAACAGCTTCTGGAGATGCTCTGCGCCACTGGCAAGCCCGTGGTCCTGGTGGTCTGTGGCGGCAGTCCGGTCGACCTGGCCTGGGCCAAGGAACACGTTCCCGCCATCCTGATGCTCTGGTATCCGGGCGAGCAAGGTGGTCGCGCCCTGGCCGACGTCCTCTTCGGTCGAGTCAGCCCCTCGGGTCGGCTGCCCATCACCTTCGTGCGCGACCTCGAGGCGCTGCCGCCGTTTGCGGACTACGCCATGGCGGGCCGCACTTACCGCTTCATGGACACCCAGCCGCTCTATCCGTTCGGTTACGGGCTAAGCTACAGCACCTTCGAGTACAGCGACCTGCAACTCAGCGCCGGGCGGATTGGGCCGGCTGACACGGTGGAGGTCCGCTGCACGGTCAGCAATCGCGGTTCCCGGCGTGCGGCCGAAGTCGTGCAGCTCTACGTTCAGGACCTGGAGGCCGCGGTGCCGGTGCCGCGACGCCATCTTGAGGGTGTCTGCCGGGTGGACCTCGAGGCGGGGGCGGCGGCGGTGCTGCGTTTCCCCCTCGGCCGGGACGCCTTGTGCTGCTACACGGACGCCGGGGTGCCGTTCGTCGAACCGGGCGAGTTTGAGATCAGCGTCGGTGGCCGGCAACCAGACGTTGGCACCGATCTACCCGTCTGCAGTAACCTGCTTCGCGCCCGCTTGACCGTCGCCTGAGAACGCCGGCTACCGGGCCGCGGCCGGCAGGCTGGCGGCCCAGGCCAGGTGCCTGGCCTCAAAGGTGCAGGCCAGGCGTGGCGTCGAGCGCAGGAAGGACGTGTCCTTGGCGGGGTCGAACTCCCAGCGTACTGAGGTTCGCGTATGGGTCGGCGCCGTGGCCTCGACAATGTCGCCGGGCACGCTGATCTCAAAGCTCAGACGGAGGTCCTGAGCCAGGGCAGCCAGGGCCTCTGCACTCAGGCCGTCGGCCTTGGAGGGGACGCTCGGGAGCTCTACCAGCAGGCGTACGCGGCCGTCCGGCAGACGGACACAGCGCAGCGGGCCAAAACTGCCGGCGTTAAGGGCTTTCGGCCCGGCCTCGGCGAACACCATCAGCTCGACGTGGCGCCGCCCGGCCTCCTCATAGCTGCGGTACCGCTTCAGTTGCGCCCCGCCGGCCTTGAAGTGTTGGCGGACCGTCTCTTCGTTGGTGAACCAGGCGGCGCCCCCCGGATCACGCCGCTGCCAGCCCTGGATGACGCCGGCTCCCGTCGACAGCAACGCTTCGCTGTCGGTCGCGACGGAGTAGTGGTAGTTCACCACCATTGACCCGTCGCCGTTCAGCAGCAGCTTCTGCTCAAGCTGGAAGCAGCCGCACAGCGTCAGGGCGACGAGGCCGGCGAGCGCCAGGCCGAAGGCGGATGGTTGGGAACTCCGGCGCATTGGCGGTATCCTGAACCGGGTCATCCTGGACCCGCGGGTGTGTAGGCCTGGGTCGCAACGCCTCAGGCGCGTCGCGCGAGTTCGGCGAGCGGACACACGGCGGTCCTCGAACCCAGTCGGTAATGTGTGCTGTCGGGCGCGAGATGCAAAGGTGGACAGCGTCGGGCGCACGCCCTACGGTATGCACTGCGTGTGCGCGGTGTGGCGGGTCGGACCAGGGAGCAGCAACAGCATGGGTGCCGAAAGCGGCAGTGGCGCCGAGGATCGACGCTGGATGCGTCGCGCCCTGACCCTCGCCAAACGGGCCTGGGGACGGACCAGCCCCAATCCGCTGGTGGGTGCCGTGCTCGTCCGTGACGGGGTCACGGTCGGCGAGGGCTGGCACCAGCGTGCCGGTACGGCGCATGCCGAAGTGCATGCCATCGCCGCCGCCGGGGAGCACAGCGCCGGCAGCACGCTCTACGTCACCCTCGAACCGTGCTGCACGCAGGGCCGGACGCCGCCCTGCACGGCGGCCATCCAGCAGGCCGGTATCGCCCGCGTCGTGGTCGGCTGTCAGGACGCCAACCCGCGGCATGCCGGACAGGGGCTGCACCTCCTGCGCCGCGCCGGCATCGAGGTTTCCTCAGGAGTGCTGCAGGAAGCCTGTCAGGACCTCAACGAGGGCTTCTTCTGGTGGATCCGGCAGCGGCGACCTTTCGTCGTGCTGAAAATGGCCATGACCCTCGACGGCCGCATTGCTACCGCTGCCGGGGAGTCGCGCTGGATCACCGGCCCCGCCGCCCGCCAGCGGGTCCAGCGCCTGCGCCAGTGGGCTGACGCGGTGATGGTCGGCGGTGCCACCGTTCGGGCTGACAACCCGGCCCTGACCGTGCGCGCGCCGGCCCGCTGGCCGCGCCAGCCGCAACGCTGCGTCTGGACCGCCCGCCCCCTGCCGGCGGATCGCGCCGTCGCGGACGACCCGGACCGCCCGCCGATCGTCGCCAAACCCGTCAGCCAGGCGCAGTGGGTGGAGTTTCTCAATGACCTCGGCCAGCGTGAGCTGACCACCCTCCTGCTGGAAGGCGGTGGCGAGTTGGCGGCGGCGGCGCTGCGGGCGGGGGTCGTCAACAAAGTGGCGTTCTTCGTGGCGCCGCGACTCTTAGGCGGCCGCGGCAGCCGCCCGGTGGTCGGCGGTGCCGACCCGGCCCGCCTGGAGGAGGCCATGTCTCTGCAACGGTTGCAGGTCGCGCACGTTGGTCAGGATCTGCTTGTAACGGGGTACTGTACGCATGTTTACGGGGCTGATTGAGGATGTCGGGACGCTGCTCGAACGTCGCCCCGCGGGACGTTCGGCCAAGCTGCGCCTGCGCACTGGCCTGCCGGTCGGCGAGATCCGCGTCGGCGACAGCATCGCCGTCAACGGCGCCTGTCTGACCGTCGAGGCGATCGACGTCGCCAGTCACAGCCTGGCCTTCCACTGCCTGAACGAGACCCTGTCGCGCACCAATCTGGCGACGGCCGCCGCCGGCAGTCCGCTCAACCTGGAACGTGCCCTGCGTCTCGGGGACCGCCTCGCCGGCCACCTGGTGGCCGGCCACGTGGACGCCACGGCCGCCATCCTGCGCCTCGAGCGTCGCGAGGACGATATCGAACTGACCGTGGCCAGCCCGGCAGACCTGCAGGACCTGCTGGTGCCCAAGGGCAGCATCGCCGTGAACGGCATCTCGCTGACCATCGCCTCCCTGCAGGCGGAATCGTTCAGCGTCCGGCTGATCCCGCATACCTGGGAGTGCACCAGTCTGCGCCAGGCTCAGCCGGGCGATCTGGTCAACCTCGAGGGTGATCTGGTCGGGAAGTTCGTCCTGCGCCGCGAGGAGCGCCGGCAGGCGGCAGGCGGCGGCGTGACCTGGGAGCAACTCAGCCAGGCCGGCTTCGGCTGAACTAGGCCGTCGGCGCCTCGTGGTGCACCAGCGCGCAGGTCTCCTGGGCCAGCCGGATCTCCTCCAGCGCCAGGGCCCTGAAGACGTCTCTGGCGTCGTGGAAGCGCACCAACTGGGCCAACGCGATGTAGAACTCCGCGGCGGCCTCCTGACGGCGGATGATGCGGTCAAACGTGGCATCTGCCGGCAGGCTGCTGTCCGCCCGGCGCAGGGAGGCGAGCAGGCGTTCGGGGCTGCCCTTGGCCAGGTCCATGTTCATTTCCGCCACGCGCTCGACATCTGCCGCGCTGCCGATTCCGGCGAGGGCTGTCGCGTGGGCCGTGTGCTGCTCCGCCAGGTGGGCCAGGGCCTGGCGCAGTTCAGGAGTACCGGCCGTCGGCGCGTTCTCCCGGATGAAGGTCGCCAGATCCTCCTCAAACACCACCGCCTGACGGCCGATGAAGGACGACAGCGGACCGGCTTTGGTGGCCGCACCCTCGACGGGCAACACCGCCGGAGCCGCATCTTCCGCCGGGGCCTTGCGGGCCAGGTTTACCAGCAGGATCAGTCCCACCAGCACAAACATGACTGCCGAGGCCAGGTGCAGGATCTTCACCGGGATCCACCGACAGAGCGCCTCCCCGCAGGCCACCGCCAGGGCCGTCGTGCAGATCAGCGCCAGGCTCGTGCCCAGAAACACGCTCCACGGACTGCGGCTGGAGGTCGAAAAGGCCAGTGCCGTGAGTTGGGTCTTATCGCCGAGCTCGGCGAGGAAGATGAGGCCGAAACTGGCAATCAGGACTTTGAGGTCCATGGCGTATCCCTCTCAATGCCGCCGCAGCGGCCCGCCGAAGCGCGTCTGGCGGATCTTCACGGGTTTCGGCTCCTCCAGGTGCAGCGCGTACCACTGCTCCCCCAGGCCGGAGTTCGAGAAGTGCCGCACCCGCCCGTTGGCCAGATGCTCCCAGTTCTGCTTGATGGTCGCATCCTCGGTCTTGTTCTTGCCCTGTTCAAGCACCACGATGGCTTCATCGATGCGCTCCCGCGACACCAGAACCCATGCGTACAGGCCGTAGAGCAACACCCCCTTCTCATCCCGGAAGCGTTTGACGCCCCGGCGGAAGGCCTTCTCCAGTTCGTCGAAGCGCTCCTGCCGGTACATCAGCGCCATCTTGATGGCCAGCGTCAGCGGGTCGGGCGTCGGCACCAGGCTCTTGTCCAGGCAGCGCCCGGCGCTCTCGTAGTCCTTGATCTGGTAGTAGAGCTGTCCTTTGAGCGTGTTGGCCTGGCGCTCGGCCAGCAGATTCCACTTCTTCAGCGGGGCCACGCGGTCCAGGATCGCCACGGCGTCGCGGATCGAGGTATCCTGGTCCTTCTCCAGCAGTTTCTGCACCGCTTTGCCACCGCCCATGTTGCGGTTCTGCATCACCGAGATGCGCCGGCGCAATTGGCCCTGTGTGGACTCGATATGCGTCTGCACGTCTTTGAAGATCGCCTCCAGCCGCCGACGGATGGCCAGGTTGACCGCTATCGAAACCCCGAAGAAGCCCAGGAACCAGGCCACGATCTGCGCCCACAGATGGCCAGGCCAGGCGAACCCCAGGCCCAAGGCCAGCAGCGCTCCCGCAAGACACCCCAAAAGTATCGTCAACACGTCATCGTCTCCTCGCCTGGCCTGCTCGCCTGCTCTTCGGTACTGGCCCGCGAACAAAAACCGCGGAGGCCCCTCAGATCCGCCCTTGGACGGGCTCGAGGGTCAACTCTCCGCGGACCGTGTCAGCGCGGCGGCATTGGACATAGATAACATCGCCGGTCTTGTAGCTTTTTCCACCGTGGCTGCCACTCAGGCGCCCGCTGCGCCGGTCCATCCGGTACGGCCCGCCGCTGAGACGCGAGATCGCCACGCTGCCATACATACCGACCTCGGCCAGGTACACGGTCAACCCATCGCTCGAGCAGCGCGAGACGATGCCCTCATAGAGCTCGCCGGGGCTCTGCGCCTGCCGGTCGCGCAGGTAGCGCAGCTTGAGCCGGTCCACCGCCGCGTAGTAGGCCGAGTCCACCCGCTCCTCGGCGCTCGTGCAGGCCGTCCCGATGCCCTCGCACTCGGCGGCGGAGCGCGCCGTCCGCCCCAGATCGTGGGCCAGCAGTTGCTGATGCACCAACAGATCGGGATAACGCCGGATGGGGCTGGTGAAATGGCTGTAGACCGCCTTGCCCAGGCCATAGTGACCCTGACACGTCGCCGCGTAACCCGCCCGCGGCAAAGCCCGTAGGAACTGCGCCAGCACCGTGTCCCGCAACCCCGTCTGCGCCACCGCCGCAATGAAGTGATTCACTGCCGCGCGGTCGCGCAGGACTGGGATGCGCGTGCCCAGCGTCTGCCGCGCCCACTCCGCAAACGCCACCAGGTCTGCCGGTCGCGGCTCGGCGTGGTTGCGGAACAGCCCCGGCAACGCCAGCGCCAGCAACTCTTCGGCGACCGCCGTGTTGGCGGCCAGCATGAACTCCTCCACCAGCTCGTGCGCCGGACCCGCATCCACCCGCTGCAGGGTGTGGATGCGGGGTGGCGTCTCCCCGCAGAGCACCCGGATCTCGGGTACCGCCAACTGCAGAAAGGCCTCGCGCGTGGCCCGCAGCGCCCGCAGCCGCGACGCCACCTCGCCCAGGTGGCAGACCGTGCGCACGACGTCCTCCGGAATCGCGGCCGCCGCCGGCGCCCGGCCCTGGGCCAGGATCTCGCCTACGTCCTCGAAGGTCAGCCGCTGCCGGACCCGGATGCGCGTTCGCGTGCGGCGCCGAGTGAGGACCTCACCGCTGGCTTCAACGATCTCCAGGTACACCGAATGCGCCAGCCGCTCCTCGCCCGCGATCAGGCTGCACTGCCACGAGGACAACGCCCGTGGCAGCATCGGCAGGGTACGTCCGGGCAGGTAGGCTGTGAAGCCGCGTTGCTGAGCCCCCTCGTCCAGCGCTGATCCCGGTTGGACAAAGGCCGCCACGTCGGCGATGTGGACCCCGATCCGCACCGTCCCCGGCCGCTCCCCCGGCTCCAGCGAGATGCCGTCGTCGAAATCCTTGGCGTCCACCGGGTCGATGGTCACCACCTCCAGTGCCGTCGCATCCTCGCGCGGCATGGGCTCGGCCACCTGCTTCCCGGCCGCCTGCTGCTCTGCCTCCGAGTAGGCCTCGGGCAGGCCGTACTCCACGGCCACGGCGTCGAGGTCAGCCGTGATCGGGTCGGCCGCGGCCAGTCGGCGCAGGATCACGGCCAGCAGGGGGGCGCGCGGACCGTCTTGCGGTATCAGGCCCACTTCGACCCAGTCGCCGGGGTCAACGTCGGCCGGACTCACCGTGTGTCCGTGCTCGGCCAGCATGATGAACGGCGGCAGCTCCCGCCGTAGCGGCCGCACCGCCGGCCCGGCTGGCAACTCCACCAGCGAGGCTACCATCACCCGATGCACGCGCTCCGTGATGCGTTCGATCTGCCCCACCGGCCCGCGCTCGTCCTCGCCGTCGCACAACGACACCAGCACCCGGTCCCCCGAAATGGCACCATTGAGGAACTGCGGCGGGACGAAGATGTCCTGGGCGCCCTCGCGCGGCGTCACGAAGCCGAAACCACGGAAGGTGACGTGGACCGTCCCCGCCAGCAGATCGCGACTCTGCGCCGGTACGTAGCGCCCCCCGCGCTGCCGCAGCAGCACCCCCTCCGCGCACAGGCTGCGAAAGACCTCCTTGAAGCGCTGCGCCTGCTCCCCCCGGCCGCAGTCGGTCTCGCGCCGCAACTCGCTGCGGCGCATGCCCACGCCCTTGCGCTCCGCCAGGATCTTGAGGATCCTCTGGCTGAGTTCCTTGCTGTCGTCCGCCATGCCCCGTCCGCCTTTCCGTAGCTGCCGCCGCGCGCGGTCGTTCCCCCGCCCACGGACGGCTGTAGTATAGCCGCCGCGCGCGCCCCGGGCAACGCCGCCGTGGTCCCACACCTCCACGCTCCCTACCCAGCGCCTCGCGCCGGGGTATATTCCCCCGTGTCAAGACCAGGCGGCGACCCGCGGGCAGAGGGCCCCGCCGCCTCAGGAGGACGCTTCGTATGGCCACCTTCGCAGAACGCAGCGGCGAGGCTCTCGCCCTGACCCGGTACGACAAGGAAGCGCTCCTGCAGCAGGCCCTTGCGGCCCTGGCCCGACCGCTGCGCAAAGTCCTCATCATCCCGCCCGACTTCACCCGCTTCAACTCCAACGCCGGTGAGTTGACCGCCATCCTCTACGGCCTGCTCGCCCCGCGGGCCCAGGTCGACATCATCCCGGCGCTGGGCACCCACTTCGCTATGACCGAGAAGGAGATCCGGACCATGTTCGGGCCGGATATCCCCCTCGAGTGCTTCCGCGTCCACGATTGGCGCCGCGACATCCGTCACCTTGGCGAGGTTCCCGGGACCCTCCTCCACGAATGGTCCGAGGGCAAACTCGACGCCCCCGTACGCGTCGAGACCAACCGCCTGCTCTTCGACGGCTACGACCTCATCCTCTCCGTCGGTCAGATCGTGCCCCACGAAGTCGTCGGCATGGCCAACTACACCAAGAACATCATGGTCGGCGTCGGCGGCGCCGACATGATCAACCGCTCCCACTTCCTCGGTGCCGTCTACAACATGGAGCGTATCATGGGCCGTAGCGACACCCCGGTGCGCCGCCTGTTCAACTACGGCTGCGACACCTTCCTGCGCGACCTGCCCATCGTCTATGTCCTCACCGTCATGGCCAAGAACCGCGCCACCGCCAAGATGGAGATGCGGGGCCTCTACGTCGGTGACGACATGGCCACCTTCAGCGCCGGCGCCCGCCTCAGTCAGAAGGTCAACCTCGATCTGCTCGACCAGCCCCTGCGCAAGGTCGTCGTCTACCTCGATCCCCACGAGTTCAAGAGCACCTGGCTCGGCAACAAGAGCGTCTACCGCACCCGCATGGTCATCGCCGACGACGGCGATCTGATCGTCCTCGCTCCCGGCTTACGCGAGTTCGGCGAGGACCCGGAGATCGACCGGCTCATCCGCAAGTACGGCTACCGTGGCACCCCCGCTACCCTCGCCGCCGTGGCCCAGCACGACGACATCCGTAACAACCTCAGCGCCGCCGCTCACCTTATCCACGGCTCCAGCGAAGGCCGCTTCCGCATCACCTACTGCCCGGGTCCCGGCATGACCCACGCCGCCATTCAGAACGCCGGCTTCCTCGCCGCCGACCTCGACACCATGACCCGGCGCTACGATCCCGCCAAGCTGGCCGACGGCCGCAATGTCCTCCCCGATGGCGAGGAAGTCTTCTTCATCAGCAATCCCGCCCTCGGCCTCTGGGCTCTGCGCCAGCATTTCGCCTGAACCCACCCTGCAGAAAGCGTCTCACAGCCCTTGACTTGAGCCGCTGGAGCGGTAAGGTATTGCTCGGTTTGACAACTCAGTCATGTTGCGGGGTGGAGCAGCCCGGTAGCTCGTCAGGCTCATAACCTGAAGGTCGTTGGTTCAAATCCAGCCCCCGCTACCACCTTAGAGAGGCTTAGGAGAAATCCTAAGCCTCTCTTTTTTTGCCTGTTATGACTCCACTTACGCACGAATCCCCCGCGTTTTGCCGTCTTTCCCATTTCCCTGAAACACCCTGAAGCAGGGTGCAAAATGGAGGGCAATTGCCCACACATCCACCCACACGGTGGCCACACACCGGCCACACGGGTCACCCACACGCCCCCCGAAGTCGCCCCGCCGGGGCTATCGGTTCCCCCTGATCGGCACCCATCAGGGCTGTCCCTGACGATTTTTCCTGACCTCTGCAGTGTGCCGACGGCCCGTCCATGCTGGTGGTGGCGGAGATCGTAGCGCCCGGCCGGCGTGTAGTACATCCTCCGCCATGCCTCCGCCCATGCAGTGCGGGCCCAAAGGGATCGGGGTGACGCCTACGCCGGCAGCAGAGGGTATGCGGGTGAGTCTCGCGCGGACGCATGAGACCTCAGCGAGAAGGCCCCCTCCGAGCTGTTCTCGTTCTGCAGGCCAGCGGACACGGAAGGTCCGACGGATGGAGACTCCGTGACAGCGGATGGATTGACGCATGTGCATCAGTACTTCCATTCGGCGTGCCCCAGCGGGGTTGCGTTCAGCTCCTGTCGATGCATGCGCCAGTTGGGTAGGTGCCGGTCCATGAGGGCGGTGAAGCGGCTGTCGTGGTGCGGCTCGATGAGGTGGGTGAGTTCGTGGGCGATGAGGTATTCCAGGCACTGCGGCGGCTTCTTGGCCAGGTCAAGGTTCAGCCAGATGCGCCGGGCCGCGGGGTTGCAGCCTCCCCAGCGGGTCTTCATCCTCCTGATGCCCCACTCGGCGGCCTGCACCCCCAGGATGCCTTCCCATCTGCTCACAAGGGGCTGGGCAAGCTCCCGCAGGCGTTCCCGGTACCAGCACTGCAGGAGGCGCTCGCGCCCCTCTGCATCGAGGTCAGGCCGCGCGCGCAGTTCCAGCGTGGTCCGGTTGCGCAGCACGACCTTGGCCACCGCGGCCTCGTCTACGGTAACCCGCAGGCGGTACCGTCGTCCCAGGTAGTAGTGGCTCTCGCCGCTGACCATCTCCCGCGCGGACTGACGCGGCTGGGCCGCGAACTGGCCCCGGTGCCGCTTGATCCAGCCCAGCTTGCCGATCACGGCCAGGCGTACCGCGTCGTCGCTGACGGTCAGGGGCGCCGCCACGCGTACCCGGCCGCCGGGGGGGTAGACGCCAAGATGCAGGTTCCTGATGTCCTTGCGGATCACCTGGACCTGCACCCCGCCCACCGTGATCATGTGCGCGTCAGTACTCACCCTGTTTCCGCACCACTTTCAGAATCTCGTCGGCCAGCGCCTCGTCGCCGTTCAGCGCGGCCTTGATGGCGGTCCTGACCTTCCGCACTTTGAAGGTGTTGTCGCGCCACCCGTCTTGCCGGTTGGTGTTCACGGCCTCGTGGACGGCGATGGCCAGACCCTCGTCCTGACTGAGGTTATCGTACAGCGCCTGCTTGGCCCGCGTGTTCAGCGTGCCGGGGTACTGGCCGCCCGTCTCGGGGTTCGTCACCTTCCGGGTCAGCTCGGCGATCTTGGCCAGGTACGCCTGGTACTCGATGGCGTCCTTCCGGCGCAGCTCGACCAACGCATCCAGCAGCTTCGACATCTGCTCGTAGTACTTCGGGTTGACCGGCGACTCGTCGATGATCAGCTTGCGGACGTTGTTCTCAATGGCCTCGGCCGCGGCGCCCTTGTCCTTGCGGATGCCCTCGGGCAACGCCTCCAGCGCCGCCGCCGCGCCGCGTTCGACAATCAGCCGGATCAGCGACATGTCGTCGAAGGCCGACACCTTCTTGCTGTCCTCGGCGCGGATGTAGGTGTCGATCAGGTGCCGCATGGCCGGCTCATACATCTTGAGGTCGATGTAGTCGCCGCTGGCGAGCTTCACCTCAGTACGGGCCTTCTCGTAATGGTCGACCTCGGCCCGCACGGCCTCAGCCTCGGCCGGCGTGTACCCCGCTTCCGTCAGCTCACTGGCGAGGTTGGCGAAGGCGCGCACCAGGGCCGCCACGTGCTTGTACAGCGCCAGCCGGTTGGGCTCATTGGCCTTGAGCTGCTCGGCATTGCCCGAGTCCTGGGCGCAGAAGTACCTCACGTAGGCCATCGTGTCACGCGGAGCCGCCACTGGCTCGCACAGCGCCCGTACTGCCTCGCGGGCCTCTTCCAGCCGTTCCCGCGCCTTGCCCAGCCGCTCCTTCAACAGCCCGGCCACGTCGCCCTTGTCATAGCCGTCGAGTGCGCCCGAGGTGTAGTCGTTCACGGCGCCTTCCAGGCTCTTGAAGAGATCCTTGTAGTCGACGATGTAGCCGTATTCCTTGTCGTCGCCGTCGAGCCGGTTCACCCGGCAGATGGCCTGGAACAGGCCGTGGTCGCGCATCTGCTTGTCGATGTACAGGTAGGTCGCCGGCGGCGCGTCGAAGCCGGTCAGCAGCATGTCCACCACGATCAGGAGCTTCATCTGCCCCGGCTCTTCGATGAACTTCTTCTTCGCCGCCTTCTCGAACTCCTCCACCCGGTTCACGGCCTTCTCCGGCGCCTGGTTGAACCAGTCGGCCAGCATTGCCTGGTAGATGCGGTACTGGCCCAGCCTCTCGGTCTCGCCTTCGCCGCTCTCTTCGCCCTTGAGATCGTTCGCCGAGGGCTCGTAGGAGGTGACGATGGCGCATCTGCCCTTGAGGTCGGTCTTGGCGAAGAGCTCGTAGAGCTTGCAGGCCTGGTAGATGCTGCCCGAGACCAGCAGGGCGTTGCCGCGGCCGCTCTTGAGCCGGTCGCGGGTCTCCATGTCCATCATGATGTCGGCAGCGATTTGTTCCAGCCGCGACTGGCTGGAAAGGACCTTCTGCAACGTGCCCCAGCGCTGCTTGAGTTGCGCCCTGGCCAGGTCGGTCAGCCCCTTGGTCTTGGCCTCGAACCACTGGTCGATCTTGGCCTGCGAGGTGATGCGCTGGTCGATGTCCCGCGCCTCGTAGCGCAGGTCGAGCACCACCTTGTCCCCCACCGCCTCGTCGAACCGGTAGGTGTGGATGTAGCGCCCGAAGATCTCGATGCTTGTCTGCTTGTCATCCTTCAGCAGCGGCGTGCCTGTGAAGCCGATGAACACCGCCCCCGGCAGGATCGCCTTCATCGCCTGGTGCAGCTCGCCGGATTGCGTGCGGTGGCACTCGTCCACAAAGACGTAGAGGTCGCCCTTGGCCGCGAAACCCGGCGGCAGCGCCCGCTTCAACTCCCGGATGTACCCCTGGACGTCCGCCGCCTCGCTGCCGTCCTCCCTGGCCCCGAACTTATGGATTAGCGAGCACAGCAGCCAGGGCGCGGCGGCGTTGAGCCGGGCGATCAGGTCAGCCCCGCTGGTGGTGCGGTAGATGCCCTCGTTGACCCCCATGAACACCTTTTCGATCTGCTCGTCCAGTTCCATGCGGTCGGTGACGATCAGCACGCGGGCCGCCGTCACGTGCTCGCGGATCCACTTGGCCAGCCAGACCATGATCAGGCTCTTGCCCGAGCCCTGAGTGTTCCAGATGATACCGCCCTCGCGGCGCCGCACGTGCTCCTGTGCGGCGCGCACCGCGAAGTACTGGTTGTGCCGGCACAGCTTCTTCACCCCAGCATCGAAGACGATGAAGTCGTGGATCAGCTCCAGGAAGCGCGCCTTGCCGCAAAGCTGCAGCAGGCCCCGGTCCAGCGGGTTGGCGACCGCGCTGGGCTCCTTCCAGGTCAGGTAGTGCTTCTCCGGGGTCTGGATCGCCCCGTAGCGCAACCCCTCGGTGTCGTTGCCGGCCATCAGCCACTGCACCGTGGCGAAGAAGGGCTCGATGAACACCTTCTTCTGGTTGTCGAGGTTCTGCCGGATCCCCTCGGCCACTGAGACCATAGAGCGCTTGAGTTCCAGGACCCCGAGCGCGATGCCGTTGACGTAGAGCACGATGTCTGGGCGTTTGCCGAACGCCTTCGGGTCGGCCGCGACGACGGTCACCTCCTCGGCGATGGCGAAGTGGTTCCGCTCGGGGTGCTTCCAGTCGATAAGCCAGACGGTCAGCTTGTTCTCGCCCACCTCGGGCCGCACCTTGGCCCCGTAGCGCAAGACCTCATAGACCCCGCGGTTGCGGTCGTACAGGCTCTTGCTGGTGTCCCCCGCGGCCTGCTCCAGCTCGTAGAGGGCCTTGGCAATCAGGGCCTCGTCGTGCCCCTGCCTGCTGAGCCAGGCGCGCAGCAGCCCGGTCTCGATGCAACGGTTGCCGGCGCGCTCTTCCCAGTTGCCCAGGTAGTCGTAGCCGAGCTGCTCGCGCAGCAGCGCCACCACGCGCGCCTGCGTCTTCTTCTCTATGTCACCGACGGGACTCATCCCACGACCTCCCAGTGCCCGCCCCTGGCCGGCCCCACACGCGTGAGCAGGCCCGCCGTTCTCAGCCTGCGGACTTGCCACTCAACGCCCTTTTCGGTAATCCCGAGGAGCGCTGCCAGGTCGGCCATGGAGATCCCCGGGCGTTCCTGCACAAGACGCAGGATCTTCTCCCGAGTTTTCTCCCTAGCGATCTCCCTGGTTTCTTCCCCAGCAGTGCCTCGACTTCCGGCGACTGCTCCATGGGCTCAGGCCTACTCAGGCCGTGCGCGGCCAGCAGCTCCACGATGCAGTCCGGCGTTTCTACCGGCGTTTCTACCGGCGTTTCTACCGGCGTCCGCGCCTCGGCCGCCGCCTAACGCTGGAAATCCGGCTGGGATGTCTCGGGAGTATAGCGATCTATACCGCTGTATAGCGTCACAACGGTATACCATGCAATAAGCACCTACAAACACCCACGAGCGTCCACTGCCGGCGCCGCCGCGTGAGGAAGGCTCCACCCGCAGCCGCGCGCGGGTTCCGGTCTTGGGTAGTTTCCTGGGTAGTTTCCTGGGTAGCGCCCGCCCAGCTCCACCACGTGTTGCAGCGTCTGCTTGTCGACGCGGCCGCGGGGGTCCACCCCACGACCGACTCTGGCTGCGACTCTGGCTGTGACTCTGGCTGTGTGATGGGCCTCATCGGCGGTCCGGCGTGTTGCGCCCGGACCGGAACAAATCCGCGTCGGCAGTCTCATCCCGGCATGTCTGGCCATCGAGCCGGGAGCCCGGATGTGCGGGGCCTCTCTCATATCCGCCACGTTCTCCCGGTTACCCGCGCCGATCAGCTTCTCGATCTCATCCCGGTGCGCTGAGATATCGCTGACTGTGCCGGGGGCGCCAGTGGAGTTCCTCAGCCCGTCGCTCATCGAGGAGCGGTCGATGGACTGCGGCAACCACTGCACCGGGCGCCGATGCGGCAGCACCGGACCGGGCACGTACTGGTAGTCGCTGATCACTTCGCCGACGCGGTAGGCGCCGGCACCATCCGGGCAGAGCACGATGTCGCCTTTGCGGATGCCCTTGGTGACCGTCCACAGGGCGCCGCAGGCCAACCCGGCACTGATCCTGGTCTTGTCCGGGTGCCCTGCCAGGAATACGGGGATGAACTGCCGGTTGAAGACGCGCCACTCCTCGGGGAGCTTCTGGCTCAAGTCCTCTGCGATGCTGTAGTCGACACCGATGAAGTCCCCGGCGAAGCACTGTTCGGCAAAGACGCTCCTCCTGCCCAGCATGACGCGGCAGTAGCTCCTCATACGAGACGCGTCCTCCCAGTCGGCGACCTCAGCTTATCCCTCGGCACCCAGATCCAGCCTTCGCTCTCGGGCACGTCATTGCCGGGGGGTGCAAGGTCCTCTGCCCTGTTCCCGAAGAGGTAGGCTACTATGGCACAGGTCAGGGCATCCTGCTTGTCTGTGTCTTGATGCACTCCCGCAGGGTGCCCCGCCAGGGTTGCCCCAGGATGGCCAGCCCGGAGTCGATGATGGCGATGGCGTCGCGGCTGCTGGGGTTCCGGTCGCAGTTCCACCCACCCACGTCCCAGCCGATGCAGAACGAGTTGCGTGGCTCGGCGCGGCTCATACCAGGCGCGTCCTCCCGGTCAGCAACTCCTGCATCATGCCCTGCTTCAGCGCGCGGGTCTTGTCCCGGCGCTGCTCCAAGGCTGCGATCTCCGCATCCATGTCCGTGAGGACTTCCGCGATGGCGGTCTGCTCGGGGCGGCGGGGGAACCCGACTTCCAGCGGCGACAGATCATCGGCGTGTATGTGTGGCTGAGCTCCGCCGGTCTGTGCCTTGTAGATCGTGGCCTGCCTGAGCTCCAGTTGGTAGAAGATGAACTCGATGGAGTACTCGACGCCTTCGCCGATGGTGGAGCAATCAGAGGCGAAGATGGGCCTGTCGAAGAATGCGACGTAGCCAGCACTCGCACCAGAAGCGCTCACTGTGATTGTCTTACCGGTGCGGTTAGGTCTGTTGTGGAAGTACGCGGGAACCTTGCCGCCAGCGATCACTGGGACAGCGCCTGGGACTGCTTCCTTCTCGGTGATCAGTTGCCCCTTCTGGATCTCAAGCACCTCCCCCAGCCGCTTCACTCCCCACTCCCCGCAGAAGCCCGGCAGGCGGGCCTGGCCGGTGAGGAGTTGCTGCATGGCAGCCTGCTTGAGGTCACGCTTCTTGGCGATGACCTGGTCCAGCGCGCCGATCAGCGCATCCACATCTCCCAGCGCCGCCGCGATGGCGCGCTGTTCAGAAAGGGACGGCAGTGGGATCCTGAGAGCCTGGAAGTAGGCGAGACCTATTGTCTTGATGGTGCTTCCGTTCGCGATCCTCTCGAATTCCGGCTTCTCTGCCTGAAGCCAGTAATAGAAGAACAGATTATCCAAGTGCGGTCCGCATCGCCATGCCATGAAGTGCTGGCTAACAGCCATGCTGACCTTCATGATTGCGCTCTTGCCTACACCCGCGTCCCGAGAGAGAATGACCGTACCTGCTGGGTGCAGAACTGCAGATGAGTTGGCGACTCCTGCAGGCGTGATCGTGGCCGCGGTGTCCTCGATGTAACGGTCATCCAGCGCATCAGAGTCAGCTAGCGATACCCAGTTGATGCGCCCGTTCCAGTACTCCGGGTGCTTCTTGTCGGGGGTGTGACCACTGCCGCGCTTCGTAACCGAGTCCAGAACGACATCCGCCCACTCCTCCGGGATCTCGCCGACCTCGGTCTGCTTGTAGCCGGGCTTCACGGCCATACCGCCCCCATGCGCTTGAGGTGCGCGTCGACGCGGGCGGCGCGGGCGGCGACCTCCTCGGTGAGCTGCGGCAGCGGCGTGGCGTAGCGCTCGGCCAGTTGGCGGATGCGGCCGGTGAGGGTCTGCGAGACACGGTCCAGTTCGCCCTGTACGGCGGCGGCGAGGGCGGCCAGCCACTTGTCATCGACCACGAGCGCCTTGACCTCGTCCGCAGTGAGCTTGGCGTACTTGGCGGCCACCTTGGCGGCGAGCGCCTTCTGCGTCGCCTTCACCCGCCGGCCGGCGTCGGCCTCGCGGTCGGCCAGCTTCAGGTACTGCGCCAGGATGGCGCGCTCGTCGGGGGAGTCGGACGGATCGGACGGATCGGACGCATCTGACGGATCGGAGATGATCGCCGCAAGGCGGTCCTTTACGCTCGCCCTCGTCAGCTTGCCTTTCTCGGTTCTGGCGTCGGCCAGCAGGCCATCCTCGGCGGCGTGCTCCTCTTCGAGTTCCTCCAGCTCGCGCGTGATGGCGTCGCGCTCGGCCTCGAGCTTCTCAGCCTCGGCCTGGTCGGCGGCGACGTACCGGGCCACGATCAGCGCCTCGGGGATCAGGTCGGTGTTGGGCTCGCCGTCCAGCACAGCATTCCAGCCGTCGCTGACGATCATGTACACGTCGTCCTGCAGAGTCTCGGCCCAATAGTCCATGAGGTGCTGGTAGACGTCGTAGGGGTCGAGCAGCCGGGCCGCGCGGAAGGTCTCCAGCAGATCCTCAGACAGGGTCTCGATAAGCGCCTTGGGGTGGTCGCCGGGCCGGATGGACCGCAACCGCGGCGCGGCGGCCGTACGCCAGGCGGCGAAGAGCGCGGTGTTGGTGGCGTTGAAGGCGGTGAACTCCGCATGGCCGAAGATGGCGGCCTTGACCTCGGCCACGGGCAACCGCAGCCGACTGTAACCCGGCCGCCCCGCACTCTCGAACAGCAACGGCCGCACACCGGGAAGGACCTGCCAGTAGCGGCCGAGAGCGTCGAGGTCGCGGTCGGGGATGCCGCCGCGCAGGTGGGCGTCGATATCCTGGATGTCCTCCGGTTCGCTGCTGTCGATGTAGCGCGGCAGGTTGAGGTTGCAGTCGTTCTTGGGGTCGAGGATCTCGGCCAGCGGCACCAGGCGTGAGTAGCCGGGGGCCTCGAGCTGGCGGGTGAAGGTGTCGACGATGCGGTGCATGTCCTGGGCGCGCAGGCGGTTCTTGTTGCCATCCTTGACGAAGCCCTTGGAGGCGTCGATCATGAAGATGCCCTTGCGCGCCTGGGCGTTCTCCTTGTCCAGCACGATGATGCAGGCCGGGATACCGGTGCCGTAGAAGAGGTTCGCCGGCAGGCCGATGATGCCCTTGATGGTGCCGCGCCCGACGATCTCGCGGCGGATGACGGCCTCGGCGCCGCCGCGGAACAACACCCCGTGCGGATGGATGACCGCGGCCTTGCCCGTGCTCCTGAGCGTGGCCAGGATGTGCAGCAGGAAGGCATAGTCACCGTTCTTCTGCGGCGGAATGCCGAAGGCGAAGCGGTGGTACAGATCGTTGGCCGGGTCGAAGCCGTTGCTCCAGGCCTTGGTCGAGAAGGGGAAATTGGCGACGATGAAGTCGAAGGTCTTGAGGCTGCCGTCCGCGGCCCGGAACTGCGGTGCCGAGAGCGTATTGTCCTTCCGTATCTCCGCCGACGGACAGCCGTGCAGGATCGTGTTCATGCGCGCCAGGGCAGCGGTGGCGTTGTCCATTTCCTGCCCGTAGAGCGCCAGGTCGAGACCAGTGCGGCCCTTGGCCTCGTCATGGGCCTTGAGCAGCAGCGAGCCCGAGCCGCAGGTCGGGTCGTGGATCGTCTGGTCGGACCTGCTGGCGTGGCCCACCCCGACCACCTTGGCCATCACCCGCGAGACCTCGGCCGGGGTGTAGAACTGCCCCTTGCTCTTGCCCGACTCCGTGGCGAAGTGCCGCATCAGGTACTCGTAGGCGTCACCCAGCAGGTCATCGCCCTCGGCGCGGTTGCGGCCGAAGTCGAGGGACTCGAAGATGCCGACCAGGTTCGACAGGCGGTCGACCATCTCCTTGCCCTTGCCGAGCTTGTCCTCGTCATTGAAGTCGGCCACGTCGATCACGCCCCGGAGGCCATTGGCGTCGGCCAGGGCCCCGATGATCTTGTTGACCTTGTCCCCGATCTCCTTGTCGCCCTTGAGCGCCACCATGGCGGCAAAGCTGCCGGCCGGCGGCACATCGAGCAGGGCATCCGGCTGGTCGGCATACTTGTCCGACACGTACTTCACGAACAGCAGGACCAGCACGTAGTCCTTGTACTGCGAGGCATCCATGCCGCCGCGCAGCTCATCGCAGCTCTTCCAAAGCGAGCTGTACAACTCGGACTTCTTCAGGGGCATCCGTGCTTTCCTCTCAGGCCATCAGGCGCAGACCCGCGCCCACGGCGATCGTTCAGTGGATGCAGACTCCAGGCGGCGTGTCGCCTTGGTGGCGCGGGCTGCCCACGGTGCCCCGTCAGCGGGCTGTCGATGCGCGCCTGAGGGTCAGCCCTGCCCCCACGGCAGGCAGTCCCACTATAGGAGCCCGGTCGGGTTACGCAACGCCAGAGGCCAAGGCCGTTTCAGGAAAGCGCCGTGGCCGCAACGCCGTTCAGTGTACCGGCCGGAGCCCACTTCCTCGTAGCGACCGAGCTGCAGCATGAACCGGCAGAGGGTGGGGTTCTTCGCGAAGGGCGTGAAGTGGGCAGGGTCGATGCGGCCGCGGAGGTGTGGCACACGCGGGTTGCGGAAGATCACCCGGTCCCGGAAGATAGTCATGGTGGCCGGTGCGGCGCTGGTGTACTCCCGGTGGGCGATGAGGTTGGAGACCAGCTCGCGGAAGATGCGGTCCCCCAGGCTGATGCGCTCATTGCCTTCGAGGTGGAACGGGTCGTTCAGATGCTTGCCGACAAACCCCATCAGCAGGTCGAAGGTGTCGATCAGGTTGGTATACAGCAGTAGGCGGTCATCGTAGCGGTCCACGTTGTCCCGGCGCAGCAGGCCGTCGAAGCACATTCCCGGAGCCGCCTGCTGGATGGTCTCGTCGGTGCCGAACATCAGGGCGGCGGCCAGGGTGTAGCCGATCTGGGCGGAGAGCGGGTCTTTGCGAATGAACCCGCCGCCGCAGTTCGTCCAGATCAGCCTCCACCCCGGAGCCACCCGCGATCCCCTTGCTCACCCGGACCTTGCCGCTGCTTCCGTCCAGTCGCCCCACGTAGAAGCGCTGCTGGACGGCCCCGCGTCGACCGCCCTTGAGGTCACCCCAGGAGGCCACCGTCTCAGGTCGTGACCTGCGGGCGGCGGCGCTCGCGCTACGGGGCGATGAGCGCGTGCCCGAGGCGCTGCATCTGCGCGCGGCTGGCTTCAGGGATGCGGCCCTCGCGTGAGATTGGCAGGTTGAAGGTCATGGCGCCGCCGACCGCCTTCACCGCTTTGAGCAACGCCATGAGCGTGGCGTCATCGTAGTGCTGGTCAGGCAGGTCCGGGCCGCAGAAGGTGGAGTCCACCGGCATCAGGCCATGCCATTGGACGCCGTCGATGAAGCGGCCCTCCGGCAGATACGGCTTGGGGTCGCTCTTCCACCAG